>JBMTZJ010000001.1:0-43936 GCA_049455515.1 Steroidobacteraceae bacterium
TGGCCCTTACGCCCTTAGCAGGGGCGCGCCTTCGACCACTCGGCCATCTCTCCGCGGCGCGGAGCCGGGATGATACCCGATGGTCAGGCCCGCATGCCGCCCTGTTCGCGGGGCGGGTTGTCGGCAGGCCCCTCGGATTTGATCCGCTCGAAAATTTCCTCGCGGTGCACGGCAACGTTCTTGGGCGCGTTGATGCCCACGCGTACCTGATTGCCCTTGACGCCGAGGATGGTGATCGAGACTTCTTCGCCGATCATGACGGTCTCGCCGACGCGTCGAGTGAGAATGAGCATGTGAGCCCCCTTTGAGGCGCTCTTTCGAGGCCGCCGAACTCGGGACACCGCACCCCCTGTGGGATCCCGCCGACGGCCTGACTTCCATGGCAGGCGCCTTCCAGCCCGAAGATAGAAGAATCCGCCGAGGCCGTCTACCGCAATCGACCCGGATTCCCGTTCCCAGGCCTCAGGCCCCCAATTTTTGACGGACGTAGCCGGCGACGCCGGCGAGTGCCGCCTCGAGCTTCGAGGCATCGGTGCCCCCAGCCTGGGCGAAATCGGGCCGGCCGCCGCCGCGGCCCCCGACCTGAGCCGCCACGTGACCGACGATTTCGCCGGCCTTGATACGGCCGATCTCGCCGGCCGTCACCCCGGCCACCAGCAGCACCTTACCCGCGGCATCGACCGAGGCGAGCACGATCACGGCTTTTTTGAGACGGTCCTTGAGTTGGTCGACCGCGTTGCGCAGCGCACCGACATCCGCTCCGTCCACGGTGGTGGAGACGACCTTCAGATCACCGATCTCGACGGCACCTGCGGCAAGGTCGGTGCCCTGCCCCGAGGCGAGCTTATCGCGCAAGGTTCGGGTCTCTTTCTCGAGCTGACGGATGCGTTCGAGCGCATCGCGTACTTTGGTACCGAGATCGTCGCGGCTGCCACGCACGAGCGCGGCGAGATCGCGTACGAGCGCATCGCTCGTCTCGACCTCAGCGAGCGCACCCTCGCCCGTCACCGCTTCGATGCGGCGCACGCCCGACGCGACACCGCTCTCAGCGATTATTTTGAAGAGACCGATGTCGCCGGCGCGGCCCACGTGTGTGCCACCACACAGTTCCATCGAAAACTCACCGATGCGCAGCACGCGCACGTTTGACGTGTACTTCTCACCGAATAGCGCCATGGCGCCAGCGGCGACGGCCTCGTCGTAGGCCATCTCGCGCGTCTCGGCGGGCGCATTGAGGCGGATCTGCTCGTTGACGCGACGCTCGATGCGTCGAAGTTCGTCGGCACTGACCGCCTGAAAGTGTGAGAAGTCGAAGCGCAGTCGATCGGGCGCGACGAGCGAACCCTTCTGCTGCACGTGCGTGCCGAGCACTTCGCGCAGCGCCGCATGCAAGAGATGCGTGGCGGAGTGATTGAGCGCCGTTGCCCGCCGTAGTTTGGCGTCGACCTCGGCGTCGAGCGTCATCCCCTCGCGAATCGGCTGACTGTCGCCGGCCACGCGCCCAAGATGCGAGTGCGCGCCGCCCGTGCCGCGCTTCTGAGTATCTTCGACGATGAATCGGCAGCCTGCCGCACGAAGCTCCCCGGCATCGCCCACCTGGCCGCCCGACTCGGCATAGAACGGCGTACGCTCGAGGATGACCTCACCCTGCTCGCCCGCTTTTAATTCTTTGACGAGCACACCGTCGCGCAGCAGTGCGATCACGCGTGACTGGTCTCTCGTGCCGTCGTAGCCGCAGAACGTCGTGGCGAGATCGATCTGCGCGCCGCCGCGCAGGTCGACGCCGAAGCGGCTCGCCGCACGCGCCCGTTCGCGTTGCGCTTCCATCGCCGCCTCGAACCCTGCGCTGTCGATGCCGACATGGCGCTCGCGCGCGACGTCGGCCGTGAGATCGGCAGGAAAGCCATAGGTGTCGTAGAGACGAAACACCGTCTCGCCATCGAGCACGCGCGTGGCACCCGCCTTCGCAGGCTGCTTCGCGAGACGATCGAGCGCCTCCGTCAGCAACGCCATGCCGGTGTTCAGCGTCTCAGCGAAACGCTCTTCTTCTTGCAGCAACACGCGCCGCGCGTGATCGGCTCCGGCGCGCAGCTCGGGATACGCCTCGCCCATTTGGGCTTCGAGCGCGGAGACGAGCTTGTGGAAGAACGCGCCGTTGATGCCGAGCTTGTGGCCGTGACGGATCGCGCGACGAATGATGCGACGCAGTACGTAGCCCCGCCCCTCGTTCGAGGGCAGCACGCCATCGACGATGAGGAAGGTGCACGCACGGATATGATCGGCGATCACTCTGAGCGACGGATTGCTGAGATCTTGCGTGTCTGCAAGTTTGGCAACCGCGCGCACGATGCCGCCGAAGAGGTCGATATCGTAATTGTTGGTGACGCCCTGCATCACCGCTGACAAACGCTCTAAACCCGCACCGGTGTCGACCGAAGGCTTCGGCAGTGGCGTCAGCGTGCCGTCGGCCGAGCGCTCGTACTGCATGAACACGAGGTTCCAGATCTCGACGTAACGATCACCGTCCTCATCGGGCGAGCCCGGCGGACCACCCAGGATGTGCTCGCCGTGGTCATAAAAGATTTCGCTGCAGGGACCACAGGGGCCGGTGTCACCCATCGCCCAGAAGTTCGATTTCTCGCCGAGACGCGTGAGCCGATTGGCCGGAACGCCGATTTCTTTGATCCAGATGTCGGCGGCTTCGTCGTCGTCTTGGTAGACGGTCACCCAAAGGCGGTTCGGGTCGAGCTTGAGTGTGCCCGTGACGAAGTCCCAGGCGAAACGGATGGCATCACGCTTGAAGTAGTCGCCAAACGAGAAGTTGCCGAGCATCTCGAAAAAGGTGTGGTGACGCGCGGTGTAGCCGA
Organism: Steroidobacteraceae bacterium; assembly: GCA_049455515.1. GTDB lineage: Bacteria > Pseudomonadota > Gammaproteobacteria > Steroidobacterales > Steroidobacteraceae > UBA964. The sequence continues at coordinate 2,868 of JBMTZJ010000001.1, forward strand.
CGTTCTCGAGATCGTTGTGCTTACCACCCGCACGTACGCAGCGCTGCGAAGTAGCGGCGCGGACGTAGTCGCGCTTGTCTTTACCGAGAAAGACGTCCTTGAACTGCACCATGCCAGCATTGGTGAAGAGCAGGGTCGGGTCGTTGCCCGGAACGAGCGAACTCGAGGCGATGACGGCGTGGCCGCGAGCCTTGAAGAAGTCGAGGAAGGCGCGTCGCACGTCGGCGGCGCTCATGAAGGGCGGCTTGCCTGGTTTAGCTGTGCTCATCGGCGGGATTTTCGAGGGTCTCGGGGTCCTGGCCCAGTGCCAGCCGGATATGATCCGATGAAAAGCCCCGATACTGCAAAAATCTCGCCTGCTTACCCTTTTCGGCCCACGTGGCGGGGGCCTTTTGACCAAACTTCCGTGCCCGGACCTCTCGGCAAAGGGCGACATAATCCGGGCCGGCCTCGAGGGCGGTCTCGATGGCCTCGCTGCTAAACCCAATCTGGCGTAACTCTTGACGCATGCGAGCCGGCCCCTGCCCCCGGGCCGTATGGGCCCGAACGAAGTTCTCGAGGTAGCGGCCGTCGTTGAGCAAGCGCTCGAGACGCAGGGCGTTTAGGGCCTCGTCGATGGCGCCCGCGGTGTAACCCTTGGCCAAGAGCTTTTGGGAAAGCTCGAAAGACGAGTAGTCACGACGGCCGAGCAGCAGGAGTGCTGCCCGGCGCGCGGACTCGGGTTGATCGGGGTGGTCGGTCAATCCTTGGAGGACTCGGCCGCCGCACGCCCGGGCTTCACGACCAGCAGCTTGGCGCGGACCTGATCTTCGATTTCACGGGCGATCTTGGGGTTGTTTTTGAGGAACTCGCGAACGTTTTCCTTGCCCTGACCGATGCGCTCGCCTTTGTAGGAGTACCAGGCGCCCGACTTCTCGATGATGTTTTGTGCGGCACCGAGTTCGATGATTTCGCCTTCGCGCGAGATGCCCTCGCCGTACATGATTTCGAATTCGGCTTCGCGGAACGGCGGCGCGACCTTGTTCTTGACGACTTTGACGCGCGTCTGGTTGCCGGTGACTTCTTCGCCGTTCTTGATGGCGCCGATGCGGCGAATGTCGAGACGGACCGAAGAATAGAACTTGAGAGCGTTACCGCCCGTCGTGGTCTCGGGGTTGCCGAACATCACGCCGATCTTGAGGCGGATCTGGTTGATGAAGATGACGATGGTGTTCGAGCGCTTGATATTGCCGGTGAGCTTACGCAGCGCTTGAGACATGAGCCGCGCATGCAAACCGACCTGCAACTCGCCCATCTCGCCTTCGATTTCGGCCTTGGGGGTGAGCGCGGCGACGGAGTCGACGACGACGACATCGACGGCACCCGAACGTACGAGCATGTCGGTGATTTCGAGGGCTTGCTCGCCGGTGTCCGGCTGGGACACGAGCAGGTCGTTGACGTTGACGCCGAGCTTTTCGGCATACACGGGATCGAGCGCGTGCTCGGCGTCGACGAACGCTGCCGTGCCGCCGTTGCGCTGGATTTCGGCGATCACTTCGAGCGTGAGGGTGGTTTTACCGGAGGACTCTGGTCCGTAGATTTCGACGACACGGCCGCGCGGTAAACCGCCGATGCCGAGCGCGATGTCGAGACCGAGCGAGCCGGTCGAGACGGCTTCGACGTCGTACGCGGCCGAAGCGTCGCCGAGGCGCATGACGGAGCCCTTGCCGAATTGTTTTTCGATTTGGCCCAGCGTTGCAGAAAGGGCTTTCTTGCGGTTGTCGTCCATGAATCCCCCACGAAGGAAAACTGAAAAAAGAAGAAGCGGAGTGGGCGGAATTATCCCACACGCGAACCGTCGTGGAAGCCTTTAAATCCAGATGTTTGCGTTTATTTCGCGTGCTGTTCACGCGATATACAGGAACGCTCAGGAGGCACTACTGTATAAACCGCGCAGCGCGAAGACGACCGCCTTGCGACGCACCGAATCACGATCGCCGCGAAAGCGTTTGACGACGGCCTTGACGGCGATGCCGCGACCGCGTCGACGAGCGAACGCAAACCACACGGTGCCTACCGGTTTTCCCGGGACCGCACCACCGGGACCGGCAATACCGCTGATGGCGACGGCCACATTCGCACCGCTACGACGTAGTGCACTCCGCACGAGCGCGGTGACGACGGGTTCACTCACCGCGCCATGACGCCGTAAGACGCCGGGCGACACGCCGAGATCACGCTGCTTGGCTTCGTTGCTGTAGCAGACCCACCCCGCGATGAACCAATGGGAGCTGCCGGGAAGATCGGTGAGCGCTTTGGCGAGCCAGCCTCCCGTACACGACTCGGCGGTCGCCACGGTTTGACCCGTGGCGCGCAATCGGTGAGCGAGGCGTCGGATGTCCCGTTCCATGAGGACCGGGACGATAGCAGATCAGCCGGAGGCCGAAGGCGCCTCAGCGGGTGGCGCCGGCGGACGCTTCTTGAAGACGAGCTTACGGATGATGACGCCGCCTTGATCGGTACGCTCGAGCACGAGATCGACGTCGCGATCTTTGACGCTGTTGACCATCGCGCGCTCGTTCGAGGCGGCCTCGAAGGTCTTCATGAAATTGTAGAGCCCGCTGAAGAGTCCGACGACCGCCATGACACTGCGCGTGTTCGACGCGTTCTGGGGTTGGACGATGCCGACGTTGCCACCCTCTTTGCGCAGCGCCGCCAAACGTCGCTCGATGCGCGGCGGAATCGCATTGGGAGACACGGGCGAGTAAAACTCCACCTCGACGCTGGCCTCACCCGCTTTTTTGAGTTGGGTGTTGAGGTCGTCGTCGAAGGCCTCGAAGTCGAGGAAGCTGACGACGATCGGCGGGCGGGCGGGCGCGACCGGAACGGATTCGGGCTCGACAGGCTTGGTGACGATGTCTTGATCGGCGGCGGGCGCAGCGGCTTCTTGCGAAGCGCTCGCGACCAAAGGCGCAGCCCATAGTGCGATAAGCGCGAGGGCGATCGTTTGGGTCTTCGACATGGTGACACTCCCTGAAACACAGACCGATATCTAAAGAGCGTTGTATCCCCGGAATAATGTTGCCGTCAAATAATCGGCTCCCCGGAATTGGGGAGTCTGCGGCCGGGGAGGTAAACTCGCCGACCTCTTGTCCTGAGCGCCGATGATGACAGCGTCCGCCGACCATACCCCGGTCATGCAGCAATACCTTCGACTGAAGGGGCAGCATCCGGATGCCCTGCTCTTCTATCGAATGGGCGATTTCTATGAGCTGTTCTTTGATGACGCTCGACGGGCGGCGCAACTCCTCGACATTACCTTGACGGCGCGCGGTCAATCCGCCGGAGCCCCCATTCCGATGGCCGGCGTACCCGCCCATGCGGTCGAAAACTACCTCGCCCGACTCGTGCGCAAGGGCGAGTCGGTCGCCATCTGCGAACAGATCGGTGACCCGGCGAAATCAAAGGGTCCCGTCGAGCGTGCAGTCGTACGCATCGTGACCCCGGGCACGGTGACCGATGCGGCGTTGCTCGATGAGCGACGCGAGACGTTGATCGCGGCGCTGATGCCGCTCGCAGCCACGAGCGACGCACCCCTCGAGGGACGCTTCGGCCTCGCCTGGCTCGACCTCGGTGCCGGCCGATTTTCCGTGCTCGAATCGAGCGGTGTGCACCACCTCGCCGCCGAACTCGAGCGCCTGCGCCCCGCCGAGCTGTTGTTGCCCGAAACCTTGAACGTCGCGCTCGATCGCGCGATGCCGGAGATGCTGGTCGCCACGCTGTCTCCGTCGATACGCCGCGCGAGACCGCCCTGGCATTTCGAGGACGAAACAGCCACCCGAACACTCGCCGAGCAGCTCGGCACCCTCGACCTGCGCGGTTTCGGCGTTGAGTCGATGCCGCTCGCGGTGAGTGCTGCAGGTGCACTGCTGCAGTACGTCAAAGAAACCCAGCGGACGGCACTGCCGCATTTGCGCGCGCTGCGGGTCGAACGGCGCGAAGCGACACTGCAAATCGATGCCGCCACGCGACGCAACCTCGAAATCGATACCAGCACGAGCGGACGCGAAGAGGCAACGCTCGTCGCGCTCCTCGACAGCACCGTCACGGCGATGGGCGCACGCGCCTTGCGACGACACATCAACCGACCCGTCACCGATCACGACGAGCTGCGTCAAAGATTGAGTGCGCTCGACGAACTCATCGACGCGGCTCGCTACGAACGTCTACGCGAGGCCTTGAAGCCGATCGGCGACATCGAGCGCATTCTCGCCCGCGTCGCGCTGCGCTCGGCAAGGCCGCGTGATCTGACGGGATTGCGCCTCGCCCTGAATGCCCTGCCGACGCTGCGCGCGTTCCTGGTCACCCTCTCCTCGGCGCGTCTCTCGGCGCTCGCGAGCGCAGTATCCGATCATGCGTCCGATGCTGATTTATTACGACGCGCGATCGCTGAGGAACCTTCGGCCATGCTTCGCGATGGCGATGTGATCGCGACCGGCTACGACGCCGAGCTCGACGAGCTGCGCCGAATCTCGACCGACACCGATGCCTATCTGCTCGAACTCGAGAATCGAGAGCGCGAGCGCACGGGTCTCGCGCAACTCAAGCTCGGCTACAACCGCGTCCAGGGTTTCTTCATCGAGATCCCGCGCAGTCAGGCCGAGAACGTCCCGACCGACTATCTACGCAGGCAAACGGTCAAAAATGCCGAGCGCTTCATCACGCCGGAGCTCAAGAGCTTCGAGGATAAAGTGCTCGGCGCGCGCGAGAAATCGCTCGCACGCGAAAAAGCGCTATACGACGCACTACTCGATGATCTCTGTCGCCGTCTCGCATCGCTTCAAGAGACGGCCAGCGCCCTCGCTGAGCTCGATGCGCTCGGCGCGCTGGCAGAGCGAGCCGTCACGCTGCGCTGGGCGGCCCCCACGCTCACCGCTCAACCCGCGCTACGTATCACGGGCGGTCGGCATCCGGTCGTCGAGCGTTTCCTCGCCGAGCCGTTCGTGCCCAACGATATCGCGCTCGATGCGGGCACTCGGATGCTCGTCATCACCGGACCCAACATGGGCGGCAAGAGCACCTATATGCGTCAGGTTGCGCTGATCACGCTGCTCACGCACATCGGCAGCTACGTACCGGCGGACTCCGCGACCATCGGGCCGATCGATCGGATCTTCACGCGCATCGGCGCCGGGGATGATCTCGCCGGAGGGCGTTCGACCTTCATGGTCGAGATGACCGAAGCGGCGAACATTCTGCACAACGCCTCGACGCGCAGCCTCGTGCTGATGGACGAGATCGGTCGCGGCACAAGTACGTTCGATGGACTATCGCTCGCTTGGGCGACCGCGCGTCACCTCGCCACCAAGATCGGCGCATTCACGCTGTTCGCAACGCATTATTTTGAACTGACGGCGCTCTCAGCCGAGCTGCCGGGCGTGCTCAACGTGCATCTCGATGCGACCGAACATCGCCAAGGCATCGTCTTCATGCATGCCGTGAAGCCTGGCCCCGCGAGTAAAAGCTACGGGCTCGCCGTCGCGAAGCTTGCCGGAATCCCGCGCGAAGTAATCGCCGATGCGAGGCGTTATCTCGGCGCTCTCGAGGCGGAAGCGCGAAATAAGTCTGGTCCTCAAGCGACTCTCGAGCTCGACTCGCCGATCGACCGCAATACGAGCACGATGGATGCAGCGGCTTCGACCAGCGACGAGTACGCATCACTTCACGCTGCGCTCGCGACGCTCGATCCCGACTCACTGACGCCGCGCGATGCGCTGCAAAAGCTCTACGAGCTCAAGAAACTGCTGCCGAGTTGATCTCGGTCGCTGCGCTCGCGCCCTCAGCTCGCGGGCGTCGGTGCTTGGCGTACGCGAATGTGCAACTCGCGCAGTTGCTTCTCGGAGACCTCGGTCGGCGCGTCGGTGAGCGGGCAGGCCGCCGTCTGCGTTTTCGGGAATGCGATGACGTCACGGATGCTGTCTGCACCGGACATCAGCATCGCCAGTCGGTCGAGACCGAATGCAATACCACCATGCGGCGGCGCGCCGTACTTGAGCGCATCGAGGAGGAAGCCGAACTTCCGTCTCGCCTCTTCGGTATCGATACCGAGCAGATCGAAGACGGTGGACTGCAGATCCTGGCGATGGATACGTACCGAGCCGCCCCCGATCTCGGAGCCGTTCAGCACCATATCGTAGGCTTTCGCAAGCGCCTTGCCCGGATCGGCGCGTAGCGCCTCGGGGTCGAGATTTTTCGGTGACGTGAACGGATGGTGCATCGCACTCCAGCGGTTTTCGTCTGCGTCGTACTCGAACATCGGGAAATCGACGACCCAGAGCGGCGCCCACGCGCCCTGTACGAGTCCGAGGTCGTGCCCGACCTTCAGGCGCAGCGCGCCGAGCGCGTCGTTGACGACTTTCGCGGAATCCGCACCAAAGAAAATGAGATCGTTGTCGGCCGCTCCCGTGCGCTCGAGGATGCCGGCGACAGCCGCGTCGTCGAGGAATTTGATGATGGGCGACTGCAGGCCATCGCGACCCTTCGCGCGTTCGTTGACCTTGATGTACGCGAGGCCCTTGGCGCCATAACGCGCAACATACGCGGTGTAATCGTCGATTTCCTTGCGCGTGAGCTTGCCACCACCCGGGACACGCAGCGCAACGACGCGACCGTTCGGGTCTTTAGCCGGCCCTGCGAATACTTTGAAGTCGCAGGAGGCGACGAGATCGGCGACGTCGACGAGCTCGAGCGGAATGCGCAGGTCGGGCTTGTCGCTCGCATAGCGGCGCATCGCCTCCGCGTACGTCATACGCGGAAATGGATTCGGCAGTTCGATACCCGCGACGCTCTTGAAGATGTGGCGGATCAGCCCCTCCATGATCGACATGATCTCGTCCTGGCCGAGGAACGAGGTCTCAATATCGAGCTGTGTAAAGTCGGGCTGGCGATCGGCGCGCAGGTCTTCGTCGCGGAAACAGCGGACGATCTGATAGTAGCGATCGAAGCCCGAGACCATCAGCAGCTGCTTGAAGATTTGCGGCGACTGCGGCAGAGCAAAGAATTTTCCGGGATGCGTACGCGACGGCACGAGGTAGTCGCGCGCCCCTTCGGGCGTCGCCTTCGTGAGCATCGGCGTTTCGATGTCGCAGAAGCCTGCATCGTCGAGGTACTGACGCATCGCCCGCGTGATCTGGTGACGCTGGCGAAGCCGCCGACTCATCTCGTCGCGACGCAGATCGAGGTATCGATATTTGAGGCGAACCTCTTCCGAGACGTTTTCGTCGAGCTGGAAGGGCAAGGGCTCCGATCGGTTCAACAACTCGATGCGACGGGCGAGCATTTCGATCTTGCCCGATGCGAGGTTGGCGTTGGTCGTACCTTCGGGGCGCGCGCGAACGAGGCCCGTGATACTGACCACGAATTCGTTGCGCAACTTCTCGGCCTCGGCGAACACCTCGGCGGCATCCGGGTCACACACGATCTGCACCAAGCCTTCGCGGTCGCGCAGATCGACGAAGATGACGCCGCCATGGTCGCGACGACGGTGGACCCAGCCTGCGACGGTGACCGTGCTGCCGATGAGGGTTTCGTTGACGTGCCCGCAGTAATGTGTGCGCATAAGGGGCGGGGATGTTACAAAGTCGGCCGCCCTGCCGCCACTGGAAACTCAGTTTCTAGGACTTCAGATACCACGCGCGATCGAGTTCGGTCACCTCGGCGGAGAACCGGTCGCACTCTTGGCGCTTGATCGCCAAAAACACCTTCAAGAAGCCCTCCCCGAGCGTCTCCCGCAGGAATCGGGACCCCGCCGCCCGATCGATGGCCTCTTGCCAGGTCTGGGGCAACTCGCGCGGGCCGGCGTTCTGCCCATAGCCATTGCCCGTCACCGGCGGACCGGGATCGAGTTTTTGATCGATTCCCTGCTCCAGACCTGCGAGTACGGTGGCCGCGGCCAAGTACGGATTGGCATCGGCGCCCGCGATGCGATGCTCGACATGACGCGAGCTCGGCGGCCCGACCGGAATGCGCAACGAGACCGAGCGGTTGTTGACGCCCCAACTCGCGGCGATCGGCGCATAACTTTGACTGCGGAACCGTCGGTACGAGTTTCCGTTGGGGGCGAACACGAGAAGACTCTCGGCCATCGTCGCTTTGAGACCCCCGATGGCATGCCGAAGCAGCGGCGTCCCTTCAGGATTCTCCGAAGCGAACATATTTTGACCCGCACGGTCTGCAAGACTGACGTGCAGATGCATGCCGCTGCCCGCGAGGTCGACGAAGGGCTTGGCCATGAAGGTGACGAGTAATCCGTGACGGGCCGCGACCCCTCGCAGTAGACGCTTCAGCAAGACCGCCTCATCGACGGCGCGCATCGCATCGTCACGATGCGCCAGCGTGATCTCGAATTGACCCGGCGCGTACTCGGACATCAAGGTTTCGGCGGGAATACCTTGAGCTCGGGCCGCCGCGTAGACCTCGTCGAATATCGGCGCGAGCTCTTCGAGTCGTGCGAGGCTGTACGCCTCGATACGCCCTGAATCGCGCGCGATCGATCCTGCGGGGTTCGGCGATGACGTCTCGTTTTCGCGCAGTACGTAGAACTCGAGCTCCACCGCGAGCATCGGACGCAAGCCCCGACCCTGCAGCCGGGCGATCGTTCGGGCGAGCACATGTCGCGGATCCGCCGGCGCGGGCTCACCCTGCAGCGAGTACATCGACAGCATGACCTGTGCCGTCGGTCGCGCGAGCCAAGGCGCACGGGCGAGCGTTCCGGGAACAGGACGGCAAAGAAGATCGGCATCGCCCGTGTCCCACACGAGACCCGTCGCATCGACGTCGGTGCCGGTGATGTCGAGCCCGAGGATCGATCCGGCGACGGGTCTGCCGTGACGGTAGAGCCGCTCGAGCTCACCCACGCTCGCCGTCTTGCCCCGCGCCACGCCCGACGGGTCGGTGATGAAGAGCTGTACCGCCTCGATCTCGGGATGCCGCGCGAGAAAATCTTCGAATTCGATGCTCATGGTCGTAGTGTCTCCCGACCGACCGCATCGAGGAAATCCCCGATCGATCGACAGAGCGTCTCGATGGACGGATGCTGCAACATCGGCGCGGTCAGCATCATGTTGTGGAACGGCGTGACGAGCAGGCCGCGGTTGAGCAACCAAAGGTGCAGCGCGTGCTCGAGCTCGGGACGCATCGCCGCCTCGGCCTCGCTGCCGTTACGGGGTGCGGGTCCGAAACCGAATTCGAGACGCGCCCCCACCCGCGACACATGCCAGTCGAGGTCGCGCGCCTGGAATACTTTGAGCAGGCCCTGCTCGAGTAAGGTCGCAGCCGCCTGCATCGAGGCATGCGTCGACTCGGTGTGCAGATGCTCAAGCGCAGCCTCGAGTGCTGCAAAGGCGAGCGGATTGGCCGCGAGCGTCGTGCCCATACCCGAGTGACCGCCCGACCGTGAGGCCAAGACGCCCTGCATGCGCGCTTCGACGTCCGCCGAAAACCCGAGTACGGCACAGGGCAGCCCGCCAGCGATCGCCTTACCGCACGCCCAGAAGTCCGGAGCCAGCCCATGCAACCCTGCATAGCCGCCAGGACCTGAAGACAGCGTATGCGTTTCGTCGATGACGAGGAGCGCGTCGTAACGACGACAAAGCACTTGCAGCGCAGCGAGATAGCCGGGCGCGGGCAAGACCATACCGATGTTGGTCATCACGGGCTCGGCGATCACTGCAGCGATCTCGTGCTCGCGCAGGGCCCGTTCGAGCGCATCGAGATCATTGAACTCGACCGCGACCGTCGCCTGCGAATAATCGAGCGCCGGGCCGATCGCACCCTCGCGCGGCACCGTGCGACCCTGCCGTAACCGAACCATCGTTTCGTCGACGGTGCCGTGATAGCAGCCTTGAAAGACGAGGATCTTCTGGCGATGCGTGAGAGCACGCGCCCAACGCAGGGCGGCACGATTGGCATCCGTGGCTGTCTGCATGACCTGCCAAAACGGCAAGCCAAATCTTTGAGCGAGCCTAGAACCCACTGCGGCAACACGCTCGTCGGGGAGCATGCAGGTGAGTCCGCGGGCTGCCTGATGCGAAATCGCGCGGGAAACTGCGGGCGGTGAATGACCGAACATCGAGCCGGTATCGCCGAGGCAGAAGTCGGTGTACTGCAAACCATCGACGTCGGTCAGCGTCACCCCCTCGGCCTGCGCGACGAAGAGCGGATACGGCGTACCCCAATCGGCCATCCAGTGCATGGGCACGCCCGAAAGCCAATGCGCACGTGAACGCTCGGCGAGATCACGCGAGCGGGGTCGACTCGCGACGAACGCGTCCCGCTCACTCTCGAGGAGCCGGGACAGCGCGGCGGTCATCACTTCGCCTTGCGAGGTTTGGCGCGGACGGCTTTTGCGGGCGCTTTGCCGCGCGTCGTCTTGGTGGACGTCGGTTTGACCGCCGAAGGCTTGGCGCTCTCCGATTTTGTGCTCTCGGTTTTCGACGCCTCGGGCTTTGAAGCGTCGGACTTCGTCGCGTCAGCCTTAGGCGTCTCAGCGTCTTTCGATTCGGACTTCGGCTTCTCTTCGCCGTCTCCCGCCAAATTGCGCTTACGGTCTTGCTCGGACTTGAAGTCGGTCTCGTACCAGCCGCCGCCCTTCAGCCGAAAGATCGGCGCCGAAACGAGTTTGACGAGCGCGCTCTTGCCGCAAGCCTCGCATTTGCGCAGCGGCTTATCGTAGATTTTTTGTAAGACTTCGGTCTGCACACCGCAGGACCGACACTCGTATTCGTAGAACGGCATGGCGCGAGAGTATAGCGGCTCGGCAAATCAGCGATCGATCATGCGGCCTTGCCGAAACTCAGTCGCCCGTCCTCCCCCACGCCGACGTGGATACGATCCCCCGGCGCATAACGACCCTGCAGGAGCTGCTGCGCGAGTGGGTTTTCGATCTGCTGCTGGATCGCACGCTTGAGCGGACGAGCACCGTACACCGGATCGAAGCCCGCTTCGCCAAGCAGGTCGCGGGCCTTGTCATCGAGCGCCAGATCGAGCCCGCGCTCGATGAGTCGCTTGCGCAATTGGCCGAGCTGGATGTCGACGATGGCGCGAATCTGCTCGGTACCGAGCGGATGAAACACGACGATGTCGTCGATACGATTGACGAACTCGGGACGAAAGTTCTGCTGCACGATCTCGAGCACGGCACTTTTCATGCGCACGTAGTTTTTCTCGCCCGCATGTTCCTGGATCACTTGCGAACCGAGGTTCGAGGTCATGATGACGACCGTGTTGCGGAAATCGACGGTGCGGCCCTGACCATCGGTGAGTCGTCCGTCATCGAGCACTTGCAGTAGAACATTGAAGACATCGGGATGCGCCTTCTCGACTTCATCGAGCAGGATCACCGCATAGGGACGTCGACGCACGGCCTCGGTCAAGTAACCGCCCTCTTCGTAGCCGACGTACCCCGGGGGCGCGCCGATCAGGCGCGCGACCGAGTGTTTCTCCATGAATTCGGACATGTCGATACGCACCATCGACTCTTCGGTATCGAACAAAAATTCTGCAAGCGCTTTGCAGAGCTCGGTCTTGCCGACGCCCGTGGGCCCGAGGAACAAGAACGATCCGTTCGGACGACGCGGGTCGGAAAGCCCTGCCCGCGAACGTCGAATGGCGTTGGACACGATGCGTACGCCCTCGTCCTGGCCGACGACGCGACGCGACAGCGCCTCTTCCATGCGCAGCAACTTTTCCTTCTCGCCTTCGAGCATCTTGGACACCGGGATACCGGTCCACTTCGAGACGACCTCGGCGATTTCCTCGTCCGTCACCTTGTTACGTACGAGTTGTGTCGCCTGCCCCTCGGCCGCCTGTGCGGCGGCGAGCTTCTTCTCGAGCTCGGGGATGCGGCCGTATTGCAGTTCGGCCATGCGTGCGAGGTCGCTACGGCGACGGGCCGCATCGAGTTCGTTGCGTACTTTTTCGAGTTCTTCTTTGATGCCGGAGGCGCCTTGGAGTGTCGCTTTCTCGGCCTTCCAGACCTCCTCGAGATCCGCGTACTCGCGTTCGAGCTGCGCGAGATGATCCTCGAGCGCCGCGAGCCGCTTGCGCGTGGCTTCGTCTTTTTCCTTTTGCAGCGCGACCTGCTCGATCTTGAGCTGGATGATGCGCCGCTCGAGCTTATCGAGCGCCTCGGGCTTCGAATCGATCTCCATTCGAATACGCGCCGCCGCCTCGTCGATGAGATCGATCGCCTTGTCGGGCAGCTGACGATCCGCAATGTAGCGATGCGACAGCGTCGCCGCTGCCACGATCGCCGGATCGGTGATGTCGACGCCGTGATGAACCTCGTAGCGCTCCTGCAAACCACGCAGGATCGCGATGGTGTCCTCGACCGACGGCTCGTCCACCAACACCTTCTGGAATCGTCGCTCGAGTGCCGCGTCCTTCTCGATGTACTTGCGGTATTCGTCGAGTGTCGTCGCGCCGACGCAATGCAACTCGCCGCGCGCGAGCGCCGGCTTCAACATGTTGCCGGCATCCATGGCGCCCTCGGCCTTGCCGGCACCGACCATGGTGTGCAGCTCGTCGATGAACAGAATGACCTGACCTTCCTGTTTGGCCAAATCGTTGAGTACACCCTTGAGACGCTCCTCGAACTCGCCGCGAAATTTTGCACCGGCGATGAGTGCACCCATGTCGAGCGCCAGAATGCGCTTATTACGCAGACTCTCGGGCACCTCGCCATTGATGATGCGCTGCGCGAGACCCTCGACGATCGCGGTCTTACCGACGCCGGGCTCGCCGATGAGCACCGGATTGTTTTTGGTGCGACGCTGCAAAACCTGAATGGTGCGGCGGATTTCGTCGTCGCGACCGATCACCGGATCGAGCTTGCCGTCGCTCGCTCGCTTGGTGAGATCGATGGTGAACTTTTCGAGCGCCTGCCGACCCTCTTCCGCATTGGCATCCTGCACTTTCTCGCCGCCGCGGATTTCGTCGATCGCCTTGTCGACGGCAGCCTTCGAGAATCCGGCGTCCTTCAAAAGTTTCGCAAGCAGTACGCGATCCTCGAATGCCGCGAGTACGAAGAGCTCACTCGAGATGAACTGGTCGCCTTTCCCCTGCGCCAGCTTGTCGGTGACATTGAGCAGACGCTGCAAATCGTTCGAGATGTGGATCTCTCCCGGCGTACCCTCGACTTTGGGCAGACGGTCGAGCGCGGCGAGCAGATCACCGCGCAGTCGCTGTGCATTGCCACCGGCCTTCGCGAGTAACGGACGGACGGTGCCGCCCTGCTGATCGAGCAGCGCGAGCAGCACGTGCACGGGCTCAATGATTTGATGGTCACGCCCGAGCGCGAGAGACTGGGCCTCCCCGAGGCCTTGGCGGAATTTTTCGGTCAGCTTGTCCTGGCGCATGTGCGCTGCCCTCGCGCGACGTTGTCGTTACCCGTCTAAATTAGGGCATCGGCAGGGCTTTCAAGGGTGCGGCGGACCGCGATGCGACCGAATCAGTGCAGTTGCGACTCGGCGAGCATGACCACGGCGACGCCCACCCCGATCCAGAGCACCTGGAGGGCACTGGCGCGCAGGTCGGTACGTTTGTGCAGACCGGGAATGAGATCGGCGACGGCGACGTACAGCAGGCTCGCCGCCGCGACCGCCAACGCATAGGGCAGCAAAGCCATCGCATCGCGCAGCGCCCACCAGCCGACGAGGCCGCCGAGCACGGCCGTCAGGCCCGACAGCAGGTTCCATGCGAACGCCCGGGACCGACTGAACCCGCCGTGCAGCAGCACCGCAAAGTTGCCGACTTCTTGGGGAATCTCGTGCGCCATGATCGCGAAGGCCGTCACGACACCCAAGTGAAAGTCCGTCAAAAATGCCGCGGCGATCAGCACGCCATCAATGAAATTGTGCAGGCCGTCACCCACCATGGTGAGCCAACCCGAAGCCTCTCGACGGTGGTGTTCGTGGGTGTGAGCGGTCTCCACGGCCTCGGTGTGACAGTGACGCCAGAGGAGGAATTTTTCGAGGACAAAGAAAAGCGCGATACCGCAAAGCAACGCGACGCCGACACCGTGGACCCGAAACGGCCCGGCGCCCGCCATCGCGTGGGGAATGAGCGCGAGCAGCGCCGTGGCGAGCAGCGTCCCGGTCGCGAAACTCACGCTGTGGGGCATGAACCGGTCTCTGCGCTCGGCGGGGAGCAGCAGGAAGACGCCAGCGATCAGGGCCGAAAGCAGCCCACCGAGTGCGGTGAATAGGAGGATCGCCGGGAGGGTGTCCATGAAGTGTTATATTCTAACACCATATCAACGCCGCCATCCGCCCCGTTCGCTGGTCCCGCCGGTGCGAGAAGAACCGGACCGGATCCGCAGCCGTGCACCACGACCCGCCCGCGACCGGACCGAGCCCGAGGGCCGTCAGGCGCTGCCGCGCGAGCGCGGGCAGGTCGCACTGCCACCGGCCCCGCGGGTTCGGGGAGAACGCCCTCTCCGCATCCGCCTGACTCGCGAGAAACGCCGCCCGTACCTCGTCCCCGACCTCGAAGTGCGCCGGGCCGATAGACGGCCCGAGCCAGGCCACGATCTCGGCGGGCGGAACCCCCATCGCGGTCACCGTCGCCTCCAGCACTCCGGCAGCGAGCCCACGCCAGCCCGCGTGGGCGGCGCCGAGCACGCGCCCGTCGCGACTCGAGAACAGGACCGGCAGGCAATCGGCCACCTGGATCGCGAGCACGACGCCGGAGGCACGTGTCACGAGGGCATCGGCGCGAGGCCGCGTGTCGGGGGTCGGGCGCGAGTGCGCGTCGACCTCGAGGACGTCGTTTCCGTGAACCTGATCGAGCCACACGGGCTCGGAGGGCAGACGCAAGGCGTTGGCGAGCCGACGCCGATTCTCGAGAACGGCGGAGGGGTCATCGCCGACGTGTACGCCGAGGTTGAGCGTGTCCCAAGGCGGCTCGCTCGTTCCGCCGCTGCGCAAGGAGAACGCGGCGCGTACGGTCGCGGGCGCCGCCCAATTCGGTTCGAGCAGCGGGACGGTCACGCGCTGCCCTCGCTCTGCTCCAATATTTTGAGCAACTTCGCGAAATCTTTGGGCAAGGGTGATTCGAAACTCACGTCCTTCCCGCTCTTCGGATGCGTGAGCGTCAGTCGCGCCGCATGCAGCGCTTGTCGGCCAAAAGAGGTGACGGCCTCGCGTACGACCGGTGACACACCAGCGGGCATGCGTCGACGACCCGCGTAGACGGGATCACCGACGACCGGATGTCCGATATGCGCAAGATGCACGCGGATCTGGTGCGTGCGGCCCGTTTCGAGTTGCACGCGCACGAGAGTATGCGCGGCAAAGCGTTTTTCGATTCGGTAATGCGTCACGGCCTCGCGACCGTCGCCGCGCACGGCCATGCGCGTACGCTGGGTCCGGTGTCGTCCGATCGGTTCGTTCACGGTGCCACCGCCCGTCATCACGCCTCGGCAGAGCGCGAGATACTCGCGCCCCATGTCCCGCTCGGCGAGCGCACGAACGAGCGTCGCCTGTGCTTCCGGCGTGCGCGCCACGACGAGCAAACCCGAAGTATCTTTGTCGAGACGATGCACGATCCCTGCACGCGGCACGCGCGCGAGCTTGGGGTCGAGCTCGAGTAGCGCGTTCTGCAACGTGCCCTCTTGAATGCCCGCACCCGGATGGACGACGAGCCCGGGCGGCTTGTCGATGATGAAGATCGAAGCGTCACGATGTACGACACTAAACGGCACCGCAGGCGCTCCGGCGCTCACCCGATCATCGGCAACGAACTCGGCCTCGATGCGCACGCGAGCGCCCGGCTGCACGAGCTCGCGCCGCGACGGCGCGACACCCCCGAGCAGCACTCGACCGTCGTCGATCCAGCGCTGCAATCGCGCCCGCGAATACTGCGGCAGCAATTGCGCGAGGGCGACGTCGAGCCGCTCGCCCGCCAGGGAATCGGGCAGCGTGAGTTCGTGAATCTGCGGTAGGGTCATGCGCTCGGATATAATGCCCGTCCCCGTCACCCGGAATCCAACCATCCTGATGTCACAGCCCATCCGCCAATTCTCCGCCATGCCGCCGCTGCGGCAGCTGCTGCGGACCGGGCTGATGCTCGGCGTGCTACTCATCATCGGCGCATGCGCCTCGGGCCGAGACGAGCTCGATGCCGCCAAGGGTGGTGCCGGTATCGTGTATGAGCGCGCGCGTAAGGCGCTCGACAACCAGGACTACGAAAACGCCATTCGTCTCTACGAGGCGCTCGTGGCGCGCTACCCGTTCGGCCCCGAAGCGCGCCAGGCTCGGCTCGATCTCATCTACGCGTACTACAAAGGCCGCGAGACGGAGTCGGCGCTCGATCAGGCCGACACCTTCATGCGCGAAAACCCGACGCACCCTCGTCTCGATTACGCGTGGTACGTGAAGGGGCTCGTCGATCTCGAGCGATCCGCGAACTTCATCGAGCGCTGGTTCAACGTCGACCTCAACGAGCGGCCGCCGCAGACGGCGGTGCGCGCGTTCAATTCTTTTCGCAAAGTGGTCGAGGATTATCCTCGCAGCGAATACGCCCACGACGCCCGCCGTCGCATGATCTACCTGCGTAACCGACTGGCCGACTACGACCTCTACGTCGCGCGTCATTACATGGAGCGTGGCGCCTGGATCGGCGCAGCCCGTCGCGCCAAAGAAACGATCGAGCGGTACGATGGAGCGCCGGCCGTCCGCGAGGCGCTCGAAATCATGATCGAGAGCTACGAACGTCTCGGCATGAAAGAGCTCGCCGATCAAACCCGAGAGATCTACGCCGTCAACTACGGTGGCGTGGCCGAAAAAGTGGTGCCGGTCAAAAAACCCTGGTGGAGAATCTGGGGCTGATATTCAGCGCCGGGCTGATCGTCAGCGCCGATATCCGCTCGTGATCGGGTAACGCCAGTCGCGCCCGAAACCCCTTCGACTGACCCGCACGCCCGGCGGCGCCTGTCGTCGCTTGTATTCGTTACGCTTGACGAGGTCGAGTACGCGACCGACCGTCGCCCGATCGAAGCCCTTCGCCACGATCTCATCGACCGAGAGATCGTGCTCGATGAAGGCCTCGAGTATCGGGTCGAGGATCTCGTACGGCGGCAGGGAGTCTTCGTCCTTCTGGTCGTGACGTAACTCCGCCGACGGAGGGCGCTCGATCACTTTGACCGGGATCACCGCCGCCTCGCCCGCCGTGGCTGCGAGCGCGTTGCGATACGCGCAAAGCTTGTAAACCAATAGTTTGCTGCAATCTTTGATGGGCGCGAAGCCGCCGGCCATGTCACCGTAAAGCGTCGCGTAACCGACCGCCATTTCGCTCTTGTTGCCCGTGGTGAGCAGCATGCGACCCGTTTTGTTGGAGATGCCCATGAGCAGCTGCATGCGGCATCGCGACTGGATGTTCTCCTCGGTGGCATCGGGTTCACGACCCGCAAACTCTTCGCGCAGCGCCGCAAGCGTCGCGTCGAACATCCCCTCGATCGGGATCACGGAATATTTGACGCCGAGACGAATGGCCTGGGCAGCCGCCTCGTCGAGACTGAGCTGCGAGGTGTAACGCGAGGGCATCATCACGGCTTGTACGCGCTCAGCACCGAGCGCATCGACCGCAAGCGCGAGAGTGAGCGCGGAGTCGATACCGCCGGAGAGTCCGAGTACGACTCCCGGGAAACGATGTTTGCCGACGTAATCGCGCACGCCGAGCACGAGCGCCTGATAGATCTCGGCGACATCATCCTGTGCCGCAGTGATCTCACCTGTTGGCGTGGGCACGACTGCACCCGAGGCTGCACGCACGAACTCGACGACGCGCAGTGATTCGACGAAGGCGGGCGAGCGATGGACCACCTCACCCGACGCATCGACGACGACGCTCTGGCCGTCGAAGACGAGCTCGTCCTGCCCACCCACGAGATTGACATAGACCACGGGCACGCCGGTCTCGACGGCTCGCGCTCGCAACACGGCCTCGCGGGAGGCTTGTTTGCCCTGCTCGTAGGGCGAGGCATTGGTGACGATCAACAACTCGGCTCCCGCGACGCGCGCCGCCTTGGCGGGCGCCTCCTGCCAAATGTCCTCGCAGATCAACAAACCGATCTTGATCCCCGAATGATCGATCACGCAGGGCGTGCCACCACGCGCGAAGTAACGCTGCTCGTCGAAGACGCCGTAATTGGGTAGCGAGCCCTTGCGGTACCGCGCGCGCTCCTTGCCGTTCTCGACCCAAGCGAGCGCGTTGTAGATCCCCTGTTCGGTGTATTCAGGAAACCCCACGAGCATGGCCGGCAAATCTTTGGTGTCGATGCAACGCGCGAGCGCAGACTCGACCTGACGGCGAAACCCGCGGTGAAACAACAAATCTTCGGGCGGATATCCCGCGAGCGTGAGCTCGGGGAACACGACGAGGTCGGCACCCCCTGCGTGAGCCTCGCGTGCCCACTTCAGCACGCGAGCGGCATTGCCGCCCACATCGCCGACGAGCAGGTTGACCTGCGCGAGGGCGATCCGCAGCGAGCCGGTCGTCAAGCCTTCCGGCGCTTGCGCAACTGCTCTTCGATCGCCGAACCGAGTTCAGCCGGTGATCGAACCGTGCGCACGCCTGCCGCCTCGAGGGCGCGGAATTTGTCGGCGGCCGTGCCCTTGCCGCCCGCGATCACCGCACCGGCGTGACCCATGCGCTTGCCCGGCGGCGCTGTCACGCCTGCGATATAGGCGACAACGGGTTTGGTGACGTGTTGACGGATGAACTCCGCACCCGCCTCCTCGTCGCTGCCGCCGATTTCGCCCACCATCACGATGCCTTCGGTCTTCGGGTCGTCCTGGAAGAGCGCGAGCACATCAATGAAATTCATGCCGCGCACGGGATCACCGCCGATACCGACGCACGTGCTCTGACCGAGTCCGTTGTTCGTAGTCTGGAACACAGTCTCGTACGTGAGCGTGCCGGAGCGCGACACGATGCCGACACAACCCGGCTTGTGGATGAAGCCCGGCATGATGCCGATCTTGCACTCCCCGGGCGTGATGATGCCGGGGCAATTCGGACCGATGAGTCGTGACTTCGAGCCAGCGAGCGCGGTCTTCACGCGCACCATGTCGTTCACCGGGATCCCCTCGGTGATGCAAACGATAAGTTCGATACCGGCATCGGCCGCTTCGAGAATGGCATCGGCCGCGTACGCAGCCGGAACGTAAATCATCGAGGCATTGGCGCCGGTTGCGGCGACGGCATCGTGCACGGTGTCGAAGACCGGACGATCGA
Source organism: Steroidobacteraceae bacterium (assembly GCA_049455515.1). Taxonomy (GTDB): domain Bacteria; phylum Pseudomonadota; class Gammaproteobacteria; order Steroidobacterales; family Steroidobacteraceae; genus UBA964. The sequence continues at coordinate 22,140 of JBMTZJ010000001.1, forward strand.
GATGCTTTTCGCCACCCCGCCCCGGCGTGACACCGCCGACGACCTGAGTGCCGTACGCGATGCATTGTTCGGAATGGAACGTGCCTTGCTTACCCGTGAAGCCCTGGCAGATCACTTTGGTGTTCTTGTCAACGAGAATACTCATGAGTCGAATCCTGTCAGCTTGTAGTGCGTGCGCGGTCGACGATGTACGTCAGCGCGCGGCTGCGACGACTTTTTGCGCCGCGTCGGTGAGATCTTTGGCAGCGATGACCTTGAGCCCGCTCGAGGCCAACATCTCGCGCGCCTTTTCGGCATTGGTGCCTTCGAGGCGTACGACCACCGGCACTTTGACCCCCACGTTCTTGACGGCTGTGATGACGCCCTCCGCGATGAGATCGCAGCGCACGATACCGCCGAAAATATTGACGAGGATGGCCTTGACCTTGGGATTGGAGAGAATGAGCTTGAACGCCACCGTCACGCGTTCGGCGGTCGCACCGCCACCCACGTCCAGGAAGTTCGCCGGCGAACCGCCGTGCAACTTGATGAGGTCCATGGTCGCCATCGCAAGACCTGCGCCATTGACCATGCACGCGATGTCGCCATCGAGCGACACGTAGTTGAGGTCGTGCTGGCTTGCCTGCAACTCCATGGGATCTTCTTGTGCGGTATCGCGCATTGCCGCGAGCGCTTTCTGGCGATACGTCGCGTTGGCGTCGATATTGATCTTCGCATCGAGCGCAACGAGGTCGCCCGTCTTGGTCACGATCAGCGGATTGACCTCGAGAAGGCTAGCGTCCTTATCGAGATAAAGCTGGTAAAGCGGCATCGCAATTTTTTGGAACTGCGCGATCTGTGCATCTTTGAAGCCGAGTGCAAACGCCATGCGTCGGCACTGATAGGGCTGCAACCCTGCAGCCGGATGAATGTTCACCGTGGTGATTTTTTCTGGTGAATGTTCGGCGACTTCTTCGATATCCATGCCGCCGGCGGCCGAGCCGACCATCGCGATAAAACCTTTCTCGCGGTTGAGCGTCAGCGAGAGATAGATCTCGCGTTCGATGGCCGAGCCGGTCTCGACGTACACGCGATCGACCGGCAGCCCTTCGGGCCCGGTCTGCTTCGTGGCGAGACGCGTGCCGAGCATGGCTTTTGCCGCCTCGCGCACGGTCTGAGTGTCGCGCGCGAGCTTGACGCCACCCGCCTTCCCGCGACCCCCCGCATGGACTTGTGCCTTCACGACCCAGACCTGACCGCCGAGCGCCTCGGCCGCAGCGACCGCCTCCTCGGGCGTGGCCGCTACGCGGCCGGCCGGAACGGGTATTCCGTACGCCGAAAAGACTTCTTTCGCCTGATATTCGTGAAGATTCATCGAGACCCCCCAAACCTGCTGGACTAAACTCGCATTTTCGTCGAAACCCGAGGTTAAGGGAACCGCTGATGACGGATGCACTCGCCTCGATGCCGCAGGGGCTGCAGATCCTGGCCGCTCCGGGGGTGTTTCCCGTTGTGGCGGCATTACTCGGACTCATCGTCGGTAGTTTTCTCAACACGGTCATCCATCGCGTACCGCGCATGCTCGAGCGCGAGTGGCGAGCCCAATGCGCCGAACTCGAGGGTCGCGTCTCCAACTCGCCCCGATACAACCTCATCGCACCGCGATCGCACTGCCCGGCTTGCGAAACACCGATTCGCGCGCGACATCTCGTACCGCTCATCAGTTGGATCGCGCTTCGCGGGCGTTGCGCCGCCTGCGGCACGGCCATCGCCGCGCGTTATCCGCTGATCGAGCTCGCTACCGCCATCGTGTTCGCGCTCGTGGCACTGAGGTTCGGCTCGGGAATCGAAGCGTGGGCTGCACTGCTACTCACGGCATTTCTCATCGCGCTCGCGGTGATCGACTTCGATACGCACTATCTGCCCGACCAGATGACGCTTCCATTGCTTTGGATCGGACTCGCGGCGAGCTTGTTGGGTGATGTCCGCACCGCCGTGATCGGCGCAATCGTGGGTTATCTTTCGCTATGGGCGTTCTATCACTTGTTCAAAATAATCACCGGCAAGGAAGGCATGGGTTACGGCGACTTCAAATTATTCGCAGCCCTCGGTGCGTGGCTCGGACCTGCCGCACTGATGCCCGTGATCCTCATCGCGTCTATCGCCGGCGCCGCAGTCGGACTCACGCTCGTGTTGTTGCTCGGGCGCTCCCGCGAGCAACCTTTGGCCTTCGGGCCCTTTCTCGCTGCAGCCGGTTGGATCGTCATGATGTGGGGCGAGACGGTGCCGGGTGCCATGCTGCTCAAAGATTGGACGGGCTACTGATCGATGTTTCGCGTAGGTCTCACCGGAGGAATTGCCAGCGGTAAATCGCGCGCGAGCGAAATCTTCGCGACGCTCGGCGTGACCGTGATCGACAGCGACGTCATTGCACGAGAAATTGTGGCCCCAGGAAGCGAGGGGCTTGCGGCCATCGTGCAGCGGTTCGGTCCCGAGGTACTCGATGCCCAAGGTCAGCTCGATCGGCGGGCGTTACGGACCCGCGTCTTTGCCGATCCGACCGCCAGAGAAGACCTCGAGGCCATCACTCATCCCCGCATCCGTGCCCGAATGGCGACGCTCAACCGCGAGGCGAGCGGGCCGTATGTCATCAATGCAATTCCGTTGCTCGCCGAAACGGGCGGACGACGCGACCTCGACCGAGTGCTCGTAATCGACTGCCCCGAGACCCTGCAAATTACCCGAGTAATGGCGCGCGATCACGTCGACGAAGCGGCGGCGCGGACGATCCTACGGGCACAGGCGACACGCGAGGCGCGACTCGCCATCGCCGACGACGTGATCGTCAACGACGGCGACGCTGCGGCGCTCGAAACCGCGGTCAGATCGCTCCATCAGCGTTACCTCGCACTCTCAGCAGCCCCTCCGAAACCCGAAAAAAGTTAAATCGGACCGACTTGGGTGGCGGTCGGGGTCGGGCTGTAACAGAATACGAAAATGACCGAAGTGGTCGCAAAGGGGGCAGCCACGGCGCCTGCGGGCAACGAGGGGCCCTTAGTTTTCGAGCAACCGCTCAACGAGCGGATGCGCGCCTATTTGCGTATCGACTTCCTCTTCAATCAGGGCCTCTTCCACGCCCACTCCAACTCGCAGTGGGGCAGTCGTGCCGCGATTGCGAGCTTGCTCGACATCCTCGCCATCATCACCCGCAGCGACATCCGCGCCGACGTGCTCAAAGAACTCGAGCGACAGATCGCGGTGTACACGGAGTTTCAGCGTCGTCCCAACATCGACGTCGATCGACTGCAGGCGCTCGTCGCGAATCTCACCCGTCTGCGCACCGAGCTGCTCGGCGCAGGCTCGACTTGGATGCAGCCGCTTCGTGACTCGAGCTTCCTCGCCGCGATTCGGCACCGCAGCACCATCCCGGGCGGCACCTGCGATTTCGATCTTCCCGATCTGTCGTTCTGGCTCGCACAATCGACCGACGCACGCGAGCAAACATTAGCCGAGTGGTTCGCGTTGCTGCGCCCGCTGTGCGACTCCATCGCCGAGCTGCTCTGGCTCACCCGTCAAAGCGGTCGCGCACGCGCCGAAGTGGCAACGAACGGTGTCTTCCACATCACGTTCGATCGCGGTCAGCCCGTGCAGCTCATGCGTGTCGCCGTTTCAGCGGACTTCGGTGTATTCCCCGAGATCAGCGGGAGTCATTACCGTGCGAGCGTACGATTCGTGAGCTGGCAGGGCCTCAACGAACGGGCACGCCAAGTCGAGAGCGATGTGCCTTTCGAGCTCATCTGTTGCAGCTGATGAAACTCTACGACAACGGATTCGCACCGAGCCCGCGCCGCGTGCGCATGTTCATCGCCGAAAAAGGCCTCGAGTCGCGCGGCGTGACGATCACGCGGGTGCCGATCGATATCGCCAATCAAGAGACTCAGAGTCCGGCATTTCGCGAAGTGAATCCGCTCGGCGAGGTTCCGGTGCTCGAACTCGACGATGGCACGCGCATTCGCGAATCACTCGCGATTTGTCGTTACCTCGAAAGCTTGTACCCCGAGCCCTGTCTCCTCGGCGCGACGCCTCTCGAACGGGCGCGGATCGAAGCCATAACACTCGAGATCATGTTTCGGGTGTACGTTCCGACGACGCATGCCTTTCGTCATACGCACAAGTTTTGGCAGGGTCGCGTGACGCAGATCGTCGAGTACGGTGCGCTCGCGCGAGATCAGGTTCTCGAAGAGTGGCGTCGCATCGATACCCTGCTTCGCGGACGCGAGTTCATTGCGGGCGATACGTTCTCGATGGCCGACATCGTCGCCTTCACGACGCTGGAGTTCGGCAAACCCTCAGGTATTCGGCTACAACCGGAGCAGGCCGACCTCGGGCGCTGGCACGCAGCCATCGCTGCGCGACCGAGCGCCAAGGCCTGAGACCTCAAGGCGTCTTGATGCCGAGCATCGCCGCCGCGAAAGCCCACTGATCCGCGAAATCTTCGATCTGCATCCAGGTGGGCTTGCCGGCGCCGTGCCCCGCTCGGGTTTCGACGCGCAGCAGAATCGGTGACGCACAGCCCTGACCATGCTGCAATGCTGCTGCAAATTTGTAGCTGTGCCACGGAACGACGCGATCATCGCGATCGGCCGTCGTGATGAGCGTCGGCGGATAACAGGTGCCCGGCTTGACGTTATGCACAGGTGAATACGCGAGCAGCGCCTCGAATTCTTTGGGATCTTCCGAGAGGCCATAGTCCGAGGACCACTGGCGCGCATTCGCGCTTGCGGTGTGATAGCGAAGCATATCGAGCACGCCGACGCCCGGGAGCGTCGCCGCGAAAAGATCGGGCCGTTGCAGCAAGGTGGCGCCGACCAGCAATCCGCCGTTGCTGCGCCCCGAGATCGCGAGTCGTCGTGGGTTGGTGTACCCCTCGCGCACGAGATACTCCGCCGCCGCGATGAAATCGTCGAACACGTTCTGCTTGCGCAGCTTGGTGCCCGCCTCGTGCCAAGGCTCACCGTATTCACCGCCGCCGCGCAGATTGGCTTCGACGTAGATGCCGCCCATCTCGAGCCAGGTGATGACGGTGGGCCGGAATGTCGGTGTCACCGAAACATTGAAGCCGCCATACCCGTAGAGCAGCGTCGGCGCCTGCCCGTCCTGCTTGAGATCACGGCGGTGGGTGATGAACATCGGCACGCGCGTGCCGTCTTTGCTGGGGTAGAACACCTGTCGCGTGACATATTGCGACGTATCCGCGCCGAACTTTGGCGCACGCCAGATGCTCGTCGAAAGATCGGCGAGATCGAGGCGCATGACTTGCCCCGGTCGCAGGTAGTCCGCGTAGGCAAAGAAGGTTTCCGTGTCGGTAGCGTCGCCGCTGAAACCGGCGATCGTTCCGAGGCCCGGCACGGCGACCTCGCCGAGCGCTCGCCCATCGCGATCGAAGACGCGGGCGACACCGTGCGCATCGCGCACGTAACGCACGATGATGCGCCCTCCGACGAAGCTCGCCTCATCGAGAGCGAGCGTATCCTGAGGCACGAGCTCTCGCCATTTCTGTGGCGAGGGATCACGCGCATCAACCGCGATCACCCGGCTCTGTGGCGCGTTGTTGGTGGTGACGACGTAGATGGTGTCGCCTTCGCTGCCGATGATGGAATATCGCGCATCCCAGGCGCCGAAGAGCGTGCGCGGCGCCGCTTTCGGATTTTGCAGATCGATGAGATCGATGCCATTCGTGCGATAGCCATCGAAAAGCGAAACGAACAGCCAACGGCCATCGTCGGACACGCTGGCCGACGGTGCGCGACGCGGATGATCTTTGACGCGGTAGATCTCGACGTCGCGGTCTTGGGCATCCCCGAGTCGATGAAAGTGAACCACCGGCTGACCCTGGTCGTCGCCACGAGCGGGATCGTCGGTGCGACGGGGATATCGGCTGTAGTACACGCCAGAGCCGTCCGGTGCCCACGACAGCCCCCAGAACTTGGTCAAGCGCAGCTCGTCGGATAAATCGACGCCATCCGCCGTTCGACGGAACTTCCAGATTTCCCAATCGGTACCGCCATCCGACAAGGAATACGCAACGATGCTACCGTCAGGCGACGGCTCGTAACGCGCGAGCGCTACCGTCGCATCACGACTGGCCGCATTGGGGTCGAAGAGTACCCGCGGCTTACCTTGCAGCGAATCGGCTACGTAGAGCACGCTCTGGTTCTGTCGGCCGTCGTTACGGACAAAGAAATATTTTCCGCCCTTCTTGCGCGGTATACCGACACGCTCGTAATTCCAGAGATCGGTCAGACGCTTCTGAATCCAATTACGCTGCGGCAGCGACTCGAGCCAGGGCTTGGCGAGTGCGTTCTGCGCCGCGACGAACTCTCGCGTAGCGGGCAAGTCGGGCTGCTCAAGCCAGCGGTAAGGATCGGCTACGGACTGGCCGTGATACACGTCGATGACGTCTCCCCGAGCCACCTTCGGATAGGAAATCGAGGCAGACGAGGCGTTGGTTTCGGACATGGCGGTCTCTGCGGTGATCGTGACGAGCAGCGCGGCGGCGAGCACGAGGACTCGCGGGTGGCGATGAGACATATTCCTCTCTACACTGGGTTTCATCTGGATGACGGATGTTACTTGACACCGATACATGTTGTGCAGCACTTTGAAATCCCTCGCGATCGGGGCGCTTACGCTCTCCGCCCTCTCCGCATCGGCCTCGGCGACGACCCCGCAACCCCTCACCATCGACCGCTTGTTCGCCGCGCCCGACCTGTCGGGCCCCTCCTTGCGTGGCGCCCGCTTCTCGCCCGATGGCAAACTGGTCACGTATTTGCAGGGCAAGCCAGACGCCAAAGATCGTCTCGACGTCTGGGCCTACGATACGGCAACGCGACGCACTCGACTGCTCGTCGACTCCGCCGCGCTGGTTGCCGATGAGGGCAAACTTTCCGCCGAAGAAGAAGCGCGTCGCGAACGCGCCCGAACCTCCGCGCTAGCCGGTATCGTCGAATACGAGTTCTCGCCGAACTCGCGTTATCTGCTCATTCCGCTCGCGGGCGATCTCTTCCTCTACGATTTGCGCGCCGGATCGGCGGCGGCCGCCGTCCGCCGACTCACCTCCACGCCGGCCGCCGAAACCGACGCCCGATTTTCGCCGCGCGGACGCTACGTCAGTTACGTACGCGATCAGAATTTGTTCGTGCTCGAGCTCGCTTCGGGGCGCGAACGCGCGATCACCCGCGCGGGTGGGGGTCTCATTTCCTTCGGCGTGGCGGAATTCATCGCTCAGGAGGAAATGGATCGCAGCACGGGCTACTGGTGGTCCCCCGACGAACAGCGCATCGCCTACACGCGCGTCGATGAATCGACGGTCGACGAAGTCGAACGCTTCGAGATCTACGCCGAATCGGTCAAGGTGATTCGTCAAAGATATCCCGCGGCCGGACGACCCAATGCACGTGTCGACCTCTTCGTTCACGATCTCGGGCAAACAAGCGATCGGGAACTCCCGGCAGCCTCTGCCGGCGATGGCTATCTTGCGCGCGTCAACTGGTTTCCGGACTCGTCTGCGCTGGCCGTGCAACGACAGCCTCGAAATCAAAAGTTACTGCAACTCTGGCGAGTCGATGCGACGACCGGCGCCGCCCGCTTGCTCATCGAGGAGCAGAGCGATACCTGGGTCGATTTGCACGACGAACTCACGTTCCTGAAGCAACGGCCGGCCTTCATCTGGTCGAGCGCACGTAGCGGCTACGATCATCTCTATCTCTTCGACTACGAAGGTCGCTTGATCAGGCCGATCACCGCAGGCACCTGGATGGTGGCGGGGAGCGGACGCGAACGCGCCATCGAGACGGTCGACGAAACGCGAGGCCTCGTGTACTTCACCGCCAATCGCGACACGCCGCTCGAGCGACATCTTTACGTCGCGCCTCTCGAGGGCCCCGCGGATGTGGCGGGCATCGAGCGGCGCATCAAGCGACTGAGTGAAGGTTCGGGCTGGCACGCAAATAGCCTGTCGGGCGACGGAAAATATTGGCTCAACACCTTTTCGACTCCCGACTCACCGCCCTCGCTCAGCCTGCGCCGTACCGATGGCAGTCTTATCGACGTACTCGTCGCCAACCGTCTCGACGACACGCATCCGTACGGACCCTACCGATCGCGGCATCAACCCACCGAGTTCGGTACGCTCACCGCGCAGGACGGACAAACCCTGCACTACCAACTCACGCGGCCCGTCGGCATGCAAGCCGGTCGTCGCTATCCCGTCATCGTCGAGGTGTACGGGGGCCCCGGCGTACAAAACGTGCGGCGCGCATGGGGCGGCCTCTTTCGACAGTACCTCGCGCAGCAAGGCTACGTGGTGTTCACCGTCGACAATCGGGGCGCGGCGTTCCGAGGTCGCGCTTTCGAGGGCGCACTCTATCGACGCATGGGCACGGTCGAAGTCGAAGATCAGGTACGCGGGGTCGAGTTCCTGCGCACTCTGCCATTCGTCGACGGAACACGGATCGGCGTCTTTGGCTGGAGCTACGGCGGCTACATGGCGTTGATGAGTATGGTGAAAGCACCGGGCCACTTCGCCGCCGGTGTCGCCGGCGCGCCCGTCACGGACTGGCGTCTTTACGATACCCACTACACCGAGCGCTACATGGGGACTCCGGAGGATAATCCCGACGGCTATCGCGAGGGCAATGTCATGACCTACGCGAATCAGCTCGCGGGTCCGCTGCTCATCATGCATGGCATGGCCGACGACAACGTGCTCTTCACGCACAGCACGGCACTCTTCAAGCGTCTGCAAGATCTGCGCAAACCATTCGACGTCATGCCCTACCCGGGCAGCAAACACGCACTACTGCGTTTCGGCTCGACAGGCCCTCATGCCTACGAGACGGTCGTCCAATTCTTTGCACGAACGCTGCGCCCCGATCGACCGAAAGTCGAAAGTCCCGCCGGCGAACCCATCGCAGCGGAATAAACCCGCAGGAATACGGAAGCCCGCCTCCATGCGCAGTCTGAAACCCCTCTTCGATCGCAACCGTGAGTGGTCTGCGGATATCACGGCCCAAGATCCGGCATTCTTCGAGAAGCTGGTGGGACAGCAGTCACCCGACTATCTCTGGATCGGCTGCGCCGACAGTCGCGTGCCGGCCAATGAAATCGTCGGCTTACTCCCGGGCGAACTCTTCGTGCACCGTAACGTCGCCAACGTCGTCGTACACACCGATCTCAATTGTCTGTCGGTGCTGCAGTATGCCGTCGACGTACTCGACGTCGAGCATGTCATCGTCTGTGGTCACTATGGTTGTGGCGGCGTGCACGCTGCGATGCGCAACGACCGCTTGGGACTCATCGACAACTGGCTGAGACACGTGCAAGACGTCATGAAAAAACACCATGCGCGTCTCGCCGAACTGCCGACCGAAGCCGCTCGACTACGTCGGCTCTGCGAACTCAATGTGATCGAGCAAGTCCTCAACGTGGGTCAGACGACCATCGTTCAGAGCGCATGGGACCGCGGCAAGGCGCTCGAGATCCACGGTTGGATCTACGATCTGCACGACGGATTGCTCAAAGATCTCTCGGTCTGCGTGAAATCGCAGACCGAGTTTGTCGAGGTTTACCGGCAAGTCGCCGACGCCTGACGAGGCGCCGACCCCCGTACTCAGGGCATCTTGATCTTGCCGCCGAGGGTCTGTCCGAGCGCGGCGCCCGACTCGGGTACGACGATACGCGAGGCCGCTTCACGCCGCATTTGCTGCGCCTCCTCGATGGCGTCTTCGAGCGCTTTCTTTACGGCATCCGGAAATTTTTCGATGGCTTCGGCGAGATCTTTGGCATCGATCTCGAACCCGAGTGGCAGCACGCCGCCCGGCGTCATCAGCTGTGTCTGGCCGAGCCAGAGTACGGGACGCGAGGCATCCTGTGAGCCATCCGCAAGCACCGGAATCATGCGGCGCAGTGTGCCGGCGCGGCGATCGGTGAACACATCCTCTCGATAGAGACTGGCGGAGTCGATTTTGATTTCGGGTAGACCGAGGTCGGGGTTGCTCATGACGTCTTTCCTTTGCTGAGATTCGATTCGGCGACGCTGGCGATCGTAGCCGGTTGTCCGTGCTGGCGGATGAGCACCTTGCGACGGAAGAAGCGCAGGTAACCGGCCGGACCCATACGTGATCCGCCGAGACCCGACAGCTTGAACGAGTGCTTTTCCATTTCGTGGCATAGCGCCGTGAGCGAGCCGTCGTTGAGACTGATACCGCCCGCATCGATCTGTCGACCGACGGCTTCGGCTTCCTCGAGCGTACCGGCGATCACACCCGCCGAGAGCCCGTAGACGCCCTCGTTCGCAAGCCGTATCGCCTCCTCGATCTGATCGAAGGGCATGACCGGAATGACCGGACCAAAGGTCTCCTCGGTCATGACGCTCATGCGGTGATCGACGTCGACGAGCACCGTAGGCCGCAGCCACTTACCGCCATGGTCTTCGATCTGGCCACCACACAGCACGCGCGCACCCTTTGAAAGAGCATCGGCGATCTGCGCGGCAACGACTTCGGCCTGCTTGCCGAAGATGAAGGGACCGATCGTGCCTTGATGGATATCGGGCCAGTTGGGTTCGACGACTTTCGCTTTCTCGACGAGCCGCGCTACGAACGGTTCAAAGATTTTCCGGTCGACGTACACCCGTTCGATACTCTGGCAAGCCTGGCCGGTGGCGAGACAGCTCGAGCGCAGCGCTACATCGGTCGCGCGCTCGAGATCCGCTGAGGCGGTCACGATGAGCGGATCGTTACCCCCCAATTCGAGGAAAGCGGGAATGAAGTGTCGCGCGGCGTTCGCAGCGACGAGTCGACCGGTCGCGACACTACCCGTGAAACACACGACATCGACACTTTCGACGAGCTGCTCGCCGGTCTGCCGGCCGCCGGGCTGCAGATGCAGCACTTCGGCGAGCTCCGGCACGGCCGCAATCGAGGCCAAGGCCGGCTTCACGAATCGCGGTGTGACCTCGCTCGGCTTGATGAATACAGCGCAGCCGGCGAGCAAAGCGGGTATGGCGTCGATGAAACACAGCGTCGCCGGGAAATTCCATGGGCTGATGATGCCGACGAGCTCATAGGGCACATACTGCGAGCGGTAGGAAATATTGGGCAAACTCGCCGAGCGCGCCTCTTCTTCGACCGCGAGCGAGGGCGCAAGTGCGGTCCATCGATCGATCATGCCCGCGACCGTCGTCACCTCGCTGGTCGCGATCAAATGGCGGCCCGTATCCTCTGCCAAGGCGCCGACGATCTCGTCCTGTCTCGAGACCCATTCCTTTCGCCAGCGACGAAGGATGTCGATGCGCTCCTCGAGAGGACGTCTTCGCCACCGCGTCTGCGCAGCGCGCAGCGCACGCAGCCGTCCGGCCAGCTCGTCAGACGTCGGCGCATCGAATGCGAAATCGACATGTCCGCTGCGGGGGTTGCGCACCTCGATGCGCTCGACGGTCCTGCTCATGCGACTATCTTGCGCCGTCAACGCGCTGCTGCAAAGTGCGGATGAAGGGCAGGTCCGCTTCGAGGATATCTTCGTGAGCCAAGTCCTCGACGGGAACCCAGCGCAGTGCCTGCCCATCGAGCGATTGCGGTGTGCCACCCCACGCCTCGACGACGTAAAACAGCAACTCGACTTCCCGATCGGGATACGCGTGAACCAGTGTCATCTCGAACTGGCATCGTTGTACGTCGATGCCGAGCTCCTCGCGAAGTTCGCGGCGCAGCGCTGTCTCGGGCGACTCGCCTGCGGCGATCTTGCCCCCTGGAAACTCCCAGCGCCCTGCCATGTGCTTGCCCGCAGGTCGTGCCGCAATGAGCACGCGATGATCCGCGTCGAGGAGTGCAGCAGCGACGACGACGATACGCGGGTTTGACGTGGATCCGCTCAGGACTCGAGCGCGCCGTGGCACTGTTTGTATTTGCGACCCGAGCCGCAGGGGCAAGGCTCGTTACGACCAACCTTGCGCTCGCCGCGAACCTGCGTCCCCGTCGCAGGACGTTCTGCGGCGGCCGCCTCGTTCGCTTCGGGCTCGTTACTACCGAGGACCGATTGCGCCTCGGCATGCTGGGCTTGCAACGCTGCCAGTAGTTTTCTTTGACGCTCTTCTTCTTCGCGCTGCAGATCGGCTTCGCTACGTACCTCGATACGCGCGAGCAGCGAGGCGGTATCGAACTTGACGCGATCGAGCATGTTGCTGAACAACTCGTACGCCTCGCGCCGATACTCATAGCGGTAGTCTTTCTGCGCGTAGCTACGCAGATGAATGCCCTGGCGCAGGTAGTCCATGGCGGCCAGATGCTCTCTCCAATGCTGATCGAGGGTGCGCAACATGACGTCTTTCTCGAGATACTGCATGAGCTCGGCGCCATAACGCTGCGACTTCTCGTCGTACCGCTTGGCGACAGCCTCGAGCACGCGTGATCGCAGCGTCACTTCGTCGAGCTCGGGCTCTGCTTCGAGCCAGGCGCGCGGATCGATATCGGTCTGGAAGTCCTTGCGTAAACCGTCGCGCAGGCTCTCGAGGTCCCAATCCTCATGCGGAACGTTCCGCAGCAGATACTCATCGAGCAGCCGGCCGACCACGTCCGCCTGAATGCCACGAATGGCCGGCGAGAGGTCGGTGGCGCCCATGATCTCGGTGCGTTGCTGATAGATGACTTTTCTTTGATCGTTTGCGACGTCGTCGAACAGCAGCAATTGCTTACGGATGTCGAAGTTGTGCGACTCGACCTTGCGCTGCGCCACTTCGATACGGCGGCTGAGCATACGACTCTCGATGACCTCGCCTTCCTTCATGCCCGCGGCCGAGAGCAGCCGCTTGGTGAAGTTCGGATCACCGAAGATGCGCATCAGATTGTCTTCCATCGACAAATAGAAGCGCGAGGAGCCGGGGTCACCTTGACGACCGGAGCGGCCGCGCAGCTGGTTGTCGATACGCCGCGACTCGTGTCGCTCGGTACCGATGATGTGCAGACCACCCGCCGCGAGCACCTGATCGTGACGCTGCTGCCACGCGGCGCGAACCGCGGCACGCTGCTCGTCGGTCGCGTCGGGCGGCAAGGCATGAAGCTCGGACTCGAGGCTTCCGCCGAGCACGATATCGGTTCCGCGACCGGCCATGTTGGTGGCAATCGTCACGGCGCCAGGGCGACCGGCTTGCGCGACGATTTGCGCCTCTCGTTCGTGCTGCTTGGCGTTCAGCACCTCGTGGGCGATCCCTTCTTTTTTGAGCACACCGGAGATGAGCTCCGACGCCTCGATGGAGGTTGTGCCGACGAGCACCGGCTGCTGCTTCGCGACGCACTCGCGGATGTCCTCGACGATGGCCTTGAATTTATCGGCCTGAGTGAGATGCACGAGATCCGCCATATCTTTGCGGATCATCGGGCGGTGCGTCGGAATGACGTTGACCTCGAGGTTGTAGATTTGCAGGAACTCGGGCGCTTCGGTATCGGCCGTACCCGTCATGCCGGAGAGCTTGCGATAGATACGGAAGTAATTCTGGAACGTGATCGAGGCGATCGTCTGATTCTCTTCGCGAACCTTCACGCCCTCTTTGGCCTCGACCGCCTGGTGTAGGCCGTCGGACCAGCGACGCCCCGGCATCGTACGGCCGGTGAACTCGTCGACGATGATCACTTCGCCGCCACGTACGATGTACTCGACGTCGCGCTTGTAGAGCGCATGGGCTCGCAGCGCCGCATTGAGGTGGTGCATGAGGCGAATGTTCGAGGGATCGTAAAGACTCTCGCCCTCGCGCAGCATCCCCGCCTCGATCATGAGCGCTTCGACCTTCTCATGGCCGGCTTCGGTCAAATGAACTTGTCGCTGCTTCTCGTCGACCATGTAGTCGCCGGCGGGCTCTGGCTCCGACTCACCCGACAGCATATTTCCCGTGCGCGGCGGCGGACCCTCGGCCCGCTCGAGTCGGGGCACGAGCTTGTTGATCGCGAGGTAGGTGTCGGTGCTCTCCTCGGCGGGGCCCGAGATGATGAGCGGTGTGCGCGCCTCATCGATGAGGATGGAGTCGACTTCGTCGACGATGGCGTACGCGAGCGAACGCTGCACGCGATCCTCGAGACGGAACGCGAGATTGTCACGCAGGTAGTCGAAGCCGAATTCGTTGTTGGTGCCGTAGGTGATGTCGCAACCGTAGGCCTCACGTTTTTCGGCGGCGGGTTGCTGCCCACGGATGACACCGACCGTCAGACCGAGGAAACGATAAACCGGGCCCATCCACTCGGCATCGCGCTGAGCGAGGTATTCGTTGACGGTGACGACGTGAACGCCCTCGCCCGTGAGCGCATTGAGATAGGCGGGTAGCGTGGCGACCAAGGTCTTGCCTTCACCGGTGCGCATTTCGGCAATGCGTCCTCGGTGCAGGGCGATACCCCCCATGAACTGGACGTCGAAATGACGGAGACCGAGCGTACGGGAGGCCGCCTCGCGCACCACCGCAAACGCCTCGGGCAGCAAGGCATCGAGCCGCTCGCCGGCGGTCAAACGCCCGCGAAACTCATCGGTCTTCGCACGAAGTTGTTCGTCTGTCAGCGCCTTGAGGGCAGGCTCGAAGGCGTTGGCGGCACGGACCTCGCGGGCCATGACCTTGACCATCCGCTCGTTGCGGCTACCGAAAATACGCTGGAGGAAATTGAGCACCCGGGAGACCCCTGGACGAACGTCGGCTAAAAGTCCGACATTTTACGTGGTTGGGGTCCTGCCGGTCGAATTCAACCCCCGAGATAGGAGAGCGGGTTCACAGGAGCCCCGTTTCTGAGGACTTCGAAGTGCACGTGCGGTCCGGTGGACCGTCCGGTCGAGCCCATCACGGCCAGCTGCTGACCTCGGGACACCACATCACCCGGGCGAACCAAAACTCGGGCGTTATGCGCATAACGCGTGATGTAGCCGTCTCCATGGGTCACGTCGACGACGTAACCGTAATCCGGACGATACCCGGCAAATGTGACCACGCCCGCACCGACCGCGATGATTTTGTCGCCCGACTCACCGGCAAAGTCGATGCCGCGATGAAAGTTGAACTCTCCCGACACCGGATCTTGTCGATGACCGAAGCCCGACGACAGAAAGCCGCGCTCAACGGGTCGACCCTCGGGAACAATCTGCTTGCGCAGCTCGCGCTGCAGGATGATTTGCTCGAGCACGTTGAGCTGGGCATCGCGTCGAACGAGTCGCGATTCGAAGTCGTCGATCATCGCCGAGAGCTCCGGTGCCTCGACGGGCAGACCTGCCGCGGCTTCCGGACCTCCCGCCGAAGGCGCGAGCGAGAAATCGAATTCGCGCGAATCGACGTTGGCCATTTCGGCGAGGCGCTTGCCGAGTGCATCGAGTCGAATGACGTGCGCATTGAGTTGCCCCACGCGAGCCGACATTGCGTCGATGCGCTCCTGGAGTCGTGATCGCAGTTCGTCGAGGTCGGTGTGTTCGGTCGAACCTAACCCGGCGAGTAGCGACGATTCGCTTGGCGCGCGGCCTGCAGCGGTGAAGCCTGCGAGGAAGGCCATGCCAAGCAGCGTGCAGAGTACGAGCGAGCCGATCCCGACCACCCAGCGCCCCGGGAGATCGACACTCCAAACCTGTGCGGCGCGCTGTCGAAGCACGACGAACTTCATCGTTTCCCCCCTCGCTCGGAATGCCGATGACATAATCGGCCCGGAATTGCCCGACTATGCCCAAACCACCCCATCGCCTCAACCCGAAATCTCCCAAACTGGGGCGATCTTCGGCCACCACCACGTCCCCGATGAGGGGCGGTAAACCCCGGGAAATCAGCGACTTGCTATCCCGCTCGGGGCTCGCCCAAGCGGCCAAAAAATTCACGAATCAGCAACATGATTGGCGGGATTTTTTTGCGGAGAAGCTCGAACCCGCCCTGCTCGAGGCCATCGTCCACTATGTCGAGCGCGACGGCACCCTCACGCTACAAGCGAGTTCGGCTGCATGGGCGGCTCGACTGCGTTTTGCACTGCCCACCTTCAGCGAACAGGCGAAAGCCTTTCGGCCGACGGTCAAAAAAATCGTGGTGAAGGTTCAGCCCGTCGCTGCCAAAACGGGCGCGCGTACGTAAGAAATCGGCGCATCCTCGGGACGCTCGAAGACGATCGCCTCCCAAGCCGACTCGTCCGCGAGCAAGGTGCGCAACAAGCGGTTGTTGAGACCATGACCCGACTTGTACGCCGAGAACTCGCCGATCAGGCTGTGACCGAGCAGGTATAGATCGCCGATCGCATCGAGAATCTTGTGCTTGACGAACTCGTCCTCGTAGCGAAGACCGCCCTCGTTGAGCACCTTCGAATCGTCGAGAACGATCGCGTTGTCGAGGTTGCCGCCAAGGGCCAGATTGCGAGCCCGCATCGACTCGAGGTCGCGCATGAAACCGAAAGTTCGCGCGCGACTGATTTCTTTGAGGAACGAGGTCGTGGAGAAATCCATGCTCGCACGCTGCCCGTGCCGCTTGAAGATCGGATGGTTGAATTCGATCTCGAAGTTCACTTTGAAACCGTCGAAGGGATCGAAGCGCGCCCACTTGTCGCCATCCTCGACCTTGACGGATTTGCGAATTCGAACGAAACGCTTCGGCGTGCGCTGCTGTTCGAGCCCGGCCGACTGCAGCAAAAAAACGAACGGTCCCGCACTGCCATCCATGATGGGCACCTCGGGTCCGGTGATCTCGACGAGCGCGTTGTCGATACCGAGCCCCGCAAACGCCGAGAGCAGATGCTCGACCGTGGAGACGCGTACCTCATCCTTCACGAGCGACGTGCCGAGCGTGGTTTCGCCCACGTTGCCCGCGCGCGCCGGAATGTCGACGGGGACCGACAGATCGGTGCGCCGAAAGACGATGCCGGTATCCGGTGCTGCCGGACGGATGGTCATGAGAATGCGCTTACCGGTGTGCAGCCCCACCCCGCTTGCGCGAATGACGTTCTTTAATGTGCGTTGGCCGACCATCATGTCCCCCGACCGCCCCGGGGCATGCCGCTCGGCGGCGGCATGCCGGGGAAGTCATCGAAGGTCGCGAGTGTACCCCAACCGCCGATCAGTCGGCCTGACGACGCAGGAACGCGGGGATATCGAGGATGTCCTCAGTCCCTTCGGGCTCGTGCCGCAGGCCATCGCCCGCCGCAGCCTTGAGACGCTCGTATGCGGGAACATCGAGCTTGCTGTAGTCCGAGGAGACGACCACCGGTCGACGGCCGACGCGCGGCGCATCGAAGGCTGCGCGGGCCGGCGCAGCACGAACGGCACTCGGCGCCGATGCACGGGTCGACGCCATCTGGGCCTGCGAGCGCGCGAGGCCCGTCGCCACCACCGTCACGCGTAACTCGTCGGTGAGCGACGGATCGATCACCGTACCCACGACGACCGTGGCGTCTTCGGAAGCGAACTCCTTGACGATGTTGCCGACCTGCTCGAACTCACCGATACCGAGATCGAGACCCGCCGTCACGTTGACGAGAATGCCGCGTGCACCGGAGAGATTGACGTCCTCGAGGAGCGGTGAGGATACGGCCATCTCGGCGGCGACACGCGCACGATCTTCACCGCTCGCATGGCCCGAACCCATCATCGCCATGCCGGTCTCGCTCATGACAGTGCGGACGTCGGCGAAGTCGACGTTGATCAGACCCGGGCGCGTGATGAGTTCGGCGATGCCCTGTACCGCGCCTTGCAACACACCGTTGGCGCTCTTGAAGGCGTCGAGGAGCGTCGTCTTCGGTCCGAGCACCGTCAGCAGCTTCTGGTTCGGAATGGTGATGAGCGAATCGACGTGCTTGGCGAGCTCATTCATTCCCTGATCGGCAACGATGGAGCGCTTGTTGCCTTCCATGATGAACGGGCGCGTGACGACCGCGACCGTGAGGATGCCGAGTTCCTTGGCGATCTGCGCAACGACCGGCGCCGCACCCGTACCCGTGCCGCCGCCCATACCTGCGGTGATGAAGAGCATGTCGCAACCGTTGATCAGCTCGATGATGCGATCGCGATCTTCCATGGCGGCCTGGCGACCGACGTCGGGATTTGCACCCGCACCCAGACCCTTGGTGATGTTGGTGCCGATTTGCAGCGAAGTCTTCACGTTGGAATTCTTCAAGGCCTGCGCATCGGTATTGATGCACATGAAATCCACGCCCTCGATGCCGGTCTGCACCATATGCGATACGGCGTTGCCGCCGCCACCGCCCACCCCCAGCACTTTGATCACCGCGCTCTGGCTGTAAGAGTCCATGAGTTCAAACATTGCACGTCGCTCCTGTAGTCGAAGTTGTCAAAATAAAAAAATCGAAATCAAAAATTGCCCTGGAACCAATCTCGCATCCGCTCCACCATGCTTCTGGCATTTCCCGCGATAGCCCGCGTGCGCGACCCGCGCGGCACGAGATGATCGCGGCCGTAAAGCAGTAACCCCACACCCGTCGAATGAATCGGATTGCTCGTGACGTCGGCGAGACCCCGCACACCGACCGGCATGCCAAGACGCACCGGCACATGGAAGACTTCCTCGGCGAGCTCGATCGCCCCTTCCATTTTGGCGCTGCCGCCCGTGAGCACGATGCCCGCCGCGATCACTTCCTCGAAGCCGCTGCGTCGTAACTCTTCACGAATGAGACCGAAAAGTTCTTCGTAACGCGGCTCGACGATCTCGGCGAGAGTCTGTCGTGCAAGTCGACGCGCCGGTCGATCGCCGACGCTCGGCACCTCGATGGTCTCATCGGGGTTTGCGAGCTGGGAGAGCGCACAGGCATAGCGCAGCTTGATCTCCTCGGCGTTCTGAGTCGGGGTGCGCATCGATACGGCGATGTCGTTGGTCACCTGATCCCCCGCGATCGGGATGACGGCCGTATGACGGATCGCGCCGTGAGAAAACACCGCGATATCGGTCGTGCCACCGCCGATGTCCACGAGACAGACCCCGAGATCTTTTTCGTCCTCGGTCAGTACGGCATAGCTCGAGGCGAGCTGCTCGAGCACCACATCGTCGACGTCGAGCCCGCATCGCTGAATGCACTTCTCGATGTTCTGGGCTGCGCTGTCCGCGCCGGTCACGATGTGTACCTTGGCTTCGAGACGCACACCCGACATCCCGACGGGATCACGGATACCTTCCTGACCGTCGATGATGAATTCCTGCGGCAAGACATGGAGGATCTTTTGATCCGCCGGGATCGCGACGGCTTTCGCCGCATCGATCACATGCTCGACATCGGCGATCTGCACTTCCTTGTCGCGAATCGCGACGACACCGTGCGAGTTGAGGCTGCGCACATGACTACCGGCGATGCCGGCGAACACCGAGTGTATTTCGCAACCGGCCATGAGCTCAGCTTCTTCCACGGCACGCTGTATCGATTGCACCGTCGACTCGATATTGACGACGACACCACGCTTGAGTCCGCGCGACGGCTGCGAACCGATGCCGATGATCTCGATGCTGTTGTCGGGTGCGATCTCACCCACCAGCGCCACCACCTTGGAGGTGCCGATGTCGAGCCCGACGATGAGTTGTCTTTCTGGTTTTTTCGCCATAGTCCTTATCCGTCCCTCAACCTTCCGGGGCTTCGTCGAATTCGTCGACGGCCGCCACCTTGGTGCTGCCGCGCCAGCCCACTGAAAATCCGTTCGTGTAGCGCATGTCCACGTAATTGATCTCGGCCGATCGCTGCACCACGATGCGCAGAGCCGCAGCCACAAATCGCTCGAAGCGCTCATCGACCTGTCGTCGTCCGAGCCGAACGCGCACACCGTTATCGAGATCGATCTCCCAAGCCCCGCGCGCATCGAGTCGAAGCGCGGCGATGCGGACACCGCCTTCGACGAGGCGACCCTGAATGGCGAGATAACGCTTGGCGACGAGCGTCTCGGCGCCCTTGGGACCCGAAAGTCGCGGCAGCTCGGGCGGAATGAATCGCGCCTCTGACAAGAAGAGTTCGCCTCGATCGTTCAGCAAGCCATTGGCACCCCAGCGCGCCGCCGCCACCTGCTCGATCACGCGAACCTGCAACCCCCGAGGCCAGGCGCGACCGACACTCGCCGTATCGACCCAGGGCAAGGCCTCGATGGCGCGCTGCAGGGTCTCGAGGTCGACGGTGACGAGTCCCGCATCGTGAATGCGATCGCGAACAGCCTGCTCGACATCCATGGGCGAGACTCGCTGGAATCGCCCCTCGACGACCACACGATCGATCGGCTGGTCGAGCGCCGACACGATCAACCAAAGAAATGCAGCGACCGCAGCGAACCCCGACATGCCGTAGGTGAGCCGGCGCCAGTCGATCTCGGGCATCTCCCACGACGCCTTCTCGGATCGGCGGCGGTTACGGGCTTTTCGATTTGCAAACAGACCCATGCGACGCTCCTGCCCTTAATCCCGACGCCGACGTACGAGGCTCGTTTCGAGTACGCGCCAGACGAGCGTTTCGAAGTCGATGCCGCTCGCCTTGGCCGCCATCGGCACGAGGCTGTGATCGGTCATTCCCGGAACCGTGTTGATCTCGAGCAGCAGTGGCCTGCCCGTTGAATCCATCATGAAATCGACGCGACCCCAGCCCTCGGCTCCCACCGCGGCGAAGGCGCCGATCGCGAGGGCACCGAGATGCTTCTCGGCTTCGGCCGAGAGACCGGACGGACACTCGTACACGGTGTCCGATCGCAGATACTTGGCCTCGTAGTCGTAAAACGTTTTCGGCGTCGCGATGCGAATCGAGGGCAGTGCGCGGCCGTGCAATACGCCGACTGTGTATTCGGCACCCGGAATGAATGCCTCGGCGATCACCACATCGTCGGTCGCCGCCGCGGCGGCATAAGCGGCCGGAAGATCCGCAGCACGCTCGACTTTGCTGATACCCACTGAGGACCCTTGCGTCGCCGGCTTTACGAACATCGGCAGACCGAGTCGCGCCACGGCATTTTCGAAATCGGACGGGCCCCGGAGCACCGTGAACTCGGCGGTCGACACGCCGACGGCTGCGGCGAGACGCTTGGTGCGAACCTTGTCCATGCACACCGCCGAACCGAGCACGCCACTGCCGGTGTACGGCAGACCGAGGCATTCGAGTGCGCCCTGCAATGTCCCGTCCTCACCGCCGGGTCCGTGCAAGGCGATCCACACCCGATCGAAGCGTTGATCGATCAACATGGACAGCGGCACATCCCGCGGATCGACGGCATGCGCATCGACACCCTTGCGCTTCAAGGCCGCAAGCACGGCTTGGCCGGTGAGCAAAGAAATCTCACGCTCGCTCGAGTGACCGCCGAGCATCACCGCGACTTTGCCGAAGTCACGCGGATCAGTGATCGTGCGTAGCGCTGCGCTGTCGTGCATCAGACGCATCAGGCCGCCTCCCCCACGATCCGCACCTCGGTGTTGAGCCGAATGCCGAAGCGCTGCGAGACAGTGTCGCGGACGCGATAAATGAGCGCCTCGAGATCAGCGGCCGTCGCCTCGCCTTCATTCACGATGAAGTTGGCGTGCTTCGGAGACACTAGCGCCCCGCCAATACGCGTCCCCTTGAGGCCTGCCGCCTCGATGAGACGCGCGGCATGATCGCCCGGCGGATTGGTGAACACCGAACCACAACTCCACTCACCGATGGGCTGCTTCTGCTTGCGCTCGACGAGCAGATCGCGAATCGTCTCGTTGCTAACGCCCTCGCGTTGCTCGAAGTGCAGTAACGCACCGAGGAAGGCCTCGCTCTCGATCGGCGACTCGACGTGACGGTAAGACACTCGATACTCGGAGGCGTTGCGCA
>JBMTZJ010000002.1:0-39054 GCA_049455515.1 Steroidobacteraceae bacterium
TCGAACGATGTTGCGGCAGCAACGCGGGCCTATGAAGCCAACTTGGCCTCGCCCTTCGCCGCGGACAAGATCGCTCAGCGCACGCGGGATTTGGCGAAGATCTACTTCAACGCCCGCGACTACAAAAAGACGGTCGAAGTGGGCCGTGACGCGATCACCAAGGGCTACGGCGACGCCGATACCTTTTTGGTCGTTGCGCAGTCTTACTACCAGATGAACGATTTCCGCAACGCGCGGGAATTCGTCGGTAACTGGATCAAAGATCAAGAGCGACGCGGCCAGCGTCCGCGCGAGAATGCGATCCAGATCTATGTCACTTCTTGTATGCGCCTCAAAGATGAGGCCTGTACGGCTGCGGGCTTCGAGAAGTTGGTCACGTACTACCCGAACCCTGCGGGCTGGGCGAACCTGATGCAAACGCTGTTCGCCTCGCGCAACGAAGCAGCAGCCTTTAACGCTTACCGCTTGGCAACCGACGTGGGCGCAATGCGGACGGGCGACGATTACACCGAGATGGCGCAACGCGCGCTCGAGAAGGGGCTTCCCGGCGAAGCGCTGACCACCCTCGAGGCGGCGTTCGCGCGCAAGGTGTTCACGGACAAGCGTGATATCGATCGCAATACCCGCTTGCTCAACACCACCAAAGAACGTGCCGCGGCAGATCGGGCCAGCTTGGCGAAACAAGATCGCGATGCTGCAGCCGGAAAGAGCGCGGACGCCGATCTTCGCGTCGGGCAGGCGTTCATGAGCTACGGCCAGTATCCTCAGGCCATCACGGCGATCCGACGCGGGATAACCAAAGGTAACGCCACCGATCCGGCCGAAGCCCAGTTGATTCTCGGTATCGCGCTGCTCAAGTCGGGAAACAAAGCGGAAGCAGGGCGCGTGTTGCGTGCCATCAAAGGCGATGCTGAATTGCAGCGTGTCGCTAAGCTCTGGAGCTTAAGGGCGCAGTAATTCGAAGTGATCGATCGGGCTTAGATTGGGGGTTTGAAATATGCACAAGCTGGCTGTTTTGATGATCTCAGCGGGGTTTCTGCTGTCGGCGTCGGTTCAGGCGGATGCGCAGACTCGTAACTCGCAGCAAAAAAATACGCCAGCACCGAAAGGACCGTCGGTCAGCAAGAACCTGCTCAAGCCGCTCGCGGGTGCGCAAGAGGCTGCGAAGAAAGAGCAGTTTGCCGAATGCATTTCTCAACTTAAGGCGCTCGACGGCCAGCCGACAAATACGTCCTACGACAATTACGTCATCAACGACATCCTCGGCTTCTGTGCGCTCCGCGCGAACGACAACGCGCTGGCGATCTCGGCTTGGGCGAAGGTCGTCGACTCGGAATTCGCCGAGCCTACGCGCTCCGCGAGTCTTCGTAAGGGATTGTTGCAACTGTCCTATCAGGCGAAGGACTACGCTGGCGCGGTGGTCTACGGTCAGCGATTGATCGACTTGGGTACAGCCGATGAGGCCGTTTACCTGCTGACGATTCAGTCGTTCTATCTGCAAAACGACTTCAAGGCATCAGAAAAACTGGCTGCCGCGTACGTGGCCTCGATGGAAGCCGCGGGTCAGACGCCGCCGGACATGGCGCTGCAGTTATACGCCAGTGCCTGCATCAAACAAGACGACGACGCGTGCACGTTGCGTGCACTCGAGAAACAAGCTCGCTATTTCCCGAAGAAGGAAACCTGGCCAAATCTGACGTTGCTGATGTTCCGCTCAGGCGGTGATGCCAACACGCTCAACGTCTTTCGCCTGTCGCGTGAAATGGGCGGCATGATTCGCGGCGAGGAATACACCGAGATGGCGCAACTCGCCCTCGAAAAAGGCTTGCCCGGGGAAGCGCAATCAGTGATCGAGGAGGGTAAAGCGAAAAATATCTTTACCAATAAGTCGAACCTCGATCTCGCGACACGGCTGCTCGGCACCGCCAAGGCGCAGGCGGCCGCCGATAAACCGACGCTACTGGCGCAGGATAAGGAAGCCGCAGGTCGAAAGAGCGGCGAAGTGGACGCCCGGATCGCGTTAGCGTTTTTGGGGTACGGAGACTTCGAGCGATCGGTGGTGGCCTACGAGCGCGGTCTCGCGAAGGGTAACGTTCGAAATCCGGAGGAAGCTCGCCTTAATCTCGGGATTGCTCAACTCAAGGCGGGTAACAAAGAGGGCGCTGCAGCGACCTTCGCGGCTGTGAAGGGAGACGAAACCCTTCAGCGGATCGCGCGGCTTTGGTCGTTGCAGACCCGCTAATCGTCAGGAGCCCACCGCTTCCAGCGGGTCGATATCTCCCGCCCGCTCGGCTCGGCGGGTGACCTCGTCGAGCTCTGCCTGCATCGCCCGCATCATGCGATCGACATACTCGGCGCGAGCGGCGCTGCGCTCGAGCGCAGCCTCCGCGTCCGGGGCCCACCCCTCGATCTCCGCTCGCTCGAATACCTTCTTCGAGGCCAGCAAGCGCTCGAGGCTATCGAGACGGTCGCGGGTAACCGACAGTTCTTCCATTAGGGTCAGGGTCATCGACAAGAGTTTGTCGATGGCCGGGTCACTGAAATACTGCGGTCGCTTGCCTTTTGCGACTCTTGCGATTCGCGGAGTCTTTTTCATCGACGTGCCGCCAAAATTTTCCAAAAGAAATGTTCAGCGTAGTTCATCTGCGCAACGTCTAGCTTTGGTGCGAACTCGTCGACTCGAACTTGTTCCGACGTAAAGCCGCCCTTTAGGGCTTCCGCTTTAAGGTCGATCAACGTCATGAAACGACTGAACGTTTCGTTGTTGTTGTAGCTTTCCCAGTTGTGCATGAACTTTTCGACGTCGGTTTTTCCTCGCGGAATTTCAAGGTGTAACATGAGCCCGCCTGGGCTAAGGAGTCGGTGACATTCGCCGAGGATGCGCGGGAGCGCGGACTTCGACGTCTCGTGAAGCACGATGTGCGACAGTACGAGATCGAAGCTGCCTTGTTGAAAGTCGGTGTGCTCAGCATTTTGCTGACTGAAGTGCACCGGAACACCGAGCGCCTCAGCGCGCGCGTGCGCGTATCGCAACACGGGCGCCGCGACATCGATGCCGTGGACTTCGGCCTCCGGAAACGCCCGCGCCCAGACCACCGAACTGTTGCCAATCGCACAACCGAGGTCGAGAATTCTTTTAGGACGGAAATCGGGGTGTTTTTCTTTGAGGTAGGCGAGAAGGATATCCCCCATCAAGTTGTTTTCCGGTCCCAACGCACCGCCCATGTAAAGGTTGATGCCTTTGTCGTAGATCACGCCGGCGGCGACATCGTCCTCCGCAAACTCGGTGTGGTATCCGCCCGGCTGCAGATGGATGTCGACCGCCGCGTGATAGCGCGGCAACGGCAACGCCGGATTGAGACGCAGCGAGCCTCGACCCACAGCGCCTGCGTTCTGAGTGAGCGACTTTGACGTCTCGATCAATGACGGCAATTGCCGCTCGGTGGGATCGATCACCGACTCCCAGAGCAGCTCCTGGCTTCGGCGCTGCATCGCGCTCCAGAACTGGTAGTAAGGATCCTGAGTCATCGCCTTGCGGACCTCTTCATGATCCGCGGGCGGTCGGCCCTCCGTGGCTCTAAATTTCGGTTCCACTCGGTTTTCGTAGACCTTGTAGGCCCCCGGCATCAGTCGTCCAGAGAGATGGGCTCGAAGGGAGGTCACGAAGTCCTGACGAGCTTGCTCATCAAGTTGAGTGCGCGGTTGCATCGCGTGTGCTTTGAAGGCGGGCATTCAGGTCTCTCCCAACTCGGAAGGTGGACGGTGCTCGATCAGCTCGATCAGTTCGCCCGCGGCGCCTCGACAAAGACCCGCGCGGCGCCCGTGATAAGGCGCCTCAGGCAAGGCGCACGGCGGTGCGATCCAGTCAATCGTGGTGGGCAGCTGCCGTACGCCAAAGGTCACGATGGATATCGCAGGCGGTAGCTCGCCCGGACGCGCGTGCCGCGGTTGGGTGCCCTCCGGCATTCGATCGACCTCGATATACGACTGGCCTTGCAAGGGCAGCGCGGCGAGATCGTGTCGCGTCTCCGGTGGCATCCCGTGCGCGTTGGAAAGCACCGAGATGACGACGGGCACCACCGCAGCGTCCGCGACGCCGAAGTGAGTTCGATAGAAGGCATTCACGGTTTGTACCGAAGGGCCTCCCAAAATCACGATGAAGACGCGGTCGATGAAATGCTTCGCGTCCGGCGTGTCGAACTGCGGAAGTTTTTCGGCGAATGAGGTGAGGTAGAGCGCTTCGTTTGACGGGCCGAGCGCCTGGGCTGCCCGGATCTTGTCCGAGATCGACAGATTGGCAGGAGGTCCGATGATCTTGAACGGCGAGCCCGCAAGTCGCGCGGCCGCCTCGTCGGTGTCCTGCACCATGAGTTCGGCTGCATTCCACCCCATGTGTCGAAACGGAACGTAGTCGGGCGAGGGCTTGCTCTCGACGAATCTCAAAAACGTCTGCCCGTCACCTTCCGGCAGCATCAGCGCATAGCGTCGTCCCGTGAGATTCGGCAATCCCCACAGCGATGCCTGCGCGGGACTCAGTCTTCCGTGATCGACGAGTCGATACCCGAGAAACAGACGGTAGCTATCGATCATGTGCTGCAGTTCGGGGGCAGCCACGGTCACACAGGAAATGGGTCCAAGTGTGCTCATGAGGCGTTTCCGCGTTTGAGATTTTTGAGATAGACAAGCACGTCGGAGAGCGCAGCGACTTCAGCGTACTTGGCTTGCAGATCGAAAAGATTCGACTCATGCGGACCCGAAGCTCGATCGCCCACCGCCTCCCGCACGACGACGGGGACAAATCCGTGCTGACAGCAGTCGACAGCACTCGCTCGAACACAGCCGCTTGTCGAGAGGCCCGCGATCAGAACGGTATCTACGCCGAGCGCCGTGAGCGTCGAGGCGAGCGTCGTCCCAAAAAAAGCGCTCGCATACTGTTTGGATATGACGGTCTCACCAGCGATAGGCTCGAGTCCCTCGGCAAACGCCGCAAGTTCAGGGTGAGCCCCCTGTTCGAAACACCGAAGCGCCGGAATTTTTCGGAAGAACACGCCGCCATCCCGACCGCCCGGCTGATACACGACGTTGGTATGGAGGATCGGAATCCCGGCGCTGCGAGCCGCCTTCAGTAAGGTTTCGCACTCCGCACGTGCCTGCTCGACGCCGGCGTAAAGCGGTGAAGACTGGACGAGATAGGCGCGAACGAAATCGATGACCAGCAAGGCGGGTCGTTGGCCAGGCGCTAAGGTTTTGCCGAAGCCGCCACGCGCATAGTTTTCGCCTAAGGATTCGCCCACGAACGTTGATCTCAGATGACTTTTGAGGCGCGCAATTGAGCGAGACGCTCTGCGCCATAGCCGAGCAGGCGACCGAACACCTCGTCGTTGTGCTGGCCTAGTTCGGTCGGCGCCGGACTATGAACGCCGCCCGGAGTATCGGAGAACTTCGGAACGGTATTTTGCATACGCAAGTCACCGAAGTACGGATGCTTGGTCGTGATGATGGCTTCGCGCGCTTTGAAGTGCGGATCGTCGAGCATCTCCGGAGCGCGATAAATTTGACCGGCGGGCACGCCGTACTCGTCCATGATCTCCAGCGCCTTTTTGGTCGGCATGGTTTGGGTCCACGCCTCGATCAAGCCATCGAGCAGTTTCTGATTCGCGCCCCGCGCTTGATGATTGACGAAACGGGGATCGGTGGGCCAGGTCGGCTGCTGCATCGCCTCGCAGAGACGACTGAAGACCGTATCCTGATTGGCCGCGATCAACACGAGTCCATCGCTCGTCTTGTACACGTTAGAGGGAGCAACGTTCGGCAGGATCGCACCGGTGCGTTCTCGGATGTATCCGGTCTTGTCGAACTCGGTGATCAGCGACTCCATCATCGCCAACACAGCCTCGTAGAGGGCCGAGTCGACCACCTGTCCACGCCCGGTCTTCTCACGATGATGCAGCGCCGCCAACGCCCCGACGCAGGCAAAGGTCGCCGCGAGCTCGTCACCGATGCTGATGCCCATGCGCGAGGGCGGGGTGGAGGGGTCGCCGCACACGTAGCGCAGGCCGCCCATCGCCTCGCCGATGGCGCCGAAGCCGGCGCGATGCGAGTACGGGCCGGTCTGGCCGTAGCCCGACACGCGAATCATGATGAGCTTCGGGTTGATCTTCGAAAGCTCCTCGTAGCCACAATTCCATTTTTCCATCGTGCCGGGTCTAAAGTTCTCAAGTACGAAGTCAGCACTTCTCACTAACTCCTTGAAAACACTCTGTCCTTCGGCCTGACGCATATCGAGCGTAATGGCTTTTTTGTTACGGGCGACGACGGGCCACCACAGCGAGGGCTCGCCGGCTTTCTGCCGACCCCAGACCCGCATCGGATCGCCCTGACCCGGGGGTTCGATCTTGACGACTTCGGCGCCCATATCGCCCAGCAACTGACCGCAAAAGGGGCCCGCTAACAGCGTCCCGAGTTCGAGAACGCGAAGATCGGACAGCGGACCCCGCTTGAAAGTCGTATCACCGGACATGCCTGACCTCGGCCGCGAGGGCGTGATGGAATCGTCGAACTTGTACCGGCGGTCCCCGCGCCGGTCAAGGATGAGCGGATTCGATTGCCACGATTGGGTGGCCACGGTTGCTAGAATCAGACGGCCCGGCGGTACGGCCGGTATCACGTCAGGAGAGGGGTATGTCGCGAGTCGTCGAAATCGTTGAGGTCGGGCCGCGCGATGGCTTGCAAAGCGAGCCCGGGGTATTACCGACCGCCGCGAAGATCGAACTGATCGAGCGACTCGTCGAGGCGGGTCTCCGGCGCCTTGAGGTGACGAGTTTCGTGAATCCGAAAAAGGTCCCGCAGATGGCGGACGCCGAGCTCGTGCTCGCAGGACTGCGTAAGCGTGAGGATGTTCGCTACATCGGACTCGTACTGAATCAAAAAGGATTCGAGCGCGCGCTGGCCGCCGGTTGCAACGAGGTGGGCATGGCGGTGGTGGCGAGTGACACCTTCAATCGACGGAATCAGGGTGTCGGCACCGACGAGTCCGTTGCGGCGTGGCTCGCGATCGCAAGAGAAGCCAAGGCGTCTGGCATACGCGCGCAAGTGACGATTTCGGCCGCGTTCGGATGCCCGTTCGAGGGCGAGATGCCGATCGCGCGAGTCATCGAGGTGGCGCAGCGGGTTGCCGAGGCGGAGCCGTTTGAGATCGCCTTTGCCGACACGATCGGGGTCGGCGTGCCGGCCCAGGTGAGTGAACTCATCGGTCGGGCGCGCACGGTATTACCGTCCACCATTCGATTACGTGCTCACTTCCACAATACCCGCAACACGGGACTCGCCAATGCGTACGCGGCGGTGGAAGCCGGCGTCTCGGCGCTCGACTCGAGCGTCGGGGGGATCGGTGGCTGCCCATTCGCTCCGGCGGCGACGGGCAACATCCCCACCGAGGACCTCGTCTATATGCTCAGCCGATCGGGTGTCGAGACCGGAATCGATCTCGACAAACTGGTCGGTACCGCCGAGTGGCTGCAAACCACCCTCGGGCGAACCGTCCCAGGGATGCTCGTGAAGGCCGGTGTTTTCCCAAAAGCCGCCGCGGCGTGCGCCGCCTGATGGCAGCGACCGGCGCGGTGCACCCGTACCCGATTGCGCTGGTGGCAGGGTGGTCGGATACTTGGTCATCGTTTTCGTTCCCGATTTAATGAGGCCCCGGAGGGCGCATGTCATATCGTTTGGGTGTTGATGTCGGCGGCACGTTCACGGACCTGCTGCTGGTAAATGAAAAATCCGGTCAGACGTGGTCCGCCAAGGTGCCTTCGACCCCGGCAGATCAGTCCATCGGCGTCCTCAACGGCATTAAGCGCGTGTGCGAGCGTGCGGGTATCGACCCGAGCGAAATCGATCACGTCATGCACGGCACCACGGTGGCGACGAATACCGTGCTCACCGGCACGGGCGCTCGCTGCGGTCTGGTCACGACCAAGGGTTACAAACAAGTGCTGCAGATCGCGCGCTCGTTCGTCCCCGGCGGTCTGGGTGGCTGGATCATCTACAACAAATCGTTACCGATGGCTCCGCTCGCTTGCACGATCGAAGCCGACGAGCGGGTGAGTGCGAAGGGAGAGATCGTCAAGAAGCTTGACGAAAAATCGCTGCGCACCAGCCTCCGTAAACTGAAGTCGCAGAATATCGAAGCGCTCACGGTTTCTCTGATCAACTCTTTTGCGAACACCGCCCACGAGCGTCGTGTGCGCGAGATCGCTCACGAAGAACTACCGGGACTGCCGGTGTCGATCTCGTCCGACGTCGTGCCCGAAATGCAGGAGTACGAACGAACCGTCACGACGGTCGCCAACTCCTACGTACGCCCGCGCGTCGATCGCTACGTCAACAACCTGAAGGCTAAACTCGGTCAGGTCGCCAAAGACGTGAAGCTGCACATCCTTCGATCGGATGGCGGTCTCGCGTCCGCGTCGTCGGCTGCCGAATATCCCGTGAACTTGCTGATGTCCGGTCCTGCGGGCGGTGTCACCGGGGCGCTTTGGGTCGCCGTTCAAGCCGGGTTCCCGAACCTGCTCACGGTGGATGTGGGCGGTACGTCAACCGACGTCGCCCTGATTCAGGATGGACAGCCCCGCCTGCGTCGCGAAACCACGGTGGGCGACGTGACGGTGCGTGCGTCGTCCGTCGATATTCGGACTGTCGGAGCGGGTGGTGGTTCGATCGCACACGTGCCCGAACTCACCAAGGCGCTGCGCGTCGGCCCGCAGTCTGCTGGCGCCGATCCGGGCCCGGCGGCGTACAACCGTGGCGGTACGGAGCCAACGGTGGCGGACGCCAATATCGTCTTGGGTTACCTGCCCGAGATGCAGAAGCTAGGCGGCGACATGGTGCTCAACCGTGATCTCTCGCATACCGCAGTTAAAAAGGTCGGTGATGCGCTTGGCCTCAACGTCAAGCAGGCGGCGCAGGGCATCTACAACATCGTCAACGAAAACATGGTCGGCGCACTGCGGCTGGTGTCGGTCGAGCAGGGCTACGATCCGCGCGACTACGCGTTGATCGCCTTCGGCGGCGCTGGCCCGCTGCATGCCAACGCCTTGTCGCGTCTGCTCGGGTCCTGGCCGTCCATCATTCCGCCGGGTCCCGGCGTCTTGTGTGCCTTGGGCGATGCCACCACTGCAGTGCGTGACGAACGTGCTCGCACCTACGTTCGTAAGTTCAGCGAAACGAGCGCCAAAGAAATTGACAAAATTCTGAAGACGCTTGCCGCAGACGCCTCGAAGGGCCTCGAGGAAGAGGGCGTCAAAAAATCAGAAATCAAGACGGCGTATCAAGTTGACCTGCGCTATCACGGACAGGGTCTGCGCCTGACCGTCGAGGTGAACCTCGCCGAGCTGCAAAAGAAAGGTCTCAAGTCGATCTCCGACAAGTTCGACGAAGAACACAAGCGCTTGTTCACCTTCGCTCTGCCGCTCGAGCACGAGCTCGTCACGCTGCGCGCCGCGGTGCAGGGGCAGGGCATCAAGATCAAGCGACAGACCCTTGCGGCCGGCGGCTCGAGCCCGAAGGCGGCCGCAGTCGGCAAGCAGAAGTCGTTCATGGACGGCAAGGATGTCACGGCGATCGTTTACGACCGCGCGAAGCTCAAGGCCGGCAACAAGGTTGCGGGCCCGGCGATCGTCATGGAGATGGACTCCACGACCGTCATCCTGCCGAAGCACACCGGCCACGTCGACAAGTCTGGCTGCATCCTGATTTATCCCGACAATTACAAGGCACCCAAGAAGGGCGCTGCGCGTAAGTCGGTCACGAAATAATCTCGAGGAACCTACCCATGCCTGCAACAATCGTTCAGCGCAACAAAAAGTCCTTCAAGAAGGTCAAGGTCGACACCGTCACCATCGACATCATCGAGAGCGCGTTGCGTAACGCACGCTACGAGATGGACACCGTGCTCTTCAGAACCGCGATGTCTCCGGGCATTCGCGAGCAGCACGACGAGTTTCCGATGATTGCGAATACCGACGGCAAGATGGTCGTCGGCCAGTTCGGCTCCTTCATCTGGGGCTTCATGCAGGGTTACGACGGAACGGTCGAAGAGGGTGACATCTTTCTCACCTCCGATCCCTACTCCGTCAACGGCGCGATCAGTCACGCCAACGACTGGTTGATGTTGATGCCCATTTATCGCAACGGTCGAATCATCGCCTGGTCTGCGATGTTCGGTCACATGACCGACGTGGGTGGTAAGGTGCCCGGATCGCTGCCCACCGACGGCACGACGATCTACGAGGACGGCATCGTGGTTCCGCCTGTGAAGATCTTCAAGGGCGGCAAGCTCAACGAAGACGTGTTGCGAGTCGTTCTGCACAATTGCCGACTGCCAGAATGGAACCTCTCGGACTTCAACGCGATTACCGCCGCGCTCCGTACGGCCGGCACGCGTTGCGTCGAAATCGCCGATCGCTTCGGCGACGACGTCTTCTACTCCGCGATGGATGCCATGCTCGATCGCAACAAGCGCGCAATGCGCGCACTGATCCGGCAAAACGTCCCGGAGACCAAGCAGCACTTCGAAGACTATATTTGCGATGACGGTCTCAACATGGGCCCGTATCGCATCAAGTGCAGCATGTGGCGTGAGGGTGACAAGTGCATCTTCGACTTCACCGGCACCGACCCGCAGTCCATTTCGTCGATCAACTTCTTGTTGAACGAAGAGATGTTCAAGATGTTCGCGGGCATCTACATGATCATGGTGTTCGACCCGCAGATCCTGTTCAACGACGGCTTCTATGACCTCATGGAAGTTCGTATCCCGCCAGGAACCTTGCTCAAACCGCTCAAGCCTGCGGCGCTGTCTTGCCGAACGCATGCGCTCGGACGCATCTTCGACATCCTCGCGGGGCTGCTGGGTCAGGGTAACCCCGACTTCATGTGCGGTGCCGGCTTCTCCGACAGCCCGCACTTCATGTACTCGGGCTACGACAAGAACGGCGAGTGGTATCAGCTGTACCAGATCACCTTCGGTGGCATTCCGGGTAAGCCCTTCGGTGACGGACCGGACGGTCACTCGCTGTGGCCCTCGTTCACGAACGTTCCGAACGAATTCCTCGAGAGCTATTTCCCGCTTCGTATCGACATCTACGAGACGATCGCCGACACCGGCGGTGCGGGTAAGAATCGTGGCGGTAACGGGCTGCGTATCGGCTACCGTTTTCTCGAGCCGGGTGAGATCTCGATCCACGACGATCGTTGGCTCACGTATCCGTGGGGTGCCAACGGCGGCGAACCCGGTGCGCGCAGTCGCAAGACCTTGGTGCGCGCGGACGGCTCCGAGCAGCTGCTGCCCTCCAAAATCGACCACGTAAAAGTGGAGGCGGGCGATCTGCTGCTCGCCGACACGTGGGGCGGTGGCGGTTGGGGCGATCCGCTCGAGCGTGAAACCGCGAAGGTGGGCTTCGACGTAGCCGCAGGACTCGTCACTGCTGAAGGCGCGAAGCGCTACGGCGTGGTGTGCGACGCCGACGGGAAGGTCGACGAGGCCGCCACCGAGGCGCTGCGTGCGCAGATGCACGCCAAGCGCGGACCGAAGAAAATCTTCGATCGTGGCTTCGAGTCGATCGAGGAGCTCAAAGGTCGTTGTAAGGCGGAGACGGGTTTTGACCCGCCGGCGCAGCCACGCTTTACGAAGTGGGCCGCAGTGGCTGCGGAGGCAATGATGCGCAAGAAGGGCATCAAGGCCGCCTGAGTTCTCGTATCGACGAGGACGCGTAACACAGTCCCCGCACCGTCAGGCGCGGGGACTTTTTTTTGGAGAACGATGATGAGTGACACCTACGTCGACGTGGGTTATGCCTCCGCCGAGATCGGTTTCGGGCGCAAGGCGGCCGTGCTCGTCGTCGATTGGCAGCGCGCGTTCACAGACCCGCAATTCGAACTCGGTGGGCTCGAGCGACTGCATGCGGCGCGAGACAATACGGCACTCCTGCTGAGGACCGCCCGCTCAAAGGGTGTTCCCGTCGCTGCGTGTTATACGGCTTACTGCAGCCAAAAGGACATGCCGCTCTGGAAGGTTGCCGCCGTTCGTCGCGAATTCTTTTATGGGCACGCGTGTACGGAGATGGACCCGAAAATCTATGACGCCTCCGATTTCACGTACTGCAAGAACGCGCCCTCGATGTTCTTTCAGACGCCACTGATCACCTGGCTCGTCAAGCAGAACGTCGATACCGTGTTGGTGACCGGTTGCACGACGAGTGGGTGCGTTCGGGCAACGATCGTCGATGCCTTTTCGTTCGGCTTTCGAGTGCAGGTGGTCGCAGACTGCTGCGGCGATGCCGAGCAAGGACCGCACGACGACACGATGCGCGACGTCGGTAGACGTTACGCTGACATCATCGACCGAGCCACCGCCGAGGCATGGATTCTCGGGCATTGATTCGTCGCGCGGCGCCCGTCATCGAGGTCGTGCTCGCTTCTGCAGCGGGTTTCGCCTTCGTGATAGCGCGCGGGGGTGCCGTCGATGCGGCGGGGTGGATCACCCTGTTGGCAATCGTCGCGATCGCGAGCGTGTGCGCCCAAATGTTTCGCCAGCCCACTCTCGGGGCGATGAGCGCTGGATTTTTACCGGCCGTCGCGGCCGGGCTTGTGGTCGCCACTGATCCACTCACCGTATTCCGCGGGGGCATTCTGCTCAGTGTTGCAGTACCGAGTGCAATGTGGGCGATGAGCGTTCGACTCGCCGAGTCACCAACGTCGCAGTCCGCCACCTTGTTTCGAATCGCGAATACTTTGGTACTGCTCGCGCTCGGGGTTCCCGTCGTCACGGGCGAGCTTCACTGGGGGATCGTCATTTTGCCCTTCACACTGTTTCGTATCGCAGTAAACGCCGCCTCAAAAATATCGGAGGCGAGGGCGGTCATTCAGCGCATCCAGTGGTTCGGCGGGGCCTGGGTCGCCGGATGGGCGGGCGTCTTGCCCTGAGTTACAACGGGATCGACTGCCCGAGCCAATGGCGAAACATGCCGGCGGCGTAGTCGCCGGACTTTCGAGCCATCGCAAAGACCTCCGCAGGTGCGAGCGCCTCATCGGCACGGTCGGAAATCATGCGTACACAGGCGAATGGGATATCGAACTCATGGCAGACCTGTGCGACCGCCGCGCCCTCCATTTCGACGCAGGCGGCGTTCGGCACGGCAGTCAGGACACGTCGCCGCCGCTCCGGGTTGCCGATCACTTGATCCCCGGTGGCGATATCCTCGACCCAGGTACGCGGTGCCCGAGCGCCATGGGCGGCGAGCATCGCGGCCCTCAGCGCCTCGGTGAGCGCCGGGTCCGCTCCGAGCCCCGATCGGTCGAGCAGCGGGATGTGGGTCGGGGGAAAGAACGGGGAGGCGTCGAGATCGTGTTGATAGAGATCCCGAGCGAACACCACGTCGCCGACGGCGAGATCGTCCCGGATCGCGCCCGCAATCCCCGTAAACACGACGCAGCGCGGCCCTAGGGCTGTGACGAGATGGGCTGCCGTGGAAGCCGCCGCGACCTTGCCCCAGCGCGAGAACGCCAAGGTGACGGGCTTCCCCGAGATGGAGCCGTGCGTGACCTCACGACTCGCGGAGCGTGTTTGGGTGGGGTGGTCGACGCAGGCGGTTATCGCGGCGAGCTCTTCAGGCATCGCCGAAAGAATCAGGATCATTCGCTAACTTTACATAATATACATTATACGCACTAAGGATCAGGGCCGATAGGCCAAATCCCGGCGCTACAGCACCGTATCACGGTCTGCCGGGTACTCCACCAAATCTTGGGTGTGCGTCCGTGCGAACGCCACCATCCCCAAGGTTCCGGCAACAAAGCCCTCCGGGTCCGCGATCAGCTCCGACGCACCGGGCTCCGCACGTGCATCTCGAGCGTCGTCCACCGGTTTGACGTTCGCCGCGGGCACTCGCGGACCGACCCAGGCCGCGTTGACCTCGGCGTACGTCACCCCGGTTCGGTTCGCGGCTCCCGCCGAGCCGGACGTGACGGTGCTGAGGGCTCGTGCCAGCGCGATCGCGATCGTCGTTGAGATTTGCGCATCCATCGCGAGTCATCGTACCCACGGGGACGCAGACCGACAGATCGACGTGCGCTAAACGTGACGACGGTCACAGGTTCCCGGCTGTCCCAGCGGTTGGCGTACACTCGACTCACTGGGCCCGAACGCCCGGAGCCTCCATTGCGATTACTCGTCTACAACATCCGTTACGCCACTGGAACGGGACCGGCTTTTCATTTGCCGGTGCCGGGCGCGGGCTATCTGCGCAGCAGTCGTCGCATCCTCGATGACATCACGACCTTCATTCGGGCGGAGGATCCGGACCTCGTCGGCTTGATCGAGGTCGACACCGGGTCAGTACGCAGTGGACTTGTGAACCAAGCCGAGTACATCGCTCAGCACCTCGGTCACTACACCGTATACGAATGTAAATACGGCGCGGCGTCGATCAACAATCAATTGCCGATCGTCCGTAAGCAAGGTAACGCGATTTTGGCCGCGCCTCGCGTCACCGGTGAGCGTTTTCACTATTTTCCGACCGGCATCAAGCGGCTCATCATCGAGATGGAGCTGGACGACGTCTGCGTCTTCCTCGTCCACCTTTCTCTGAAATACCGACATCGTCAGGAGCAACTGCGTCATCTGCACGATCTCGTGCTCGCCTCGCAAAAACCGGTGGTCGTCGCAGGAGACTTCAATACGTTCTCGGGAACGAACGAGCTCTATCTCTTCATGCGCGCGACCGGTCTACGAAGCGCCAACCTCAGCGGTATCGCCTCCTTCCCCGCCCGCCTACCCCGATTTGAGCTCGACTTTGTATTGGTCAGCAAAGAAATCGAGTTGATCGATTTTCGTGTTCCGAATGTCCTGCATTCGGATCATCGACCTGTGGTTTGTGATTTTCGGGTACTCAGCCCAACGGAGATTGCGCAACGTGACGACCGATCGAGAACACCGCTGCTGGCATGAAGATACCGATGCCGAAGGCATCGTCTGGCTCACGCTCGACAAGCCGGGTGCCTCGGTCAATACGCTGTCGTCGAGCGTGCTAAACGAACTTGGCGAACGAGTCGCACGTCTTCGCGAACGGACGCCACGCGGTGTGGTGGTTCTCTCGGGTAAATCCTCCGGGTTCGTGCTGGGTGCGGACGTCAAGGAATTCACCACGTTGCGCAGCGTGGAAGAGGCACGCGCCCTCGTCGAGCGCGGACATCGCGTCCTTGCGGATCTCGAGTCCCTTCCCTGCCCCACGGTCGCACTCATCGAAGGCTTCGCGCTCGGTGGCGGTCTCGAGTTGGCGTTAGCATGTCGATATCGCGTCGGGGTCAACGACGATCGTCTGACGATGGGCTTGCCCGAGGTGATGCTCGGAATTCATCCAGGGTTCGGGGGCAGCGTTCGCGCTGTACGGACGCTCGGCTCTCTCGCGGCACTCGATCTCATGCTGACCGGTCGCAACGTGAAAGGTGCTAAAACCTTGAGCTTAGGTCTGGTCGACCGCCTGACCGACTCCAACCCGTCGGCGCGTGACGCGTGCCGTGAGCTCATCCGGAACGATCCGGGTGCTCGCCGTCCCCCGTTGTCGCAGCGACTCGCGGGTCTTGGTCTCGTGCGTCCGTTACTGCGGTCCAAGCTCGAAGCGCAAGTCGCTCGAAAAGTTCGTAAGGCTCACTACCCGGCTCCTTACGCGATCATCGACCTTTGGGTGAGGCACGGTGGTCAAGGTGCGGCGGCGTACGTCGCCGAGGCAGATTCCATCGCGCGGCTCGCGGCGACGCCGACGGCGCGCAATCTCATTCGCGTGTTCATGCTGCAGGACACGCTCAAATCGCAGGGAAAGCAGGTCACCGATCCCCCGAAGCGAGTGCATGTGGTCGGTGCCGGCGTCATGGGCGCCGACATCGCTGCCTGGTGTGCTTTTCGCGGTTTGGACGTGACACTACAGGATCGCGAGCAACGGTACATCGACGCTGGCCTGGCCCGTGCCACAGAATTCTTTGAAAAACGCGTCAAGGATCCTGCAAAACGTGCGGCGGTCGCCGCCCGGCTTCGGGGCGATCTCGTCGCGTCAGGCGTCGGCGATGCCGACCTCGTCTTGGAGGCCATCGTCGAGGATGCCGACGCAAAGCGTCAGCTCTATCGACAACTCGAGCCGCGGATGAAAGCGGGCGCCATACTCGCGACCAACACCTCGTCGATTCCTCTCGATCAGTTGGCGGAAGGCCTTTCGCAACCCGGACGGCTCGTCGGGTTGCATTTCTTCAACCCCGTCGCTCTGATGCCCTTGGTCGAGGTGGTGCACACCGCAACGACCCGCCCCGAATCGATTGCGCTCGCCACGGCGATCGCCCGAAAAATCGACAAGCTTCCCCTGCCATGTCGAAGCGCCCCCGGCTTTCTCGTCAATCGGGTGCTCGTTCCGTACATGCAAGAGGCGATGTACGCCGCGCAGGACGGTTTCAGTTTCGACGAGATCGATCGTGCGGCGACCGACTACGGTATGCCCGTGGGGCCGGTCGAGTTGTCGGATATGGTCGGCCTCGATGTCTGTCGGCATGTCGGCGCGATCGTTGGGCAGGCTTTGGGACGCCCTGTAACCGACACCTCGGCGCTCGACTCCCTGATCGCCGGAAAAAAGCTCGGCAAAAAAACCGGCGAAGGGTTTTATCGATGGGAGAAAGGCCGCGTCGTCCGCGATGCGCGCACGGCCGCCCCACTCGCGGGAATGTCGAACCGGCCCGACGAGATCACGCGAGCCGATCTGCAAGACCGGCTCATGCTGTCGCTGATCAACGAATGCGTTGCGGTGCTGCGCGAGGGGCTCGTCGACTCAAAAGATCTGATCGATGCCGGTGTGATCTTTGGTAGCGGTTTTGCGCCGTTTCGCGGCGGCCCGTTGCAGGATGCACAAACCCGTGGCGTCGATGCGTGCATCGATCGGCTCGCACAGCTCGAGCGACGCTACGGGCCGCGCTTCAAGCCGGACGCCGGGTGGTCGCTGCTGCGTTGAGGCGCCAGAGTAAGCGCTCGAGGGCAAGCGGCTTGTTGATCGGTGTCTCGGCCCATTGACGGGCCTCTCGTGCCTCGTCGAGCGCTGCAAACAAGGCCTCAGAGGACGATGCGCCCTTGCCCGTCGCCCACTCGCGAATGCGTCCGACGAGCCAGGTCTCGATACACGTGATACGGAGTGCGAAGTCCTCTTTGCCCCAGGTCTCTGCGGTTTCGACGGGATCCAGTGATCCGGAGACCACTTGATCGAGCGCCCTCACCGTTTCGCGCTGCAGATCGGCAATGGCTTCCGCATCGACCTGCAGCGCAAGCAGCGGTCGTGGACCGATTGCGCTCAATACCGCTCGCCAATCGATGCCCTTTTTACCGTGTGTGAGCAGCCAACTGACGAGATCATCCGTACTCGGTACCGGAACGCCGACCCGCGTGCACCGACTCAGCACCGTCGCAGGCAAGCGCGAGGGCTCGCCCGACACCAGGAGGAGTAAGGAGTTTCCTGCGGGTTCCTCCAACGTCTTGAGCAAGGCGTTCGCGGCATTGCGATTGAGCCGCTCCGCAGGCGTGATCAGCGCGACCTTACGCCCGCGACCGTGACCGGTCAGCGCGAGCTCTGCAGCCATCTCGCGAACTTGATCGATCCGAATTTCTTTGGACTCTTCGATGGGGCTGAGTCGCAGCAGATCGGGCTGTTCACCCGCAGACACGCGTCGGCAGTCGACGCACTGACCGCAAGGCGCTGCCGCTTTTCCGCTTGAGCAAAAAAGCCGTGCCGAAATCCAGGTGGCCAGCCACTCGCCGCCAAGACCCGGGTCGACTTGGATGAGTACGGCATGACCCAGTCGATCCTGATCGACCGCCTCGGCGAGCGACTGCTGCAAGGGACGGAGCCAGGGGATGTCGAGTTCCAAAGGGCCGTTCATCGCGCTCAAAGAAACGGCTGCAAGGCCGATAGCGCGTGGGCCGACACCGTCTTCGGATCTGCGGAGGCATCGATGATGCGGCAACGAGTCGGCGCTCGCGCGGCGATCGCAAGATATTCGGCCCTGACTCGTTCGAAGAACTGCAAGGTTTCACTCTCGAATCGGTCGGCGACGGACTCGCCCTTGGCCTGGCGGCGCGCCCGCGCACGCTCAAGTCCCATGGGCACCGGAAGATCGAGAATGACGGTGAGATCGGGTTCGAGCCCGCGATGTACTGCCGCGGCAAGTTGCTCGATCAGCGCTCGATCGACCCCTCGCCCCGCCCCTTGGTAGGCGCGTGTGGCATCAGTGAATCGATCGCAGAGGACCCATTCGCCTCGCTCGAGTGCGGGACGAACCAGATTCTCGAGATGGATCGAACGTGCGGCGAACATCAGCAAGGTCTCGGCTTCGGCGGAGATCGACTCCTCGCCGCGCTCCAACACGACCTGACGCAATCGCTCCGCGAGCGGAGTCCCGCCCGGCTCGCGCGTCTGTCGAACCGTGAGGCCCCGTTCGCGCAACACAGCGACCAGGGCGCCCGCAACGGTCGACTTTCCGGCGCCCTCGATCCCTTCGAGCGTGATGAATCGGCCTGGGGTCATGATGCGGGTGGACTCCGGTCTTGTGTACGCGCGGCACGCTGCCGATCGAGCATCGTTCGCACGGCCTTGCGATGCTCCTCGTAGGTACGCGAAAACGTATGCGAGCCATCCGGTAACCCGGTCGCCACGAAAAAGAGCTCGCCGGTCTCGAGTGGATTCGCCACGGCGCGCAAGGCTTCGTCGCCGGGTAACGCGATCGGAGTCGGGGGCAAACCCTTGCGTGTGTACGTGTTGTACGGCGTATCCGTTCGCAAATCCCGCGTTTTGATGTCGCCGTCGTAACGATCACCGAGACCGTAGATCACCGTCGGATCCGACTGTAGTCGCATTCCTTTACGTAATCTTTGAACGAAGACCCCGGCCACCCGCGGTCGCTCTGCCGCCAACGCAGATTCTTTTTCGACGATCGAGGCGAGGATCAGCGCTTCTTCGAGGGTGGCGAGCGGTAAATTTTGAGCACGTTCCGCCCAAATGGATTCGAGGCGATCGCGTAGGCGGGTGTGCGCGAGCTTGAGGATCTCGAAGTCGGACGTTCCCCAAGCGAATCGATAGGTATCGGGAAAGAATTGTCCCTCAGGATGACGTCCGGGAACGCCGAGACGGGACATCAGCTCCGCATCGCTGAGATCCGCGAGGGTCTGTCTGACGCCCTCGTGCGTCGCGAGCGCCCGTCGAAAATCCGCGTACCGAGCACCCTCGACGATGGTCAAGGTCTCGAGTAACACCCGCCCTTCGTCGAGTTGACGGAGGATCTCTTTGGCTGATGCCCGGGGTGCGATCTCGTACCGGCCCGCGCGGACTCGCGGCGTATCGCCGAGCGTTCGCGCCCACCATTCAACGACCGTCGCATTGTCGATGGCTCCGGCCCGTTCGAGATCGACCAGAACGGCTCGGACGGTCTCTCCCCGACGGACATCGATACGGACGGGTTCGAGATGCGAACCCGGCTGGCTAACGGACGAGGACACCCAGACGCCGGTGGCCAGCAGTCCCGCCATCCCGAGGCCCAACACCAAAAGGGTTTTTCGCAGCATGCGCACAGAGAAAGTCTAACCCGACGCGGGTGAGGTTGCCCCGCACCGATGCGACTTCGGTCAACCGTTGAAGCGTCGGAACACCAGGGTTCCGTTTGTTCCGCCAAAGCCGAAGCTGTTGGACACCGCGACGTCGATGGTCATCGGACGGGCCGTGTGGGGAACATAGTCGAGATCGCACTCAGGATCGGGATGGTGAAGATTGATGGTCGGCGGCGCGACCTGATCGCGAAGCGCAAGGATGCTCAGCACGCCCTCCACGACTCCCGCAGCCCCCAGAAGATGCCCGGTCATCGATTTCGTAGAGCTGACTGCGAGACGCGACGCATGAGCGCCGAAGGTCTGCTTGATCGCGACCGTCTCGGCGCGATCGCCGAGCATCGTCGAAGTGGCGTGGGCGTTCAGGTACTGCACCGCGGAGGGGTCGAGGCGGGCATCTCGCAGCGCATTGCGCATGGCGAGGGCGGCACCTGCTCCGTCTTCGGGCGGCGCTGTGATGTGGTACGCGTCACCGCTCATGCCGAAGCCGACCAGCTCCGCGTAGATGCGCGCTCCCCGACTCTTTGCATGCTCGAGCTCCTCGAGCAGCATCGCCCCGCCGCCATCGGCCGCAACGAATCCGTCACGATCACGATCCCAGGGACGCGACGCTTCGGCAGGGTTGTCATTACGTTGGGAAAGCGCTTTCGCTTGCGAGAACCCGCCAATTCCCAGTCGGGTGGTCGACATCTCGCCGCCACCGGCGATGACGAGATCCGCGTCACCGTACTGAATCGAGCGCATCGCGAGCCCCACGGCATGGGTCGAGGTCGTGCAGGCCGTGACGACGCCGAGATTCGGCCCCTTCAGGCCATACCGAATCGACAGGTGTCCCGAAATCATGTTGATGATGGTCGCCGGGATGAAAAACGGCGAAATCTTTCGCGGTCCGTTCGCCTTCAGCATCGCGTCATATTCAGACTCGATCGTCGCGAGGCCACCGATGCCCGCGCCCATGATGACTCCGCAGCGCTCCGGATCGAGGCGATTGAAGTCGACCCCGGCGTCATTGACCGACTGGATCCCCGAGGCCATGCCGTAGTGCATGAATTCGTCCATGCGGCGCGCTTCTTTCGGGGTGATGTATTCGTTGACGTCGAAACCGCGGACCGCACCACCGATCTTGGTGGCGTATGCGCTGGTATCGAAACGCGTGATCAGGCCGATACCACTCTCACTGCGGAGAATGGCCTCCCAGGCCGATTGGACCGTGCTTCCAACGGGGGACACGATACCGAGTCCGGTCACGACGACGCGACGTTTGCTCACGGGCGCCTCACACGATGCGAAACGAGTAACTCAAAAAACCGAGGCCGGCGAATGAGCCGGCCTCGGGGGAATCCTGCGTGGAGATCAGGACTTACGACGAGCAGAGACGTAGTCGATGGCCTGTTGGACCGTCGTAATCTTCTCCGCGTCTTCGTCCGGAATCTCGGTCTCGAACTCTTCCTCCAGAGCCATGACCAGCTCAACGGTGTCGAGCGAGTCCGCACCGAGGTCGTCGACGAACGAGGCATTGCTGGTGACTTGCTCCAGCTTCACGCCCAGTTGTTCGGCGATAATGGCTTTGACCTGTTGTTCGACAGTGCTCATCTCTTGATTGTCCTCTTAACGACCTGTGAGTGCGGTCCTGCTCGTGGCACGACCACGTCCGCATTTTAGGCCATCTGGGGGTGCTGCGCCATGCAGGATGAATTAAGTCTCTGTTTTGTCGAAGAAAACCGACAAGTCTCAAAAAACCAACGCATCCGAATCGGAGCGACTCTCACCCCAAATACATTCCGCCGTTCACGTGCAAGGTGTGGCCCGTGACATACGCTCCGCTCGGCGCCGCAAGAAAAAGCACAGCCGCCGCGATGTCTTCGGCCGCGCCGAGCCGTCCGAGCGGGATGCCGTCGGCCAGGGCCTGACGCTGAGCGTCGTCGAGCGCGCGGGTCATATCGGTATCGATGAACCCCGGTGCGACGGCATTGACCGTGATGTTGCGACTGCCGACTTCTCGCGCCAGTGAGCGCGTAAACCCGACGATGCCGGCCTTGGCGGCGGCGTAATTGGTCTGTCCCGGGTTGCCGAGTGAGCCCACCACCGAAGTGATGTTGATGATGCGCCCGAATCTCGCCTTCATCATATGGCGCAGACAGCCGCGACTGAGGGCGAACACCGAGGTGAGATCGGCAGCAATAACCTGATCCCACTCCTCGGGCTTCATACGGATCAGGAGATTGTCCCGGGTGATCCCGGCATTGTTGACCAAAATACCCGGCTGCTCGTTCTGCGCCTCGAGGGCCTCAAGTAACGCGGCAACGGAGTCTGCCCGAGTCACGTCGACCACGGCACCGTGACTACCCGGGGACAACGGCGCAAGCCATCCGGTAACCGCGGTGGCGCCCGCCTCGGTGGTGGCGGTGCCAATCACTTTGGCTCCTGCGCGCGCCAGCGTATCGGCAATGGCGCGCCCGATCCCTCGCGAGGCGCCGGTGACGAGTGCTGTTTGTCCCGTCAGATCAACTTGAACCGTCATGGGTCACTCCGCTCTCGAGGCGAGAATCTGATCGAAGCTCGCGACATCCTCGAGTGCGAGGCAGGCGAGCGAGGGCGATTTGTCGATCCGGCGATTGAGGCCCGTCAGGACCTTGCCGGGACCGCACTCGACGAAACGATCGACACCGAGCCCGATCAACGCCTGGATGGTCGCGACCCAACGCACCGGACTCGCAAGCTGCCGATAGAGCAGCTCCGCGATCGCGTCGGGGTCGACGTACTCTCGCGCATCGACGGAACTCATAAACCGAATGCTCGGTGCATTCAACGTGATCGTGCGCAGACGCTCACGAAGCTTTTCCGCTGCCGGGCGCATCAGCGAACTATGGCACGGCACGCTAATCGGCAACGGCAGCGCGCGCTTGGCGCCAAGACGTTTGGCGGCCTCGATCGCCCGCTGCAGCGCACTGGAATGCCCCGCGATGACCACCTGACCCGGCCCGTTGTAGTTGACGGCCTCCGCAATCTCGCCTTGCGCACCCTCGGCGCAGGCCGTCTCGACGTCGGCATCCGTGAGTCCGA
This sequence comes from Steroidobacteraceae bacterium, assembly GCA_049455515.1. Classification (GTDB taxonomy): domain Bacteria; phylum Pseudomonadota; class Gammaproteobacteria; order Steroidobacterales; family Steroidobacteraceae; genus UBA964. Next base: position 22,742 of record JBMTZJ010000002.1, read on the forward strand.
GGATGGCCGCCATGCCGCTCTGCCCGTCAGGCACTGCGTCGCGCATGACCTCGCCGCGATAACGCACGAGCGCCACAGCATCTTCAAATTTGAGAACGCCTGCCGCGACGAGGGCCGTGAATTCGCCGAGGGAATGCCCAGCGACCCAGTCAGGGGACATCCCACCGCGGTTTTGCCACACCCGCCAGGTCGCGACGCCCGCCACCAGCATGACGGGTTGCGTAATCTCGGTGAGGGCCAATTGCTCGGACGGCCCCTCCTGAGCGAGCCGCCACAGGTCGAAGCCGAGCACGGACGACGCGGTCTCGAACGTCTCACGGACGACAGGGTCGACCCCTGCGAGTTCGGACAGCATCCCGACGGACTGAGAGCCCTGACCGGGAAAGACGAAAGCGATGGACATCCCTGCACTCCCCTAATCGTGGCCCATTATACGTCCGGACGCTGTCACAGCCCCGGAATGCGCCTTTGTTATGATCGGGACGCAATCGTTGGAGGATCGGATTTGGGCCGCAGCAAGACACGGGGCTTCACCCTCATCGAAATCATGGTCGTGGTCGTGATCATCGGGCTGCTGGCGGCCTTCATCGTCCCTCGCGTCATGGATCGTGTGGACGAGGCGCGGATCACCAAGGTTCGGGCCGATCTCCAGGCCATCGAAACCGCCCTCGCGATGTATCGGCTCGATACCGCTCGTTTGCCGACGATGACGCAGGGACTGCGCGCACTCGTTCAAAAACCCGAGGATGCCTCCGTTCGTAACTGGCGCACCGGGGGATACATGGCGCGCGTCTCGACCGATCCGTGGGGCAACGACTACCGGTATCGTCAGCCTGGTACGCGAGGTACGGAGTTCGATCTTTACTCGCTGGGGCCCGACGGTCTCGAGGGCAGCCCCGAAGCCGATCAGGACAACATCGGAAATTGGTCCCTCGGCAATTGACCCGACCCGCGGCCCAACGCCGATGACGACGCACCCACGGCGCTCCGCAGGCTTCACCCTCGTCGAAATCCTGGTCGTGCTCGCCATCATCGCCATCGTCATGGGTGGCGCCGTGCTCTCACTGGGCCTCATCGGCCGCCGCGGTGCACCCCCGCCCGAACTCGAACGACTCGGCACCCTCCTCATCGATCTCCGCGATCGCGCAGAACTGGAAAATCGTGCCTACGGCGTCGAACTGATTCCCGCGGGATATCAATTTTTGGTGTTCGATCCGGCCACGATGCGCTGGCTCAAGGTCGACGATCGACGGCTGTCGAGGGGAGCTTGGCCGGAGGGCGCGCGGCTCGAGCTCGACATCGAAGGTCGTCGTGTGTTGCTCGGCCGAGCGACGAGCCCCGCAGGCGTCTCAGAGCCGTCGTTCGGTGTCGACAGCAGCGGCGAGTTCACGGCCTTCGAATTACGAATCGCCATCGATTCGGGCTCACCGCCCTGGCGAATCGGGCCTGACGAGAACGGCGAGCTCGCGATTCGTCCGACTACACAATGAAGTCCGGCAGCGCGTACGTCCGACCGAAAGGATTCACCTTGATCGAGGTGCTGGTGGCGCTCGTGGTGGTCGCGCTCGGCGTGGCTGCCGCGATGTCGGCGATTCTCTCCGCGGCGACAAGCGCGGAGCGCCTGCGGGAGCGCGCTTATGCCGAGTGGGTCGCGACGAATCGGCTTACCGAGATACGCATCGCCCCCGAGTTTCCGAACATCGGGCGTCGTGAGGGTGTCGCGCAGATGGCAGATCGCGATTGGGAGTGGCGCGAGGACGTTCGCGCGACGGCCATCGACGGCGTCGTGCAGATCGTGGTCGAAGTTCGTCCGCGCGGCAGCGAGGATTGGTTGGTCACGATGAGCGGCGCTCGCGGACGGGATGTCCTCGCCGGCGGAGCCGATGCGATCTGGGATACGGCCGAACGGAGCGCACCGTGAACGTTTTCATGCGTCGAGGCAAAGGATTTACGTTGCTCGAATTGCTCGTCGCGCTCTTCGTGACGGCGATCATGTTTGCCTTAGGGTATGGCGCGTTGACGGATATCGCTCGGCACCGAGTCGATATCAAAAACGCACAGTCGAGCTTAGGTGAATTGCAGCGGGCCGTGCGTCTGATGACGGACGATCTGTCACAGCTCCACCCGCGACCGATCCGCGATGAACTCGGTCGAGTGTACGCACCTGCACTGGTCGGCGAGTCCGGTACGCCCTCGCCAATCGCCCTCACACGCGGCGGGCGCGCCTCGACCTCTTCGCATGCACGGAGCACGCTGCAACGCGTCGAGTACCTCGTCGAAGGGGGCCAGCTCGTGCGATTTGTCTGGCCCGTACTCGATCGGGTGCAATCGAGCAACGCCTCCCGGCGCGTCCTCATGAGCGGCGTTCGCTCGATCGACTTGCGATATCTCGATGATCGCGGCGAGTGGCAAAGAAATTGGCCGACGCCATTGATGAGTGGCGAAAGCGAACTGCTCGCGCATCGTCGTCGTCCGCGCGCCATCGAATTTACGCTGACGACGGAAGCGCATGGTGCCATCCGACGGATCGTCGAGGTCCCACGATGACCACGCGTGGCGTCGCCTTATTGACCGCCCTCATCGTGGTCGCCATCAGCACCGCCATCGCCACGGCGATTTTCTTTGATACGGGTGTGTTACTTCGGCGCTCCGAGGGCGGCGCCGCGCGTGATCGCGCCATGTTGCTTGCGGGCGCAGCCGAGGCCACGGCGGCACGGATTCTTCGCGAGGACCTCGACACGGGTGCCGCGCCGATACACGCCGCGCAGCGCTGGGCGTCGATGCTCGGGCCCGTGGAGATCGAGCACGCGGGTCTCGTCACCGGGCAGCTCATTGATCTGCAGGGGCGGTTCAATCTCAACAGTCTTCGGGATCGCAACGGACAAATTGACCCGATCGCCCTCGCCCTGCTCGAGCGGATGCTCGTCATTCTCGAGATCGAACCAGCGTGGGCGCCAAAGATCGCGGACTGGATCGACGCCGACGATATCCCGACGAGCGGTGGCGCGGAGGATGACGTCTATACGGCGCTGACGCCCGGCTATCGGCCACCCAATCGCCCGCTGACCTCGATATCCGAATTGATGCTGTTACCCGATTTCGATCTCGCCAGATACTCGCGTCTCGCCCCGCACGTGACGGCGCTCCCGCGAGATGCTGGCATCAACTTGTGCGCGGCGACCGCCGTGTTGCTCGATGCGCTCAGTAACGAAACCCAGTGGGTCGGCGCCGAAACCTCGCTCGCCCGCAACCGGGAACGGGAGTGCTTTCCGCGACGTGATGTCTTCCGCGCCGGGTTTCGCGACACGAGCGAATTCGCCCGTCTCGATCAATCGGTCGGTCTTGGCGAGCGTAGCGCCTACTTTCAGCTGCGAACCGTCGCTGTCATTGGCACGACATCGTTCTCCTTGTACAGTCTGCTCCGCTACGAAAACGCGCCCCCGGCACAACCCGGTGTTCGGGTCTTGTGGCGACATACGGCAGAGTGACGACTCGCGATCATGACCGACACGCTATTCATTCACCTGTCATCACCCGCTCCTGAAGGTTCCGTCTCGGCGAGCGTCGTATCGTCGGACGGCGCCGTTGTCCGAGCGGCGTATTCCACGACGCTTGCCACGCTGGCGGAGACCTACCGAGGGGTCACGGTGGTTGGGCTGATCCCGGGCGCCGAGGCGTTGACGACCGTCGTCAGCCTGCCAAAGGTTCGCTCTCGCGCCTTGCGCAAGATGCTGCCGTTCGCACTCGAGGAGCAAATTGCCGGTGAGCTTGATCGACAGCACTTCGCGGTCGGGGCTGCCTTGGGTACGTCGACGCAGGATCGACTCGAACTCCCCGTGACGGCTATCCGTCGAGAGAGCCTCGAGGCGTACCTGCACGCCTTGCGCGCGGTCGGCTTCGAACCTGCTGCGCTTTATTTAGACGAGTCCTGCATCGCCGCAAAGCCGGGAGACGTCGTCGCCTGGAATCAGGGTGACGAACTCTTTCTTCGCGCGCCCTCAGGGGCGGGGCTTCGCTGTCGCGCGACCGATCTGTCTACGGTGACCGACCTCCTCCCCACCGATGCCCCGCTCTCGTCGCTCGGACTGCAAATCGTTGAGCTTCCCAAGAGCGCGACGACGCAGGAAGTCGTCCTCGATGATCTGAAAAGCCGTTACGCGGCCATCCTTCGCGTAAGACCCGCCGAGCATTTTTTGGATTGGTTGGTCGCCCAGCATCGTCTCGCCGCCCCCATCAACCTGCTACAGGGCGAACACGCGCCGCGCCGTGCCCGATTCTGGTCCGAATCCCGTTGGAGACTTCCCGCCGCGCTGGCGGCCGCCCTGCTTTTGCTGATCACGATCGATCGAGCTTACACGTGGCGCTCAGCCGCCCTCGAGGAAGCGACACTCGACGCGACGATCAGCGCGGGCGGTGTGACCCCGCAATCGGCCACCCGTCCCGCGACAGACGCGCCACTTCGTCGAGCCTTGGCCGATCTCGCGAATGCAGGACTTCGAAACGGCGCGCTTGTGGCCGTGATTCAGGAGAGCGACGTGATTCGCGTGACGCTCTCGCAAGAGACGCCGCGAGAGCCGCTCGTTCGCGCGTTATCGATGAACGGATGGCGTATCGACTCGGGCAGTGACGATCAAGGACGACCTGTCCTGACCCTCATCTCGGCACAGCGCTAGCGATGAACGATCTCGCCGCTCGCATCAAAGATTTCTACGCGGGTCTCGCCGAACGCGACCAGCGCGCGTTGATCGTAGGAGTCGTTGCGTCGGTCCTGATTATCGTCGTCGCGGGCGTCTCGACGCTAATCATTGAGTCGCGGAGCGCCTCGGGTCGGGTCATCGAAAAACGCGCGCTGCTCGCCCAGCTACCGGAGATTCGAGATCGAGAGCAACGATTTCAACGCTTGGGTTCGGATGTGGCGATGCCCTTGGAGGCGCTCGCAAATCGCATCACGACTCGACATGGCATCGAGGCAGCGCTTGAACCGCAAGGTACCTCCGTCGTCCGCCTGCGGGCGAACAACGTCCCGTTCGACGCCGTCATCGAATGCCTCGCCGACCTCGAGGCCGCGTCGGTCATCCCTCGACGCGCCGTGTTAACCGCCACGGGTGCGGGACGCGTCGATCTCGAGCTGGATATTCAAAAGCTCGCGCCGTGAGCTGGCGTCGCCTGCTGCTTGCGATATTTTCGGCGAGCGCCGTCGTTGGCGCGATCGCGTGGTTACCCGCTCGCGTCGCCTCTCCCCTGCTCCCTCACGGCATCGATTGCGCTGCGCTCACCGGTACGGTTTGGCGTGGGCGATGCGCGGGCTCGAGCATTCGCAGTAGTCGATCGGGTTCGGTGTCTTGGGCGCTCGGGGTGTCGATCGACCGGCCTGCCGGGATCGCGCTGCGATGGCAGTGGATCAAAGATCGGTCCGACGCGCGGGGCGTTTGGGCCGGCATCGGTCGAGGAACGTCCGCCTTGCGAATCGATCACCTGTCGATCGATTTGCAGACGCTGCGTGATGCTTTCCCGACGGATGTTCTGATCGGACCGCTCGCTGCGCTATCGGGTCGCGTTGAAGGATCAGAGCTCACTCTGGCGTTCGAGTCGGGTCGAGTCAGTGCGCTGCACGGCGGCCTGACGGTCTCGCGAGCGTCCTGGCTGCAAACGGGCGCGGGGATCGGTCCGTTCACCGCGCAATTCGATGGACGCACGGGCGTGCTGCGCGATGTGGGTGGGCCGCTTGACGTGCGCGCGACGCTGGCACTGGCGGAGCCGGGTCGATTCACGGCGAAGGTGCGACTCGAAACCCGAACGCCGAACGTCGTACCGAGCCTCGTCCCCGGATTCCCGCTCGAGGCGGAGATCGAAGGTCAGTTCTAAAGACGACGACCGCCGTTCGCTCGATACTCGTCCAACAACTCGCTCATTCGGTCAAAGACGATGCGTAGGGTCGCCGCGTCGGGCAGGTTGGTGATTCTGAAGTGGGTATTGTACGGCACGTTGAAACTCACACCCGGCGCGACGAGTACATGCTTTTTCTCTAGTAGATCGAGCGCGAAGGTCTGATCGTCGAACCCGACGACCTCCTCTGCGACGCCCATAAAGGCATACAGCGCGCCGGTTGGCACCACGAGACGCAGAGACGGATTTTCTCGCGCGGCATCGATGATCGCTTTGCGTGACTCGTAGAGTCTGCCGCCCGGTGCGGTCAACTCGCGAATACTTTGGTATCCGCCAAGCGCTGTTTGTACCGCCCACTGCCCCGGGACGTTGCTGCACAGACGTAACGACGCCAACAGCTCCATCGCGCCAATCAACTCTTTGGCCGCGGGCAGGTTACCGGATACCACGGCCCATCCCACGCGATATCCACAGGCGCGATAAACCTTCGAGAGACCCGACATGGTGATGCAAACGGTATCGTGCACGAGTGTCGCCATCGGCACGAAGACGGCGCCATCGTAGGTGATCTGGTCGTAAATCTCGTCACACAACAGAACGAGTCCACGCCGCTCAGCTAGTCTCGCGATCGCCTCGAGCACCTCGCGGGGATACACCGCACCCGTCGGATTGTTCGGATTTACGATCACGATGGCCCGAGTACGGGCCGTGATCAGAGATTCGATTTCGGCAGGGTCCGGTACGAAGCCGTGCTCGGGCCGGCAGGGATAATGAATCGCCTTGCCACGATTGAGGTTCACCGCCGCAGTCCACAACGGGTAATCCGGACTCGGCACCAGCACCTCGTCGCCCTCGTTCAAGAGCGCTCGCAACGCGATGTCGATGAGCTCGGATACGCCATTACCGATAAAGACTTCTTCGGCGGTTACGCCGTGAACGCCCCGCCCCTGCTGTTGCATGACAATTGCTTCACGCGCGGGGAAGATCCCCTTTTGATGACAGTAGCCCTCGCTGTCGGGGAAGTTCTCGATCATGGCGAGACGCATCGTCTCGGGCGTACGAAATCCGAACAGCGCCGGATTACCGATATTCAATGAAATGATCTCGTAGCCCTTGCGTGAGAGCTCTAGTGCGCGTCTTGCGAGGTTGCCCCGGATTTCATAACGGACGTTACTGAGGCTTTCGCTCGTTCGAACGGATTGGGACGCGGGCATGGGATTTCCGGGACTGCCGCAGCGGCAGCGATTTTTAAAGGGGTCGCAGGATACCGGTTACGAGCCCTTGAGACCAAGCGCGCCGGGATTCATGACCCCGCGTGGATCGAGTGCTCGCTTGACGGCAACGGCGAGCTCCGCAGACTCCGGCCGTAAAGCCTCGAGATACGGGTAGGTTTTGCCAAGCTGGTTGGAGGCCGCGCCAAACTCCGCGAACAGCGCAATAAGTTTTTGTCGAAGTTCCTCCACCAGCGCCCGACCCTTCGGATTGGGGGGCGGCTCGACGAGCCGGGCCCGAGCGGACTCGGAGAGGGAACGGGCGTGGATCGGCAACCATTCATCGCGCCAGTGAAAGACGGGCTCGAAGCTAAACGCCGACTGTCCGATGGCAATCAGCAGATGACTCATCCAAACCCCGCTGTCCTTCATCGCTTGCTGATACGGCGCCAGCAAGGCTTCGCTCGCCGCCATGAGCCGTATCGCATCCGAGTGGGCCACCTTGGCATTGAGTGCCGCCCAACGGTCTCCCTCGGGGCCGAGAACGGCGTCTGGGGGCGGAAACAAACTCGCGCGAACCGCCCGCGGAATCGAATCGGGGATCGGTTTACCGCCGAGCGCGAGACAGGCGGATCGACACGCGGCCAGATCCGCCTCGAGGGCGGCTTCGCTACGGGCTGCGCACGTCATGTGTAACGAGAAGGCGGTCTCGGGCAGAAACGATCGTCCGGCAAGGGCGAGTTTTAAACCTGCCTGCAAACCCTTCAGTAGGCTTCGTTCGCCACGAACCACCTTGAGGAGTACGCCGATATCTTTGAGCAGTCCCTGGGAGGTGAGATTCTTTCGCGTGGACTCGGGATCAAAAACATACGCCTCCTCCGCAGCGCCCGATCGCGCTACGGCAGACAACGCCTCGCCGGCTGCCGACATGCCGTCGAACACGAACGAGAGATGGCCCGTGAAAGCGGGCGCCGGTATGAGCCTGAAGGTGGCCTCGACCTTTACGCCAAAGCTGCCGGAATCGTGGGTCAAGAGACCCGTGAAATCCGGTCCGCAGGTTCGATAAAAAGGTTTCTTCGCATTGGCGAACGCGCGTTGGCCCGTACGAAGCTCGCGGCCATCGGCGAGCAGTACGGCGAGTCCAAGTACATGGTCCGTCGCCGTCCCGTATCGAGCCGTCCCAAAGAAAAGCGCGCCGTTCGATAAGCCGCCACCGACCGTGGCCTGCGCACCGGAGAAGGTACCAAAGAAAGGCAAGCGCAATCCGAGAGGACTGAGCGTGTCATGAATTTGCTTCCAAGTGACGCCCGTCTCGACCGTGATGTACATGTCCTGCGGGTTGACCTCGATAATGCGCGCGAGTCGCGAGGTATCGATGATGACGCTCTGGTCGTTGATCGGACGATACCCGCCCGTGTATGACAGTCCGCCTCCCCGCGGGATGACCGAGTACCCCGCGTGCAGGGCTTGCTTCAACATCGCGGCGCAGGTTTGACGGTCCTTGGGGCGCAGGACGGCGGCCGCGATGCGACCTTCGGAGTACACATCGCTCGAGTACGCCCGGCACTCCTCAGGGGCCACGAGGACCTCATCGGACGAAAACTCTTGAAAGACCGAAGGCTGGAATTGCGGTTGCGCGGACACGACGACCCCCTTTTTTTCTAATCATACGTGAACGTACGGATGCGCTCTCGACACCTTACCCTGAGACTTGTACCTATAAGTGGATTCTCGTCACTCGGTACTCGGAGGCTCCATGCAACCCATCAAGAAAATACTCGTCGCCATCAAGGATATCGATGCGCGTTCGATGCCCGCCGTCCGTAAGGCCGCCCAAATCGCCAAGGCAAGCAAAGCGACCCTCGAGCTCTTTCACGCGCTCTCCGATACCGTACTGGTCGATGCGCTGGATGCGCGACGCCTCAGTCTCAAAGACTATGAGGCGCAACGACTCGCCAAAGTATTGGCCCGTCTCGAGACGATCGCGCAACGTATTCGATCGCACGACATCGAGGTCACCTGCGCCGCGGAGTGGGACTATCCTCCCGCTGAGGCCATCGTTCGGCGCGCGATTCGCACCAAGGCCGATCTCATCGTCGCGGAGCGTCATGCGAGCAAGCATGTCGCCAAGTGGATGTTGGCATACACCGACTGGGAACTCCTTCGACAGGCGCCCTGTCCGGTTCTCCTGGTGAAGTTGCCGAAGCCCTACCATCGGCCCGTCGTGCTCACGGCGATCGATCCGTTTCATGAAAACGCCAAGCCTGCCCGACTCGACGCCACGCTGCTCCAGGCGAGTGGACAGCTCACCTCGATTCTGCGCGGCAGTCTGCGGATCATTCACTGTGTGGCGCCCGCCACGCTCATCACCGCAAATTGGACGGCGGCTCCGATCATCATCGACGCGGAGCGCACCTCCGCTGCGTTGGCACGAGCCCGAAAAGCCTTGGTCACCGAAGTGGCGCGGCATCCGCTGCCCTCCCATCGACTCTCGGTCTTACAGGGGTCGCCACGAGAGGCCATCCCGGAGGCCGCAAAATCAGAGAAAGCGAGCATCGTGGTGATGGGGGCGATTTCCCGGTCCGGATTCAAACGCTTACTGATTGGCAACACGGCGGAAGCCGTGCTCGATGCGCTCAATTGCGACGTTCTCGTGATCAAACCCGGTCGTTTCCAGACCAAGATTCCGAGGCGCAGTCGCGGCGCTCAACTCATGGCATTTCCGTCGACGATGACAGGCTGATCATGACGACGACGGCTCCGGCGAGCCACATGAGCAGTAAGCCGGGCGCCAAACGCAGGACGTAGCGCGCTCCGCCGGTCGTTCCCGCCACCAGAAGCTTTGCGAGCGTGTTCGTCCCGAGCGCACCCAGTATCGCGAGCATCCCGACGCGGTGGTCAAGCTCTTCAGCCGCTACCAGACTCGCTGTGCCCACGATGGCGGAGTGCGCATCCGCCAGCCCGCCGAGTATCAGCCCGGTCACGGCACCGCCAGTCCCCATGACCCGCTCGAGCCACGCCGCACACCACAAAATCACGGTCACGGTCACACTGAAGACGATGGCCTGAAGAGGCTGAAAGGCACGACCTTTGAACGTCGTCATCGCGTGATCAACCCGATTGCCATCGCGTCGCAGAAGCACGACGGCAGACGCCGCAGCGATCGCGATCATGATGAATGCGGGCCACCACCATTGAACGAAGAGCGCATGATCGATCGCGGCCAGAAGCACGAGCAGTTGTATAGGCGTTGCAACCGAAGAGAGCATCGCGGCGCCTGCGGTCAATTGTGCGGTTTCAGGCTCTTGCTGAGTTCGACTCCCGAGCACGCCGATGGTCGCCGTACTCGAAACGAATCCACCGAAAAACGCGGCGAGCGGCAGTCCTCGGGTCGGACCTAGGCCGCGTAACGCGAGATACCCGACGGCGTTCATGAAGAGGACCAGCAAGGTCAGCCTCCAGATCCGTTGCGGGTTGATGACACCTGCCGCGTCGACCGATCGATCGGGCATTAGCGGGAGGATCACGAGCGCTGACGCCGCGAGCAGCAATAGATCGAGCACCTCCCGATCCGACATCACTTTTTTGGTTAAGTGATGTAGCGCCGTCCGCAAGGCGAGTACCAATGCTATGACGGCCCCGACGGCGCCCGCGAGCTCCGGAAAACGCGGGGCCAGCGCGCCGAGCAGGTAGGTTGTAAACAGCGTGACCTCGCTCGTCAGACCCGGGTCTGCGCCCGGCGCACGCCAGTACGCGATGATGACGAGCGCGCCGACGAACACTGCGCCTGCGATGACCAGCCAAACTCCCGGGAACTGCACCGCCAGGGCGCCGGCCAACGCGACGATGACGTGCGTGCGGATGCCACCTGCCGCACCGACTGCGGGATCGCGTTTGCGCCGCTCACGCTCGACGCCGATGAGTAGGCCCACCGCGAAGGCGACGATGAATCCCGCTGCCGATGAAGTCCAGAAGCTTTCCAACCCGCTCACGCTTGGCTCAGGGGGGCGTGAGATCGATTTCGATACGAAGTCCTGTCGCGAAGGCGTCGCGAGAGCCCGTGACGCTGCCGGGGTTACGGATGAAATGAACGTCAGGCTGGATCGCAAGTCTCTCCGCGAGCGGAATCCGCCACGTCATCTCGATGACCGTCTCGGAGCCGGTCAAGGGCTCTCCGAGCGAGTCGGCCAAACGGCGCGCAGGCCGACCGTTGCGCGCACGGGCGATTCCGATCGCAAAATGCTCACCCTCCCGGCGGAGCCAGGGCCGCTCGAGCACCAGCGCGGCCTGCGCAGTAGAGCCGATGACGTTGTACCGCGGATGAGCCGCGCCGAGTCGGAGCATCGCGAGCAAGCGTCGATCCCCTGCCTCCCATACCGGACCTTCAATCAGTCCATAGGTGCCGGAGTTACGCGACGAGCGGCGCCCGGATCCTGCGGCAACGCCGTCAAATTCTTCGAAGCTCGCCGTGTAACGCCAATGTCCGATGACGGTCCGCCAACGATCTCCGCGACGTTCGAGCTCGCCCACCCACAACGCACCCTCGTCGGAATCGATCTTCAATGACGTGAATCGACGCGGAGAGTCCTGGTCGACGGGGACGGCATCGATGATGACGCCCTGAACCATCCAACGATCGTCGAAACCCCAACGCCCCCGTAACGCAAGGCCGGTGTACGGAAAGATCGACGGACCCGAGACGCCGGACTGTGCGGCGTCGACGCCGATGCCGAACGTCGAATTGATGAGCGCTCCGCCGACTTCACTGACATCAAATTCGGAGTTGAGGTCGTAAACGCCGAGCTTGAGCCCTCGTCTGTCGGTGCTCGGCGCGTACTCCATCCACGCCTCGAGCAAGCGGGTAGCTCGGTCCGCTTCAATGTTGCTCACGACGAAGGAATCGCCCACGATTTCACTGAAACTTTTGCCGTTGTTGTGGATGACATGCACTCGAGAGCGCAAACCGCCGCCCGCCTCGACGTCGAGTGCGAACTCCGCCTGACCAATGACGGTATCGCCCTCGCGCGCGCCACCGTCGACGGTACGCCAAACGTCCGCGGTATACCCGAGGGCGACCTGCCATGACGGTGCGGTGTCACTCGATCGCTCGCTTGCCAAGTTCTCTGGTGCCCACCCACCGACCGCACTCATCAGCGCAGCGGCCATCGAGATCCTGGACATTCAGGCGACCTCCCCCAAATCCCATTTAGAACGCATTCAGCCCCGTCAGCGCTCGCCCCAAAGAGAGTTGATGAACCGTCTCGGTTCCCTCGTAGGTGATGACACTCTCGAGGTTGAGCGCGTGTCGTATCGGCGCATACTCGGCCAGAATTCCGGCGCCACCCAGTAGATCACGCGCATCGCGCGCAATTTCGATGGCCGATCGACAGTTGTTCCACTTCGCGAGCGACACCTGAACAGGGGTGAGAATTCCGCGATCCTTTCGGCGCGCAAGCTGTAACGACAACGTCTGCCCTACGGCGATTTTACGGGCCATTTCGGCGAGTCGGATTTGAACGGCTTGGGTCGCCGCGAGCGAGCGGCCAAACATCACGCGCTCTTTGCTGTATCGCAGCGCCTCATCGAGACAGGCTTGCGCGGCACCGAGCACGCCCCACGAGATACCGAAACGCGCCTGCGTCAAACACGAGAGCGGCGCCTTGAGCCCCACGGTCGACCCGGGCAGCAGATTGGCCTCGGGTACGACGACGTTGTCAAAGAAAAGCGCGCCGGTTGCCGAGGCCCGCAACGAAAACTTGCGCTCGATTTCTTGGACGGTGAAGCCCGGCATCCCGCGTTCGAGCAAAAAGCCTCGGACGCCCTCCTCCGTCAGCGCCCAAACCACGGCCACATCGGCGATCGGCGCGTTGGTGATCCACATTTTTGAGCCGTTGATCACCCAATCGCTGCCGCGTCGACGGGCGGTCGTGTTCATGTTGAGGGGATCGGACCCCCCATGAGATTCGGTGAGTCCAAAGCAACCGACGATTTCGCCCTTAGCCATGCCCGGCAACCAACGTGACTTCTGGGCCTCCGAGCCGTAGGTGTAGATGGGGTACATGCAGAGCGAGGATTGGACGGATACGAAGCTGCGAATCGCGGAGTCGCCGCGCTCGAGCTCTTGGCAAATCAGTCCGTAGCTCACGGCATTGAGGCCCGCGCAGCCGTACCCGTCGATCGAAGAGCCGAGCAAACCGAGCCGGGCCATCGGCGCAATGAGATCTTTCGGAAACGTATGATCGGCAAAATGCCGACCAATAATTGGCAGCACTTCGCTATCCACAAAACGCGCGACCGAGTCTCGAACGAGGCGCTCCTCGTCCTGAAGCTCATCGTTGATACCGACGATATCGAGACCGTCGTGACTCATGCGGAACTCTCCGTAGTGTGCCCTTAAACCTAGTCGACGATCTTTCGCGCGCGCAAATCGCGGATTTGATCGACCGAATACCCCACGCCCGCCAAGACCTCATCGGTGTGTTCGCCCGGCCGCGCCAGTGTACCGCCCTGCGTCGGACGGCGCCCGTCCATCTCAATCGGCAGAATGGGTAAACGCGTGGCGCGTCCATCGGGTAGCACCGTCGCGCCGAGTCCACCGCTCGCCGCCAGATGGGGGTCGTCGAAAAGCTCCTCGGGTTTGCCGATGGGCGCAAAGGGCAAACCCGTGCGTTCCAAGATCGGCACGAGCTCGTCCTTTGAATATTGCTTGATCAGCTCGCGGACTTTCGGCAGTAGCGCGTCACGTTGGGCGACCCGCTGCGCATTCGTTTTGAGTGAGTCATCCTGAGCCAGCGCGCTCAATGAAAACGCCTCACAGAACTTTTGCCATAAACCATCCGAGACGATCCCGATGAAAACCTGCTCCGCGTCGCGCGTCTCGAACACGTCGTAGATCGCCCAAGCCGAAATACGCACCGGCATGGGCTTCGCCGGCTGCCCGGTCACCGCCATCTGGGCCATGTGCTGACCGACGAGAAAAACGGTGGTCTCGAAGAGTGCGCTGCTGACCTTTTGACCGCGACCGGTATGGTGGCGATGCTCGATGGCCGCAAGGATCGCGATCGCACCAAACATTCCTCCCGTCACGTCGATGACCGAGGTGCCGGCACGTAACGGTCGGCCGGGAGGTCCGGTCATGTACGCGAGCCCGCCCATCATCTGCGTCACCTCATCGAGCGCCGTTCGATTCTCGTACGGCCCCGACAGAAAGCCCTTCTCCGAGCAGTAGATCAAACGCTCGTGGGTTTTGACCAAATCCTCGTAGCCGAGACCGAGTTTCTCCATCGCGCCATTACGAAAGTTTTCGATGACCACATCGGCGGCATGACAGAGTCGCTTCGCAACCTCGAGACCCGTTTTATCTTTGAGATCGAGACATATGCTTTTTTTGTTCCGGTTGTACATCGGGAAATAACCCGCCCCGGAGCCCGACAGTTTTCGGGTGGCGTCGCCCCCGATCGGTTCGATACGCACCACCTCCGCACCGAGCTCGACCAGGATGGTACCGACCGCAGGGCCCATCACCATATGGGTAAATTCGACGATCTTGATTCCGCGCAGGGGCTGCCACGCCGCATTGGTATCCGACGTCATCACACATGCTCCTGTGTGAACCCGCGGGGAAGTCCCGCATCGGGAGTGAACCCGTACAGCGCCTCGCCCGGCAGCGCCGAACGCAGGATCTCGCGAACCTCGATCAGTTTTCCGAGGTTGATGCCGGTACGCAGCCCCATCGCTTCGAGCATGAACACCAGATCTTCCGTGACGATATTTCCGGAGGCGCCCGGTGCAAACGGACAACCGCCGAGCCCGCCGAGCGAACTGTCGAACGTCGTGATTCCGACCTCGAGCCCTGCCAGAACGTTTGCAAGCCCCAAACCGCGCGTGTTGTGTAGATGTAATCCCGAGAGCGCATGTTCGCCGATCGCGGCCCGCACCCGACGCACGAGGTCGCGAACCTGCGTCGGATGGGCGTAGCCTGTGGTATCCGAGAGCCCGACCTCGTCACAGCCTGCCGACATCAGCGCCTCCGCGAGAGCGACGACGCGCTCCGGCGGCACGACGCCTTCGAGCGTACATCCAAAGGCCGTCGAGAGGCCGCCCTCGAATTTAGGTCTCTGCTCCGCAGGCAGACGACTCAACAAGGCGACGATCCCCTTCACCTCCTCGAGCATTTGCGCCTGAGTTCGACGAACGTTCTTGAGGCTATGCGTCTCGGATGCCGACAACGGAATCGTGATCTTATGGGCGCCCGCTTCCACCGCCGCTTCCGCCCCTTTGAGGTTCGGTACGAGCACGGCCACGGTGAGCCCGGGGAGCGTCCGCGCAAAACGAACGAGCTCCGCGGTATCGGCAAGCTGCGGCAGTAATTTGGCAGGGACGAAACTACCGACCTCGATCTCCGTCACGCCTGCCGCCGCCTCGGCTGCAATCCAGGCCTTCTTGGCCTCGAGCGGCATGATGGGCTGGATGCTCTGCAGTCCGTCGCGAGGACCCACCTCACTCACCAAAATGTTCATGGTTGCTCCGGAAGCTGATAAATCCAGGGGCGAGAGACGGCATCACGGGCGAGAAAAGTGTCGATCTCTGATTTGTTTTTAAGTGTGAGATCGATGGCATCCAAACCCTCGAGCAGCATGTCGCGGGACTCGAGGTCGAGCTCAAAGGACCAACGCGCCGACTCGTCAGCTTCGACACTCAACTGCGCGACGTTAACCTTAAGTAAGCGGGCTTGAGGATCGACGTCGATCCACTCGGCAATGATCGCGATGTCTTTCGCAGAGAGTCGGATCGGCACGATCCCGTTGCGCACACAGTTACCAAAGAATATCGGAGCAAACGACGGCGCGATCACGGCCCGAATGCCGTATTCGTGCAACGCCCAAACGGCGTGCTCGCGACTGGATCCGCACCCAAAGTTTTCTCCACCCAACAGAATCCGCGCCCCCGCGTAACGCGACTGATTGAGAACGAACGACGGGTTGGGATCGCGTCCGCCGACTGTGGTGTATCGCCAACCCGCAAAGAGACCCTCCGCCAAGCCCCGTTTCGAGACGGACTTCATTTCTC
Source organism: Steroidobacteraceae bacterium (assembly GCA_049455515.1). Taxonomy (GTDB): domain Bacteria; phylum Pseudomonadota; class Gammaproteobacteria; order Steroidobacterales; family Steroidobacteraceae; genus UBA964. The sequence continues at coordinate 38,908 of JBMTZJ010000002.1, forward strand.
GCGACGGGATGATGGCATCGGTGTCCACATTCGATCGAATGAGCGGCGCGCCAACGGCGAGAACCTCCCGAACGGGCTCGATCATAAGCGCCCTCCCAGCGGCGGAAGCTCCGCGACACCGGCGATTCGACCGAGTACGGCACTCGC
>JBMTZJ010000003.1:0-34955 GCA_049455515.1 Steroidobacteraceae bacterium
TCAGGGCGGTGGCCACATTAGTCATCGGGCCGGTGATCACGAGCGAGACGCTCTCGCGCGGTGCGTTGCTCAAGGTGCGAACGAGAAAGTCGACCGCATGTTCGCGATCAGCGCCGCAGGTCGGCTCGCGGATCGGCAAATCGCCGAGTCCCGACTCACCGTGAAAATGTCCGGCCTCGACGGGGTCTCGAACAAGAGGCCTCGTACAACCGGCAAAAACCGGAACCTCGGGTCGCCGTGCAATATCGCGAATTACGCAGGCGTTTCGTGCCGTCAGCTCGGCCGAGACATTGCCAGCGACGGTGGTGATGCCGAGTAATTCGATTTCCGTTTTGGCTGATAGTGCAAGCAGCAATGCGACGCCGTCGTCGACACCCGGATCGCAGTCGAAGATCACTTGTCGAGTCATTCCACAGTCTCGAGAGATTTTGATCGGGTGCGAGGCGGCGGCAAACCCGATCCCGCGATCCGGGGTCCGAGCCAAGAGAGTAGAGCGTCGACATCGCCTCGATCGCCGACGGAGCGATAGTCGATCTCGCGCCAACCGGGATTGGGAGAGCCCTCTGCGACGGCAAAGTCGAAGACGTACGCCGGCTCTTGGCCCATACGCAAATCCGCGATCGTCACTTCGTTGTCTCGCCGCGCGACCCTGAAGAACCCGTGACTGAACCACGCCATGCGCTCTAGCCCCCAATTGCCGCGTAGAGCGTCGAAGAGTGCGCGATCGCTTTCGAATCTGTCGAATCGAATCGACCCCGGTTCGTCGAGTAGAGAGTAGAACCCCTCGTGATAAACCGCTCCGCCCGGTTGCATCGCGACGATACGCCAGAGCACGGTGTTGAATGCCGTAGCCGTGACGAGCAGACGCTCGACTTCGATGCCCTGCGCCGCAAGGCTACGCTCAGCCGCTCGTGTCGCGAGCGTTTGTGCCGTCATGCTCCATCCGAGATACGCCACGGCGACGCCGAGACCGATGCTCGTCCATCGATGACGCCGCACGCTGCGGGAGACGCCGGTCGCCACCAGCCCCACGATCAAGGGAATCGTGAACAGGGGATCGATGATGAACACGCTGCCGATGCCGTAGGGCGTATCGACGAAAGGCTGGAATAACTGCGTGCCGTAGATCGTCATGACGTCGAGCAGCGGATGCGTGAACAAGACGAGAAAGGTGGCGAGCCACCACAAGCGGAAGAGTCCGCGCTCGCGGAGCGATATCAACCATGCGAGCGCCGGCGAGATCAAGGTCAAATAAAAAAGCGAATGACTCTCGGCGCGATGAAAAGTCATGTTACGGATCGGATCGCCGTGATCGATGAGCGAGTCGAGATCGGGCAGCGTGCCGCAAAATCCGCCCCACAACGCCGATTTCCAAACCGGCGCGCGCCGTCGCATGACGGCAACGCCCACTGCAGCACCCAGCGTGAACTGCGACAGTGAATCCATGCGCGACGATCAGCCGGGCAGGCTGTCCCAAAACGCTTCCATGCGTTTGCGCATGGCGGCATCGGGCAATCTGCCCTGTGCAGCGCCGAGGTTATCCTCGAGATTGGCGACCTTGGTCATGCCGGGGATCGCGCAGGTCACCGCCGGATGTGAGAGCACGTACTTCAGAAAAAACTGACCCCAGCTGCGCGCCTCGAATTCTGCGGCCCAATCGGGCAGGGGTTGTCCTCGCACCCGCGAGAACAGATTGCCGTCGCGTCGGCCACCGAAGGGTAGGTTGATCAGGGTTGCGATACCGCGTTCGGCTGCGAGTGGCAAAAGTTGCTCGGCTGCGCCCCGATTGCCAATCGAGTAATCCACCTGGACGAAATCGAGCGATTCGGTGCGCATCAAGCGTGCGACCTCCGAATACTGTTCGTCCCGCGAGGTGGTGATACCGACGTAGCGAACGCGCTTCGCGGCGACCCACTCACGGATGAGGGGTAGCAAGACCTCCGTGCCGATGAGGTTGTGCACCTGCATGAGTTCAATGAAATCGGTGCGCAGGCGACGCATCGACTCATCCATGCTGGCCACGCCTTCTTCACGGGTCTTGTTGGGCGCGGTGACTTTGGTGGCGAGAAAGGCTTTGGGTCGGTTGCCGATGTCCGCGAGCAACTCGCCAATGACCCGCTCGGATTCCCGATAAAGCGGAGCGGTGTCGATAACGCGTAGACCCGAGTCGGTGAGGCGCTCGAGCACGGCGCGACGCGCGGCGCGTTCCTCGGGTGTCGTGGGGCTGTAATTGTTGGTGCCGACGCCGACCGCGGGCAGACCTTCGCCGCTCGAGGGGATCCGACGTTGCAGCAGCGCGTTGGCCGCAAGAAGTGCATTCCCGCCGGCGAGAGACGTCGCAATACCCGAGGCCATCGCGAGTTGGATGGCCGTGCGACGGTCGATGAGTCCGAAAGGGCGTCCTTGCATGGCGGTCAGTCTCCTGATGGGGCGCCGGTCATGCAGCCAGCAGGTCCTGCGGGTGCGACGGCGCGAGGTTCGGGGCGCTCGTTTGCAGCAGCGCCCAAGCGAGACAAAGATTGGACGATACCACCGGAATCGGCAACCGGCCGCGTAGCACACGGAGTGTTTGGAGTGTGGGCATGCCGGTGCCACTTAGCACGTAGGCTTCGGCGTTGCCGCGCGCGAGTCCGAGCGCGGCATCGAGGGCATGCTGGCTCGTTAATTCATAGATATCGTGGGTGTCGGTGAGAGCCGGATCGACGCGTAACTTGCCGACCACCTCGATCCCGGCATCGCTCCAATAGCGATAACCGGCCTCCGCCAGCGCCACGGGATACGGCGAGATGAGGGCGATGCGCCGAACATTGAGCACCCGAAGCGCGCGACGGATCGACTGGGCGGCCGTGATCACCGGAATACCGCGATCGATAGCCGCTTGCGAGGTGAGCTGATCTTCGAGCTCGGGACCGACGCGATAACTCGAGCCGGTGCAGCCGAAGCCGAAGGCGCCGAGACGCAGGCTGCCGAAGGTCGCGAGGGCGTCGGGGATATGACGAATATAGTGATCGAGTCGCGTCTCGACGTCCGGTGCAGGATGGGTCAGCCGCGTCGCGTAAACCGCCACGCCGTCGGGCAGCAAGGCGCGAAGTTCGGGCTCGACCGTCGGGTTGGCCTGCGGCACTGCCACACCCAGTCGGGCGTGAGCGCCGTAGTCCGGCGTCATTCGCAGAGGCTTTCGAGGTAACCCTGCGCGACGGGCGACAAGCGCTTCATGGCGAGCGCGCGGGCTTTCGGGGCATCGATCAGGTGTTCGAGCGGGCCCGAGACGAGCATTCGTCGGACCTGGGGATCTTTCCGGGATACGGCCGCCATCTTGTTGAGCACGGTGAAACCGCGGTAGATCTTGGCGCGTGGCGCGCGGCGGTTCTCGATGGAGCGAGCGAGATACTGGCCGAATCGGCTGTAGAGGAAATAGTCGTCGTCACCGACGTCGAACCGGGCTTCCGCGAAAAAATCGGGAAAATTCTTCTCGAGGTACTGGTTGACCTTGAGGAGACGGGGTCCAGGATCGTCGTTTTGCGACGCCGCGTATTTCTTCATCTAGTTGTTGCACCTCGCAATGCGCGCGAAAAGTAAGGCACACCGACCCCAAGTGCAATACCTTTGGAAAAATTTTTCCGGGAGTGTTCGACCATGATCGATGAGGTGCCCGCCGAGCTCGGGAGTTTCGCCTCGCCGCTGCGCGCGCTGGTGTTTGGCGCAACAGGTGGAATCGGCGGTGCCAGCGTCGAAATTCTGCGTGCCCACCCGCGCGTCGGGCGCGTTTACGCAGCGTCGCGCCGCGCCGAAGCGCCGTTGCGTTTTGCGCTCGAGGACGAATCCTCGATCGCCGCCGTGGCGGCTGCCGCAGGCGCCGAGGGGCCGCTCGATCTCGTGTTCGTCGCGACGGGCGTGCTGCACGCCGAAGGGTTACAGCCTGAGAAAAGCTGGCGCAGCCTCGATGCGACGGCGATGGCTCGCGCATTTGCCGTCAACGCGATCGGACCCGCGCTCATCGCCAAACACACGGTGGGGCTGCTGCGGCGCGATGGAAAGTCGGTTTTCGCATGTCTCTCTGCGCGCGTCGGCTCGATCGATGACAACCGGCTCGGCGGCTGGCATGCCTATCGCGCTTCGAAGGCCGCGCTCAACATGCTGGTCCGAAACGTCGCGATCGAACTCCGTCAGCGCAATCCGCAAGGCATCTGCGTGGCGTTGCATCCGGGCACGGTCGACACGCGCCTCTCGAAGCCTTTCCAGACGGCCGTCGCGCCGGGCAAGTTATTCACGGCCGAACAGTCGGCTCACGCGTTGCTGCGCGTCATCGACCGGCTCACGCCGAGCGACAGCGGCCGACTCTGGGCCTGGGACGGTCAGCCCATTCCGTTCTAGTCGGAATCCCGTTCGAATTCGGGCGACTCAGCGCAGGCGGGTCAGTCCGGGCACCCGATCGAAGGCCGGATCGAAACTGAGTACGTTCTCGATGCCCTGGCGCTGCATCGTCGCCACGTGCAGCGCGGCGCGGACGGGCAGGGCTGGGTACTGAAGGACCAAGTGTTTGGCGTGCTCCACGATCTCTCGGTCGATCGTCACCACCTCGTCGACGACGCCGAGCAACGCATCGAGTGCGGGTTGGATCCCGCCGCGGCGCTCGATCGAGGTGTAACGATGCAGGATCTCGGTGAGGACCTCGGCGTCCGTCACCAGTCGCACGCGTTGAGTGACGAGCGTCTCGAGGCGTCTTTGCGCGTCGACCTTGTTCGGATGGGCCGCGCCCACGAGATACATCGGAATGCTGGTATCGATGAAGACCACGTCCAGCGCTCCTCAATACCCGCCGCCACTCGGGAGGCCTTCGGCCGTGGCACCCACCGCACCGGCATAGCCTCGTTCGGTCTCCGCGATCAGTCGCTCGACCGTGCCGGTGGCTGCGGAATGACGGACGGCCGAACGAATGGCGGCGAGTTTGCGATCGATGTCGACGGTGGAGGCTTCTCGACGCGCGGCCGAAAGCGACTGCCGAACCCACTCCGCGACGGTCATCCCTCGGCTCGCCGCCGCAGCCTGGATCGCCGTGTACTCGGTGTCGTCGAACAACACCTGTAGTCGTTTTGTCATAGGTGTAGTTTGTTTGACTCATTACAATGAGTCAAATAAGGCAGAAATGCTTTTCCGAAGCGGAGACGGGTAGTTATAGTCGTCCCGGGGGTAGGGAGAGTCGATGAACAGCCAGCACACCACGGGCCTTCGCGCCCGCACCACCCGGCCTGCCAAGCAGGGTTTGTATGACCCCCAGAACGAGCGCGACGCCTGTGGCTTCGGTTTCGTGGTCGATATCCAAGGGCGAAAGTCCAACAAGGTTCTGCGTGACGCCATCGAGGTCCTGAAGAACCTCGATCATCGCGGTGCCTGTGGCTGCGAGGTCAACACCGGTGACGGTGCCGGCGTCCTCCTGCAGATGCCGCACGCGTTCTTAAAGGACGCCGCCAAAAAAGCGCACATCACCTTGCCGGAGCCCGGCGAGTACGCCTGCGGACTCATTTTCATGCCGCGCAACGCGACGCAGCGTCGTCGCATCGAGGAGATTTTTGCGCGGGTCGTTCAGTCGGAGGGGCAGATCTACCTCGGCGGTCGCACCGTACCGACCGACAACTCCATGCTCGGTGAAACCGCGCGGGTGAGCGAGCCGTTCATGCGACAGGTGTTCGTGCAGCGCGGACCCGACACCGCCGACGCCGACGAGTTCGAGCGCAAGCTCTACGTGATTCGTAAACGCGCGTACAACGAGATCCGCGTCTCCACGATCGGCGGTGCCGAATACTGGTACGTCGCGAGCCTCTCTCACAAGACGCTGGTCTACAAGGGAATGCTGCTGACCATGCAGCTCGATCAATATTTTCCCGATCTGCGTCATCCGCTGATGGAAACCTCGATCGCGTTGGTGCACTCGCGATTCTCGACCAACACCTTTCCGAGCTGGGATCGTGCACATCCGTATCGCTACATCGCGCACAACGGCGAGATCAACACGCTGCGCGGCAACATCAACTGGATGCGTGCACGCGAAGCCTTGCTCGAATCGCATCTGTTCGGCGGGGATACCCGAAAGCTCGCGCCCATCGTCAACGTGAACGGCAGCGACTCGTCGATGTTCGATAACGTGCTCGAGCTCATGGTGCTTGCGGGGCGTTCGCTGCCGCACGCCATGATGATGATGATTCCGGAGCCCTGGTCGAAGCACGAGTCGATGGACCCTGCTCGCCGGGCGTTCTATCAATTCCACTCGAGTCTGATGGAGCCCTGGGACGGTCCCGCAGCAATTTCTTTTACCGACGGTATTCGTATCGGTGCCGTACTCGATCGCAACGGCCTACGGCCCGGTCGTTACTACGTAACCAAAGACGGCATGGTCGTCGTTGCCTCCGAAGCGGGTGTGCTCGACATCCCGCCCGAGCAAATCGAACGAAAAGGACGCCTGCAGCCAGGCCGTATGTTCTTGGTCGACACCGAGCAGGGTCGTATCGTCGAAGACGAGGAGATCAAGCGCTCGGTATGCAACGAGTGGCCCTATGCCGAGTGGCTGGGCGAGCATCTCGTCAATCTCAAAGATTTGCCCGCCGCGCCGCAGCTGCCGGCCCCCGAGCCAGACTTACTGCTCGCCCGTCAGATCGCCTTCGGTTACAGCTTCGAGGATCAGCGCATTCTGATGACCCCGATGGCGCGCGACGGCGTCGATGCGGTCGGCTCGATGGGTAACGATACGCCGCTCGCCGTCCTCTCGAAGCGTCCTCGCCTCATCTACGACTACTTCAAGCAACTGTTCGCCCAGGTCACCAATCCGCCGATCGACAGCATCCGCGAGGAGATCATCACCTCATCCGACGTATGGCTCGGCACTGAGGGTAATTTGCTCGATCCGAAGCCGACGGATTGCCGACGCATCGAGCTGAAGGCGCCGGTCGTCACGAACGAGGAGTTTGCGAAGATTCGGCGAGCGGCCATGCCGGGGCTCAAGGTGGGCACGGTCTCCATGCTTTTCCGTGCGGCACGCGGCGAGGAGGGCTTGGCCAAGGCGATCGAGCAGCTACGTGCCGAGGTTCGTCGTCTCATCACCGAAGAAGAAGTCAACATCCTCATTCTCAGCGATCGCGGCGTCACCAAAGAAATGGCTGCGATCCCGTCGTTGCTCGCCGTTTCTGCGCTGCATCATTTTTTGATTCGCGAAGGTCTGCGTATGCGCGTGTCGCTCGCCATCGAGACCGGCGAGGCGCGAGAGGTGCATCACTTCGCATTGCTCATCGGCTACGGATGCAGTGTCATCAACCCGTATCTCGCATTCGAAACACTCGACGGCATGATCCGGGACAATCTGCTGCCGAACGTCGATCACTCGTTGGCCTGTGCCAACTTTGCCAAGGCGGCAACCAAGGGTGTGGTCAAGGTGATGTCCAAGATGGGCATCTCGGCGGTTCAGAGTTATCACGGCGCGCAGGTCTTCGAGGCTGTCGGTCTTCGGCAGGACGTCATCGACGAATATTTCACTGGCACGGCATCGCGTGTCGGCGGAATCGGTCTCGACACGATCGCGGCCGAGGTTCTGATGCGTCACAACGCCGCCTTCCCCGATCGTCCGGCAGGCGAGCAGGCCTTACCCACCGGCGGTCAGTATCAGTGGCGTGCGGACGGTGAGTTTCACGTCTTCAATCCCGAGAGCATTCATCGCCTGCAAAAAGCGGTTCGAACGGGCAGCTATGCGACGTTCAAGTCTTACGCCGAGTTGATCGACGATCGGGCAAAGAATCTGTCGACCCTGCGCGGCCTGCTCGACTTCAAGAAAGGGGAGTCGATCCCCATAGAAGAAGTCGAGTCGATCGACAGCATCATGAAGCGCTTCAAGACCGGCGCCATGAGCTACGGCTCGATCAGCAAGGAAGCCCACGAGACCTTGGCCATCGCCATGAACCGTATCGGTGGCAAGAGCAACACGGGCGAGGGCGGTGAAGACCCCGATCGCTATGTGCCGATGCCGAACGGCGACTCAAAAAATTCTGCCATCAAGCAGGTGGCATCCGGTCGGTTCGGTGTGACGAGCGAGTATCTCGTCCAGGCCAAAGAGCTGCAGATCAAGATGGCTCAGGGTGCGAAGCCGGGTGAAGGCGGCCAATTACCGGGCACCAAGGTGTATCCGTGGATTGCCAAGGCGCGGCACACGACGCCGGGCGTGGGGCTCATCTCTCCGCCACCGCACCACGACATCTACTCGATCGAAGATCTGGCCCAACTCATCCACGACCTCAAGAACGCGAACCGTGACGCGCGAGTCAGCGTCAAGCTTGTCGCCGAGGTCGGTGTGGGCACCATCGCTGCGGGCGTCGCCAAGGCACATGCCGATGTCGTACTCATTAGCGGACACGACGGCGGTACGGGCGCCTCGCCGTTGACCTCGACCACGCATGCCGGCTTGCCTTGGGAGCTCGGTCTCGCCGAAGCCCACCAGACACTCGTGCTGAACAACTTGAGAAGCCGCATCGTCGTCGAGACCGACGGGCAGCTGAAGACAGGGCGTGACGTGGCGATCGCGGCCCTGCTCGGCGCAGAGGAGTTCGGCTTTGCGACTGCGCCGCTCGTCTCGGTCGGTTGCATCATGATGCGCGTCTGTCATCTCAACACCTGTCCGGCCGGTGTGGCGACGCAAGACCCGCGCCTGCGCGAGCGCTTTGCGGGCAAGCCGGAGCATGTCGTCAACTTCATGCGGTTCGTCGCGACGCAGCTGCGCGAAATCATGGCGGAGCTCGGCTTCCGCACGATCAATGAAATGATCGGGCGCGTCGATCGACTCGAGCCGACGGCTGCGATCGATCACTGGAAGGCGCAGGGTTTCGATTTCAGCAACATCCTCTATCAGCCAGACTCAGGCGCTGAAGTCGGACGTTTCCAGACCATCGAACAGGATCACGGCCTCGACAAATCGCTCGACGTCACGACGCTGCTCGAGATCTGTCGTCCTGCGATTGCGCGCGGAGAGCGCGTCGAGGCGAGCCTGCCGATTCGTAACGTGCATCGTGTGGTCGGTACCATCACGGGCAGCGAGATCACCAAAAAATGGGGCAGCGCGGGTCTTCCGGAAGACACGATCCGCATTCGGTTCAACGGCTCGGCCGGCCAGAGCTTCGGTGCCTTCATGCCGCGCGGGATGAGTTTCACGCTCGAGGGAGATGCCAACGATTACGTGGGCAAGGGTCTCTCGGGCGGACGTATCGTCGTCTATCCGCCGCGCGCGGCAACGTTCAAGGCCGAAGACAACATGATCATCGGCAACGTGGCGTTGTACGGTGCGACCTCGGGTGAGGTGTTCATTCGCGGACAGGCAGGTGAGCGCTTTGCGGTACGAAACAGCGGCGTTGATGCCGTCGTGGAAGCCGTCGGTGACCACGGTTGTGAGTACATGACGGGCGGCCGAGTGGTCATCCTCGGACCCACGGGACGCAATTTCGGCGCCGGGATGTCGGGCGGCGTGGCGTACGTCTTCGACGAAGCTGCGCAGTTCACCTCGCGTATCAATATGCAGATGGTCGAAGTGGGCCGTATCGAAGAGCAAGAGGATATCGACGCGCTGCAGGGTCTCATCAAGCGGCACGCGGAGCTCACGGGCAGCACGGTCGCGGCGCGGATTCTGAGCGCTTGGCCGACGCAGCTACCCAAGTTCGTTCGCGTCATTCCGAAGGACTACAAGCGCGTGCTCGCCTGCCTCAAGCGCGCGCACGATCAAGGGCTCTCCGGAGACGAAGCGACCATGGCGGCCTTCGAAGAAAACTCGCGCGATCTTGCTCGCGTCGGAGGGAACTGATCATGGGCAAGCCGACAGGATTCATCGAATACCTCCGCGAGACACCGCTCGATCGGTCACCCCTCGAGCGTGTCAAAGACTGGAAAGAGTTCCACCACGATCTCGACGAAAAAAGACTGCGCACGCAGGCGGCTCGCTGCATGGATTGCGGTGTACCGTTTTGTCACACCGGCAAGCTCATGAGTGGTGGCGCATCGGGCTGCCCGGTCAACAACCTGATTCCCGAGTGGAACGATCTCGTCTGTCGGGGGCTGTGGCGCGAAGCGCTCGATCGTCTGCACAAGACCAATAATTTTCCGGAGTTCACGGGACGGGTATGCCCGGCACCCTGTGAAGGCTCGTGTGTTCTCGGCATCAACGCGCCGCCAGTCACCATCAAAAATATCGAGAACGCGATCATCGAGCGGGGCTTCGAGGAGGGCTGGGTGGTTCCGGAGCTCCCGGCGGCTCGGACCGGGAAGCGCGTGGTTGTGGTGGGCTCCGGTCCCGCCGGGCTCGCGGCTGCGCAGCAACTCAATCGAGCAGGGCATATCGTTACGGTGCTCGAGCGTGCCGATCGGCCGGGCGGCTTGCTCATGTACGGCATCCCGAACATGAAGCTCGACAAAGAAGCGGTTGTGATGCGTCGCATCAAGCTCCTCGAGCAGGAAGGCATCAAGTTCATTTGCAACGCTAACGTGGGTGAGAACTACGACGCGCAAATGATGCGGCGCGACTTCGATGCGGTGGTCTTGTGTACCGGGGCTACCCAGCCTCGAGATCTCGCCGTCGAGGGTCGCCAGCTCGCAGGCGTGCACTTCGCGATGGATTACTTGACGGGCGCGACTCAGGCGATGCTCGGAAAGGGGCCTGCCAAAGCGAAAATTCATGCGAAGGGCTTGGATGTCGTCGTGATCGGTGGCGGCGATACCGGCACCGACTGCGTCGGCACGGCGATGCGTCAGAGCTGCCGCACACTCACTCAGTTCGAGATCATGCCGAAGCCGCCCGGCGAGCGTGCCGCCGATAACCCGTGGCCGGAGTGGCCGCGGGTCTACAAGATGGACTACGGTCAAGAAGAGGCTGCGGCAAAGTTCGGGAAAGACCCTCGGGCGTATCTCACGACGATCAAAAAATTCGTGGGCGACGAGACGGGTCGCGTCAAGGAAATCGTGACCGTCGAAGTTCGCTGGGAGAAGAACGCGAACGGGCAGCTGGTCCCGGTCGAGCAGCCGGGCACGGAGAAGTCGCAAGCGGCCCAGCTCGTGCTGCTCGCCATGGGGTTCACAGGATCCGAAACCGCGCTACCTCAAGATCTCGGTCTCGAGCTCGATGAGCGCGCCAACATGAAAGCGCCCTACGGCGAATATGCGACCAACGTGCCGGGCGTATTCGCCGCGGGCGATTGCCGTCGCGGTCAAAGCCTCGTCGTCTGGGCGATCAACGAAGGTCGTGGCGCTGCGCGCGAGTGCGATCGATGGCTGATGGGGCGAACCGATCTTCCCTGAGCGTTCACGCCATCGCCGACTCTCCCGTCTTCGCCCATAAAAAAACCCCGCTCGCGCGGGGTTTCTTTTAAGGCGAGGCCGAGCTCGGGTCGGTCGTTGTGAGCCGCTGCAAAGGAGCGACTACGCGAGCGCTAATGTGAACGGCTCGAACCCTCCGGAGAGAATTCCCGGGAGCCGCCAAATGAGGCCGCTACCCGACCGTGCCCGCGCCGACCGCCAAAGTAATGAGGCAAAAAAGCCTCAAAAGCCAGCGCAGCCAATTTAATCAACAACTTACGTGTTGTGCATCAACTACGCCAAAACGGAGTATACACGGAAGTCCTAATCTTGGAAGTGTGCGTTTCGAGACGCTCGTCACACATCGTCGATCAGTTGCCCCAATGCGGACCGCGAGAGAGTTCGACGAGCTCGTAATAGGTCTGCATGTATCCGGCAACCTGGCCCTTCAGGAAAATGAACTCCCCGTCGGCGGTGCACCAGACGTCGTAGGGCGGGTGCTCTTGCGGTAGCTCGGGATTGGCGACGAACTGAAAGTGCAGGGCATCGAACGTGCCTGCACCCACCGTCACTTTCTCCGGGCCCACGAACACGATGTTGAGCCCGATGGAGAACAGCATCGGACCCGTCGCCCCTCGATGATCGGGCGAGGACAGCAGCATTTGTTTGATGCGCTGCACGACACCCGGTTTTCTTTGATCAATGAGGCGAAGGTGCCAGGCGTCGCAGGCAATCGCATGATTCTGGAACGTCAGCAGCGGGGTATCGATATCCATACGCTGCGAGACGCGCCCCTCGAGAGAGGTCCAGGTCTCGCACTCGGCGTATTGCGGATGAAAGCGGAACCAACCCGAGCCCATGAATTTGCTGCCGACGGACAAACGAACGAAGCAATCCGTCGGCATCCACTGGGCGTCGAGCGAGTAAGTGATATCGCGCATCACCGACGGTCGGTCGTCGATCTCGCAGTGTGCGGTACAGGTACGTGTGCCATCGGCGTGTACGTCGATTCGGAAGAACTCCCGACCGCGCTCCTGATTGAGCCGCTCCGGTTTCTTGCTGGTGTAGAGCACTTTGCCCATCACGCTGCGATGGTCGCGTTGCAGGATGGGGAGCTTCGGGTCGACGGGGGCATTGGCCATGGCGTTTTCCTCTTGAACTGCCCGCGATTGTACGGCTCAGGCGGCTCCGCCGGACCACTGTCGCGCTTCCCGCGCCGCAGCGCGGAAATGCGGCAGGTTATAAACGAGCAGAGCGCCGCCGATCACCGAAACGGAGGTCGCGACGACGAACATCGAATAGCGCAACTGAGCTTCGTCGGCGAAGTAGAAATCCGTCACGAGCGCCACGGCGGTGGGCCCAATGAAAAACCCGACGGCGTTCAGCACGAAATAATAGAGCGCAATCACTTGCGCGCGCATCGTCGGCGGCGATATCGACACCACGGCCGCTGCACCGGCGGCGGTGGGCGCTGCGGCGCCGAGCGTCGCCGGAATGAGCGCGAGCACCGCAAGCAGCGGTGAAGGCATCAGGGTGAAGGAACAATAGCCGATGGCCATCACCACGAAAGAGACGAGACAGACGCGCACGTAGCCATCTTCGTAGCGCGACTGGAAGTAATCGCTCATCCAGCCGCCGATGAGAACGCCGATCAGTCCGAACACGATGGTGATGACGCCACGCCACTGAATCCAGAACCCGAGCTCTTCGGGTGTCAAAGAATAAGTGCGACGGAGGAACTCGGGAATCCAGAAGCCGATCCCGTAGGCCATGATGGCAAGGCCCGATAGCGCGAAGAACAGCACCAAAAACGCACGCCAACGATCGAAGAGATAGACGAGCGTCTTGTTCACCGGCGAAGCGATGGGCTTTAGGCCGCTCACGAGGAACTCGCGACGGACCGGTTCGCGGATCGTCAGAACGAGCAAGGCGACGAGCAGTCCAGGAAGGCCCACGTAAATGAACATCAGCTGCCAGGGCTCGTGCCAGCCGAGCAGCGGTAGTTCGACAGGGCCCATTTCTTTGATCTTCGGGTAGACCGCACCGCCGAAAATGAAGGCGAGACCGCTGCCACTCGACACGCCAGCGGTGTAAAGCCCGATCGCACGACCGATTTTTTCGGGTGGGAAGTAATCCTTGAGCAGCGAGAGTGCCGACGGGTTGAGCGCCGACTCGCCCGCGCCCACGCCGACTCGGGCGAGAAAGAGCGCGGCGTAGGAGGTGGCGAAGCCGCAGGCGGCGGTCATCAGGCTCCAGAACACGATGCCCCAGAAGATCAGCAATCGACGGTTGCCGCGGTCGGCGAGCCAGGCGATCGCCACCCCGAAAAACGTATAGAACACGGCAAACGCACCGCCGAGCAGCAAGCTCATCTGCGTATCGCTGATTTGCAGACTCGCTTTGATGTCGGGCACGAGCAGGGCGATGATCTCGCGATCGATGAACGCGAGGATGTACGCGAGCAGCAGCACGACGACGACGTACCAGGCGTAGGCGGGATGCGGATAAGGGACCGTCTTGGCGGCGGGTGCGTCAGAGCTCGACATCGGGCATCCTCTTGGTCCCAGGGCGCGCGTAGTTCTAGCTCATTCGGACCGAACTTGAAAGTCAGCCATCATCCCGACTACTACCTGCCACTGCCCGAGGGGCACCCCTTTCCGATGGTCAAGTACACGTTGGTGTACGACCGTCTGCGCGAGACGGGTCTGTTACCGGCAGCCAACATCATGCTGCCCGAAGAGGCCACGCGTGCCGACCTCGAGCGCGTCCACGAAAAAGACTATCTCGATCGATTGTTCGGTGAGGGCTTGAGCGCCACAGAGCAGCGCGCGATCGGCGTTCCGTGGTCACCTCGACTTCTTCGACGTTCGAGGCTCGCCGTGCAGGGAACGATACTCGCCGCGGAGGCGGCGCTCGAGCAGGGTCGCGGTGGCAATTTGGCGGGCGGGACGCATCACGCCTTCGCCGATCATGGCGAAGGCTTTTGCGTGCTCAACGATATCGCCGTTGCCATTCGTCGTCTGCAGCACCAAAAGCGTATCGAGCGCGCACTCGTCATCGATCTCGACGTCCATCAGGGCAACGGCACGGCGGCCATTTTTGAGGGTGATGATTCCGTCTTCACGTTCTCGATGCATGGCGAGCGCAATTACCCTTCCCGCAAAATGCGTTCGTCGCTCGATGTCGGCTTGCCGGATGGCATCGATGATGACGCCTACCTCTCGACACTGGAGATCAATCTGCCGAAGCTCATCGAAAACTTCAGCCCGGACGTCGTGTTCTACCTCGCGGGAGTCGACGTCGCCGCAGGCGATCGGTACGGACGTTTCAATCTGAGCGATGACGGTATTCGTACGCGTGATCGCTGCGTACTCGATTGGACTCGACGTCACGGACTACCGCTTGCGATCACGCTTGCCGGTGGCTACTCGCCGAATCCCGTACGCACGGCGATGCTCCACACCATCGTATTCGAGGAGGCCATGAAGTGAGCACCCCGACATCGAAGCCCCGACTGATGCAGCGCTTTTTGCGTTTCATGTCGGATCGTCGCGTGCTCTCCGACGCGCGCATGCTCGAGTTGTATCCGCCGTTCTGGTTCATGCGCATCAAAGTGCTCGAGATGGATCGCGAATGGCGCCACGTCCGCATTCGTCTGCCGCTCAACGGCATCTCCAGAAATCCCGGCGGCGTGATGTTCGGGGGCTATCAGGCCGCGCTCGCCGATCCGATCGCTGCGCTTGCGTGCGCGCGCGTCTTTCCGGGCTATTCGACGTGGACGCGCGGACTTTCGGTCGACTTCGAGTTGGGCGGCAGCACCGATCTCGAACTGCGTTTCGAGTTTCCCGTAGACCTCGAGCACAGCATTCGCGAGACGCTCGCGCGGGACAACCGCGCGACACCCTCGTTCGAGTACGGGTTTTATCTCGCCGATGGCCGGCGATGCACGCGCATCGTCAATACCGTGGCCATTCGACCGAGAGGCTACAGCCGCGCGACGACGCCGCCTGCGCCCGAGACCGGGGTCGATTAAGCGGGTTCGAGCATCAGGCCGCGAAGCTTTTTGATGGCATTAGCTTCGAGCTGACGCACGCGCTCAGCCGATACGCCGTACTTCGCAGCAAGATCGTGCAGCGTGGCTTTTTCGGCATCTCCGGCCATCCAACGACTTCTCAGGATGTCCCGGCTGCGCTCATCGAGCGACTGCATCGCGCTCATCAGACGCGCGTGCTGGTCGTCTTCCCATTCTTCGCTCTCGACTTGATCCGCTGGATCCGCATCGGGCGCCGGCAGGTAGGCCGCCGGTGAATGGACCTCGTCTTCCTCGGAATCGAGCGCCACCGGATCGAACGAGAGATCCCGCGCCGACAGACGACGCTCCATCTCGGTGACTTCGCGCTCGGAGACGCCGAGTTCCGTGGCGACGGTACGGGTCTCTTCGGGCGAGAGCCAGGAGAGGTTTTTCTTGAGACGACGAAGATTGAAGAACAACTTCCGCTGGGCCTTGGTGGTCGCCACCTTCACGAGGCGCCAGTTGCGCAACACGTATTCGTGGATCTCGGCGCGGATCCAGTGCACCGCAAACGACACCAGCCGCACGCCCATCTCTGGGTCGAACCGCTTCACGGCCTTCATGAGACCGAGGTTGCCTTCTTGGACGATGTCGCCCATCGGCAGACCGTAGCCGGCATAACCGCGAGCGATGTGAACCACGAAGCGCAGATGGGACAGGACGAGTGCACGCGCAGAGTCGACATCCCCCTGATCGCGGAAGCGACGCGCCAACGCTTGCTCGTCCTCGCGCGAGAGCACGGGCACCTGCGAGACGCGATCGAGATACGCGTCGAGGCTGCCGAGCGGGCCGGCGACTGCAAGTTCTGAGTAACGCGGAGCGAGGACTTGGGATGTCATTCGGGCGGATACCTCGGACGAAATATTAGCACTCGGCTTTTTGGAGTGCTAATACCCGGCGAGGTTCATCTGACCTTAAGAAGAGTCAATAAAGACCGAATCTCTTTTATTGATTCACTTAAGAATCAATCAGCCCCGTGCCTCGATGCGAGCAATCAATCGGGCAGCGCCGAGCCAGGCGCCGATCACGCCGAGCAACGCACCTCCGACAACCAGCACGATTGCCTCGATCACGCCGATCCCCGAGAGCACGAACTGCCCGCCATACAGCAACGCCAATCGGCTGACCGGCTCGATCAGACTCGCGACGGCGAGGCTCACGATGCCGACGGCCGCGCCACCCCCCAGAAGGCCGAAGATGACCCCCTCGTACAAGAACGGACGACGCACGAACGCGTTGGTGCCACCAACAAGTTTGGTGACTTCGATCTCGGACCGACGCGCACGGATCTCGAGTCGGATGGCGTTGCCGACCACCGCGAGCACCCCGATGCCGAGGACCACGGCGAACACGACGAACACGTTCCGAAGCAGGTCGAGGATAGCGGTCAGTCGGCGCACCCACTCGCCGTCGAACTGGACCGTCTCGACCTCTGGCCATGCGGCGAGGTAGCGCTTGAGCGACTCGACGCCGCTCGGATTCGCGTACAGGACTTCGGGCTTCACGACGATGACGTGTGGCAGCGGATTACCCTGCAAGGCATCGAGGGCGGCGCCGAAACCCGAGTACTGGCGGAACTCCTCGAGTGCGTCATCGGCGGCGATCAGCGTCACCTCGCCGACGCCGGGACGCTGGCGCGCCGCGGCGGCGAGCTGCTCGGCTTGTTCGAGCGGGACGTCGGCCTTAAAGAAGACGGACAGCTCGATGGAGTCCGTCACGTCGCCGGTGGCGATCCGTGCATTTTTGACGAGCAGCCAAAGGGTCGTGGGCAGGGCGAGTGCGATGGCGATCACGAACACCGTGAGGACGGTGCCGAGCGGCTGACGGATCAACCGACCGAACGCGGACAACAACGCCTGCGCGTGCCTAGAAAAATAGGTACCGGGCGAAATCATGCGAGCACTCCCGCAGCCGAGGCGCCGGCGCCCGATCCGGGCTCGGGAGGTGTCGCGCTGAATACGCGGCCCTCGTCGATGAGAATCTCGCGCTGCGCAAATTCACGGACCAGCGCCATGTCGTGCGTGGCAATGAGCACCGTCACACCCACATCCTGGAAACGGCGGAACAGATTCATCACTTCTCGCGCGAGCCCGTGATCGAGATTGCCGGTGGGCTCGTCGGCGATGAGCACCGTGGGTCGGGCGACGACCGCGCGGGCGATCCCGATACGTTGTTGCTCACCGATGGAGAGTTCGGCGGGCGACACGCGCTCCTTGCCGAGCAGCCCCACTTGGTCGAGGGCAGCCCGAACACGTTTGTCGATATCGCGAAAGCGGGTGTCCGACACCATGAGCGGCAGTGCGACGTTGTCGTACACCGGCCGATCCATCAGGAGTTGGTGATCTTGAAAGACGATGCCGAGCCGACGACGGTACGCGGGAATGGCGCGTGAGGGCAGGTCGCTCGTCTCCTGTCCGTTGACGGTGACCGTGCCGCGCGTGGGGCGCTCGATGAGTGTCAGCAGCTTGAGCACCGAGCTCTTGCCGGCGCCCGACCGACCGGTGAGAAACACGAATTCCCCGGCTTTCACCTCGAAGGAGACGTCGTGCAAGGCCTCGCGTCCGTTCGGGTATTTTTTGAATACGTGATCGAAACGAATCATGTTCTTCCCTCGACAAGTGCCGCGGCGAAGGCCGCAGCGTCGAACTCGCCGAAATCTTCTGCACCCTCGCCGATACCGATGAAACGTATCGGTAATCCGAGACGTTTGGCGATGGCGAGCACGATGCCGCCCTTCGCAGTACCGTCGAGTTTGGTGAGCACGAGACCCGTGACACCCACGGCCTCGTGAAACTGCACCGCTTGCGCGAGCGCATTTTGGCCTTGGTTGGCATCGAGTACCAGCAGAACTTCGTGGGGTGCCGACGGGTCGACCTTGCCCATCACGCGACGAACTTTGCGCAACTCTTCCATGAGGTGCGACTGGGCTTGCAGGCGCCCCGCCGTGTCGGCGATGAGCACGTCCGCTCCTCGGCTGCGCGCAGCGCTGAGTGCATCGAAGGCGACCGCAGCCGGGTCTGCGCCGGTTTGCTGCGCAACGAGTTCGGCGCCGGTACGTTCGGCCCAAACGCCGATTTGTTCCACCGCGGCGGCACGGAAGGTGTCGCCCGCGGCCAGGACGACGCGCAGTCCTTGCTGACCGAGTCGATGTGCGAGTTTGCCGATGGTCGTCGTTTTTCCCGATCCATTCACGCCGACGACGAGAATGGCGTAAGGCTTTGCGCTGCGATCGACGACGAGCGGTTTGGCGACGGGTGAGAGCATCGCCGTGATGTCATCGCGTAGCGCTGCGAGCAACGCATCGACGTCACTCAATTGTTGTCGGGCGACGCGGCCGCGTAATCCTTCGAGCAATTCTTCGGTCACGGACGCACCGACGTCTGCGGCGAGTAATCGGGTTTCGAGCTCTTCGAGAACTTCGGCGTCGATCCGACGAGCGCCGAAGAGACGGGCGAGCCCCGAGCCGAGACCGCCGCCGGGTCGAGTCAGACGCTCTTTGAGTCGTTGGAAAAACCCGGACTTGGATTCACTTGCCATGCGGTGGCGGATTTTAGGCTACCCTGCGCCGCAAATGGTCAGAAGCCTTGGTAAATCGCGGGAGCTGCGCATCATTGCGGGGACGTGGCGCGGACGTCGTCTCCGATTTCCCGAGGGGCCCGACATCCGTCCCACACCCGATCGCGTTCGAGAGACCTTGTTCAACTGGTTGGCGCCCGTGATCCGGGGGGCGCGCGTGCTCGATCTTTTTGCCGGAAGCGGTGCGCTCGGTCTCGAAGCCCTGTCGCGCGGCGCCGCCTCGGCGGAGTTCATCGATAGCGATGCGCGTGCAATCGACGCGTTACGCGAGCGCCTCATCGAGTGGCAGGCTGCTCCGGAGCGTTACGTCTTGCGTCGCGCCGACGCGCTGCATGCGCTCGCAACGGCGCGACCCGCCTCACAACCGGCATTCGATATCGTGTTCATCGATCCACCGTTCGCCGCCGGACTTTGGCAGACGGTGGCCGATCGTCTCGAGGCGGGCGGTTGGCTCGCACCTCAGGCATACCTTTATTTCGAGGCACCCGTTGGCGACCCGCTAACGGGCCTTCCGTCTCTCTGGACGCCCTGGCGTAACGGAACTGCAGGAGAGGTCGGGTATCATCTCTTTCGACGCGGGGAGGAGATCACGTGACAACGATGAAGCGAAACGCTCTCTATCCGGGCACTTTCGATCCGATCACGAACGGACATCACGACCTCGTGCGTCGTGCGGCCAGTATTTTTGATCGTGTCGTTATCGCCATCGCGGCAAACCCGAGCAAGGCGCCGCGTTTTTCTTTGGCGACGCGTGTCGAGTTGGCCAAGGCCGTTCTCGCCGATATCCCGAACGTCGAGGTGTACGGCTACGCAGAGCTCACCGTCGACTTCGCCCGAAAGAACGGACTCAATGTCATCATTCGCGGCTTGCGCGCCGTGTCGGATTTCGAGTTCGAGTTTCAGCTCGCCAACATGAGCCGGCATCTCGATCAAGAGATCGAGACGGTCTTCATGACGCCCAAAGAACAGTTCACGTTCATTTCTTCGACACTCGTGCGCGAGATCGCCGCACTGGGCGGAAACGTCAGCGAGTTCGTTCACCCGATCGTGGTCGACGCACTGAAGCGCCACCGCGAGGCGACGCTCGCCAAATCCTGATTTTGGGTCTCGGCCAGTCGACGCCCGACTTCTCGAGGTCGACCGCCCGCCACAGATACCACGCCGCTGCCGAGCGATACGGTGCCCAGCGTTCGCCCTGTTTCCAGAGTTCGCCGGGCGTCGGCAGCTTGCGCAGTCGATACGCGGTGCGAAATCCGTTGCGAACACCGTAGTCGGTGATCGGTAGCACGTCCGCTCGACCGAGCTGAAACATCAGCATCATCTGTACGGTCCATGCGCCGATGCCTCGCACCACGGTGAGCCGTTCAATGATTTCATCGTCGGTCAACGTACCGAGTGTGCGCGTATCGGGAATGAGGCCTTCCTCGGTTTTGATCGCCAGATCTCGGATCGCCGTAACTTTGGCAGCAGATAATCCCGCGCTGCGCAGTTCCCGCGCCTGTTTTTCCAGCACCTGCTGCGGTTCTGGAAAGGCCACGACGTTATCGAACAAGGCATTGAATCGCTTCAAGATCGCCGCTGCGGCGCGTCCGCTGATCTGCTGCGAGATGATCGCCTCGGCAAGATGCCGAAATGGCGAGGGGCATGCGTCGGCGCGAAGACGGTAGGGCCCGGCGGCTTCGACGAGCGCGGCCATCACGGGATCGCGTTCCGCAAAGTGCGCGGCGAGGCGTTGGCGCGTGAGGCGACCACTCATCGCTGACACGTGTGACACCAATACGTCGAACGTTGTGCCTGCACGCGCTGACGAATCGCCTCGCCACACTTGCGGCAAGGCTCACCTGCGCGTTCATACACGAAAAGTTTTTGTCTGAAGTATCCGGGGCTGCCGTCCGCTCCGACATAATCTCGCAAGGTCGTGCCGCCGACTTTGACGGCCTGTGCGAGCACCGCCTTGATCGACTCGACGATTCGGACGATCTCCTCGCGCTTGAGATGTTGTGTTTGCCGTCCCGGACGAACTCGCGCCCGAAAGAGCGCTTCGCTCGCATAGATGTTGCCGACGCCGACGACGACCTGCGCGTTCATCAAAAAAGGTTTGACGGCCACGCGACGGCCCCGCGATACACGCCAAAGATAGTCCGCGTCGAAGGCGGACTCGAGCGGTTCGGGTCCGAGCGAGGCGAGTAAGGGATGTTCGAATGCGTCACCCTCGGCGAGATGCAGCGACCCGAATCGTCGCGGGTCATTGAATCGCAGCGTGCGCCCCGAATCGAGCAGCAGATCGAAGTGGTCGTGTTTGAGCCGAGGTGTATCGGCCGGCAGTACGCGAAGACTGCCCGACATCCCGAGATGCAAGATGAGCGACGAGCCGCGATCGAGATCGATCAGCAGATACTTCGCGCGTCGACGAACGCCGACGATCGAGGCACCGCGTACGGCGTGCGATACGCTTCGAGGCACGGGCCAACGTAGCCGCGGTTCGTGTACGGCGAGTTCGACGACACGCTGCCCATCGACGTAGGGCGCGATACCGCGTCGCGTGGTCTCAACTTCGGGAAGCTCTGGCATTCGCCGGTCAACTTAAACGAAAAGGCCTGCACGAGGGCAGGCCTTGACGATCCACGGGAGTCGCGCGCCTCGAGAGGCCCGCGCGCCGGCGGCATTATTTGATTTTGGTTTCCTTGTAGGAGACGTGCTTACGGACGACCGGGTCGTACTTTTTCACGTCCATCTTCTCGGGGTGAAGACGCTTGTTCTTCATCGCCACGTAGAAATGACCGGTGCCGGCGGAGGAGAGCAGTTTCACTTTTTCGCGCATGACCTGTGTGCTCCGTCGTTCAGATCTTCATGCCCTTGGCGCGAAGGTCGGCAACCACCGCGTCGAGGCCATTCTTTTCGATGGTGCGCAGGGCGTTGGTGCTGACACGCAGCGACACCCAGCGCTGCTCGCCCTCGAGCCAAAAACGCTGCGTGTGCAGGTTCGGCAGGAAGCGGCGACGCTTCTTGTTGTTCGCGTGCGAGACGCGGTTACCCGTGGTGGGGCGCTTTCCAGTGAGTTCGCAGACGCGGGACATCTTGAGAAGCCTTTGTAAATCAGTGGTTTGGACTCGCCCTGGGGACTTGGCCCCCGGGCAAAGGGCCGCTTTTATACCAGTCCCGCCGGGCCGTGGCAACTCGCCCCGGGCCGCGGGTCAGAGCAGACCCCGCTCCGCGAGGGAGACGGTGTCGGGTCCGGCCACGATCAGGTGGTCGAGCACCCGGATATCGACGAGGGCCAGAGCGTCTCGTAGGCGTAGCGTGATGAGCTCGTCCGCTCGGCTGGGCTCGGCCACCCCGGAGGGATGGTTATGGGCCAGGATGACCGCTGCGGCGTTGTGTGCAAGGGCCTGCTTCAGCACCTCGCGCGGATGGACGCTCGCCCCGTCCAAGGTGCCCCGGAACATCTCCTCGAAGGCGATCAGGCGGTGTCGGGTGTCGAGGTAGAGACAGCAGAAGACCTCGTGCGGGCGGTCCCGGAGTTGAGCGCTGAGGAAGCGGGTGGTGTCCGAGGGAGAAGAGAGCGCAACGCCCGCGCGAAGCGCCGAAAGGTAGTGTCGGCGCGCGAGCTCGAGGGCGGCCTGGAGCGCGGCGAACCGAGCGGGCCCGAGACCGCGGGAGCCGAGGGCTTTTTCCGCATCGGCCGACAACAGATTGCGCAGGCTGCCGTGTTCGCGAAGCAGTGTTCTGGCGAGCTCGAGCGCATCGGCGCCTCGCGTGCCGGTGCCGAAGAGCAGCGCGATCAGCTCGGCATCCGTGAGCGTCGCGGCGCCACGCTCGAGTAATTTTTCTCGAGGACGCTCGCTCGTGGGCCAATCGCGTAGCGGAAGAGAGGGATGCGGCATCGGGACCTCCGGCGAAGGTTGATATCGAGCGGGGGCTGCAAGCCTCCGAGAGCAGGGGGATGACAGGCGAGCGATGAAAGTCGGATGAATGCGCGCAAATCGACGGAGCCTTCGCCGATAATGCGGCGTCGTTCGCGCTGAGCCACGGGAGACACTTCAAATGAGTCGGCGAGCCATGAAGGTACGCATCCTCGATCCACGTGTGGGCAAGGAATTCCCGCTGCCCGCGTACGCGACCGACGGCTCCGCAGGTCTCGATCTTCGAGCCTGTCTCGACGCGCCCCTCGAGCTCGCGCCCGGAAAAGCGGAGTTATTGCCGACGGGGCTTGCGATATGGGTCGCCGACCCCGACCTTGCCGCGGTGATCCTGCCGCGCTCGGGACTCGGTCACAAACACGGCATCGTGCTCGGTAATCTCGTCGGGCTCATCGACTCCGACTATCAGGGGCAATTGATGGTGTCGTGCTGGAATCGCGGCAGCACGGCGTACACCGTGCAGCCCGGCGAGCGCATCGCACAGCTCGTCGTCGTACCCGTGGTTCAGGTCGATCTCGAGGTCGTCGAAGATTTCACCGCGACCGCACGCGGCGAGGGCGGCTTCGGGAGCTCGGGCAAACGCTGAGCGATTCGCCCGCGCGTCGATGGACCTACGCGCGCTCCAGGATGGCCGTGACACCCATGCCGCCTGCCGTGCACACCGAGATGAGACCGCGACGCGCGTTCGGCGAGGTCGCGAGCAACTTCGCGAGCGTGGCGACGATGCGCGCACCCGTCGCGGCGAACGGATGTCCGATGGCGACACTGCTGCCATTTACGTTGAGCTTGCTGCGATCGATGGAACCGAGTGCCGAAGGTCGCTTGAGCTTCGTGCGACAAAACTCGTCCGATTCCCAGGCGGCGAGCGTGCAGAGCACCTGCGCGGCGAACGCCTCGTGGATTTCATAGAAATCGAAATCTTGGAGCGTGAGCCCGGCATCGTCGAGCATGGCCGGCACGGCATAGGCCGGCGCCATCAAGAGGCCCTCGTCGCCTCCCACGAAATCGACGGCTGCGGCCTTGCCGAACGTCAGCCACGCCTGCACCGGCAGGCCTTGGCTGCGCGCCCACGCCTCACTCGCCAACAGCACGGCTGACGCGCCGTCGGTGAGCGGGGTGCTGTTGCCTGCCGTCAAGGTGCCGACGCTCGTACGATCGAAGCTCGATTTGAGCTTCGCGAGTTTTTCTTTGGAGGAGTCTGCGCGCACGTTGTCGTCGCGAGACAAACCCTCGAAGGGCACGACGAGATCGTCGAAGAAGCCGCTTTGCCAGGCCGCAGTGGCGCGACGATGACTCTCATAGGCGAGTTCGTCCTGCGCTGCGCGGCTGATTCCCCAGCGCTTGGCCATGAGTTCGCAGCTCTCACCCATCGAGAGGCCAGTCCGCGGTTCGTTCGCCCCCGGAATGATCGGCTTGAAGTGGCTCGGCCTCAAAGAAAAAAACGGCGTGAGTTTTCCGACGAGGCTCTTCGCCCGGAATGCCCGCATCAAAATCTGCTGGTAACTACGCGGATAGACGATGGGCGGGTCGCTGACCGTATCCACGCCCCCGGCGATACCCGACTCGATCTGACCCAGCGCGATTTTATTGGCGACGTTGATCGCCGCCTCGAGGCTCGTGCCGCAGGCGCGCTGCAGGTCGTAGGCGGGCGTATGCGGATCGAGCGTCGTGCCGAGTACGCTCTCGCGCGCGAGGTTGAAGTCTCGTGAGTGCTTGATGACCGCACCCGCCGCCACTTCACCCACTCTTTTGCCATCGAGTTTGAACTTCGACACCACACCTTGCAGTGCTGCAGTCAGCATCGCCTGATTGCCGACCTTCGAGTAGGCACCGTGCGCGCGGGCAAAAGGGATGCGAGCGCCACCGACGATGGCGACGCGACGAACATTCGATCCGACGAGCATCGAGAGCCTCCTTAGCGTGCCGTTCCCGATTTCACGCGCTCGTAGTGACGATCGCGCAAGGCGGTGTGCCGCGACTGCAGCGGTTGCACCGTGCCGCCTGCGACCACGAGATCGGGGAGACTCGAGACGTCGAGCGGATCACCCGACCACATCACGAAGTCCGCGGGCTTACCGCGCTCGATGGTGCCGAAACGATCGGTGACGCCAAAGATTTCGGCTGGCGTGCGTGTGATGGCGGCGAGTGCGTCCATCCAAGGCATGCCGTGGGCGACCGCATTACCGGCGCCTTGTCGGGTTTTCCCGGCATCGTCCACACCCGTATCGTTGAGCGAGATGGCAACCGCGACCCCTGCAGCGCGCAGCTTGGCCGCGTTTTGTAGCGTCGAGCCGACTTCGTCGAACGAGTCGGGCAGGTTGTGCAGCGGATCGACGATCACCGGGACCCGCGCTGCGGCAAGCTCGCCGGCGACGCGCCACGCCTCGGCACCGCCACGAATCACGGCGTTGAGTTTTTCCTCACGCGCCAGCGCGAGCGTATTGCGGATATCGACGGCACGGTCGACGTCGAAAACGAATACGCCATTACCCTTCAGGAACTCGAGCAACACCTGACGACCCGAGGGCGAGAGCAGGCGCTCGTCGTGGACCATCACGAGATTGGGTGCGCGGGCCTCGACGATGGCCTGACGCAGCAACATAAACTGCGCTGCGCGAGAGCCGCCCGACAGATCGTTTGCGTCACCACCGAGGTCGACGAACATCACGCGTGCAGGAAGCGGCGCCGAGCCGTCGAGCCCGACGGGCGCGCCGACACCGGCGACGAGGCTGCCGCCCGATGCCGAAGCGGGCGTCAGCATCGTGAACGTGATGCCGTTGATGAGATTGACGCCGACCGTCATCGACTCCGGATTGAACGCGAGCGTGACGTCGAACTCCGGTCGCATCTGGCCGAGCCGATGCGCGTAGTCGCCCGTCGTTTGCTCGATACCGATTTCTTCGAGACCGATGTGACCGAGCCCGCCGAACACGCCGGGCGTGACGGGGCGGCCTTTAGCATCGATGATCGTCGTGCCTGCGGGCGCCGTGAGATTTTCACCGATCGCGGCAATGCGACCGTTCTGGACGAGTACGTCCGCGCCCTTGAGCGGAGCGGAGGCATCGCGAGCCATGGTATAGACCGTCGCGTTGCGAACGAGCAGATCGTCCGCGAGAGCGCCTTGGTGCAGCGCGGCAGCCACGACGAGACTGGCGAGAGTGCGTGTCAAAGTATTCATCGGATCACCCCCTCGTAGGCAGGCTGGCCAAGTAAGAAGTCGGACTCCGGCAAGGCACGCGGTGCCGCGCGGTCGAAGCGCAGCGCGCCATCGACGTAAACCTGCTCGGTCAGGGCGTACACGCTGAACGGGTTACCGTTCCAGACGACGAGGTCACCCATCTTGCCCTTCTCGAGCGTCCCGATCCGCGACTCGAGGCCGATGGCCTTGGCGGCATTTTTGGTGAGCCAGATGATGGCGTGCTCGGGCTTGATCTCAAGGCCCATGCGACGCGCATGCGCCATCCCTTTGGCAGCCTCTTGATTGAGGCGCTGTATGCCCTCTGCCGAGTCCGAGTGAACGACGGTGCAGCCACCGGGGGCGGCGTCGACGAGAATCATGTTCTCGGGGATGCCGTCGTAGGACTCCATCTTGAAGCCCCACCAGTCAGCCCACACCGCGGCACAAATATTGTTCTCGGCGAGAAGATTGGAAATCTTGTACGCCTCGGTCGCGTGATGGAAAGCGCTCACGCGATAACCGAACTCGCGCGCCATGTCGACGACGATGGCCATCTCATCGGCACGATAGCAGTGGTGCTGAATGAGAATTTCGCCACGCAACACACCTGCCAAGGTTTCGAGCCGCAGATCGCGCTTGGGGGGTCGTAAATCTTTGGCGCCGGCGGCTTTGCGGGCCTCGAATTGTTTCCAGTCGCGCGCGTATTCCTGCGCTTCGATCCACTGCGCACGCCAGCCGGCGACATTACCCATGCGTGTCGAGGGCAGTTGGCGACGATTGCCGTAGACACGTTTCGGATTTTCGCCGCACGCCATCTTGAGCCCATGCGGTGCATCCGGGAATTTCATTGACTGATACGTGACCGCCGGAACGTTTTTCACGGTGACCGAGCGACCACCGAAGAGATTCGCCGATCCCGGGAGTACGTGCAGCGTCGTGATGCCGCCTTCGAGCGCCGCCTCGAAGCCTGGGTCTTGCGGCCAGATCGAGTGTTCCGACCACACCTGCGCCGTCGAGGGCGCGGTCGCTTCGTTGCCGTCGGAGTGCGCTTCGACACCGGGCGAGGGATACACGCCGAGATGCGAGTGCACGTCGATGATGCCGGGCGTCACCCATTTGCCCCGACCGTCCACGATACGTGCATCGCTCGGCGCGGCGAGTTGCTTGCCGACCGCGGCGACGACACCATCGCGCAGCAGCACGTCCGCATCGTCGAGACGCTCACCATTGCCGATCAAAACCGTGGCGCCGCGAATCAGCGTCGGTGCCGACGGAACCGCTTTGTAGGTCGAGGGGTAGGGCGAGCCCGTACCTGTTGCCACCGATTTGGCCTCCACGCCCGTCGTTTTCGGATCGTTGAGGCTCTTGATCGGGCCTGCGGCCGTGCAGGCGGTGAGTGCGATAGACAAGCCCGCGAGCATCGCGAGGTTTCGGGGTCGACGTGAAATCATGCAGCAAAGTCTCCCTGCTTGAGTCCGATGCGGTTGCATCTTTAAAGGTCGGCACGGCAAGATGCCCGAACGGGAGTCCGGGGACAACGGGGGTGCGGTCTGCGCATCCAAAAAAAGAGGCGTGATGGCGTTCGACACCTTCAAGGAGTTCTACCCTTTTTATCTGGGTGAGCACGCGAATCGCACTTCGCGGCGCCTGCATGTCGTGGGTACGACGCTGGGCCTCCTGCAGCTACCGCTCGCAATCATCATGGGTAACGGCTGGCTGATCCTGACGGGCCTCGTCACCGGGTACGCCTTCGCGTGGGTCGGTCATTATTTTTTCGAGAAGAACACGCCGGCGACCTTCAAGTATCCGCTCTACAGCCTGCGCGGCGATTTCACCATGGCGCGCGACGTCCTCACCGGCCGGATCCCCTGGTAACGATGCCTGCGAGTCGTATCGATCGCGTCTTCGAGAGACGCCTGGCCGCCATCATCAATAGTGGTGAGCGTGGTGCGGTGCAGGCCGGGCGACGAGGCGTCGAGAAAGAGTCACTGCGCGTCACGCCCGCGGGACGCATCGCGACCTCGCCGCATCCCGCTGCGCTCGGTTCGGCACTGACCAACGACCACATCACCACCGACTACTCCGAGGCGCTGATCGAGCTCGTCACGCCGACGTTCACGACGAACTGGGAGCTGTTGCAATATCTTTGCGATCTTCACCAGTTCGTCTACCGCCACATCGGCGACGAACTGCTGTGGGCGACGAGCATGCCTTGCGTGATCGACGGCGACGCCAGCATCCCGATCGCGCAATTCGGCCCCTCGAACGTGGGTCGTATGAAGACGATCTACCGCGAAGGACTTGGCGTTCGTTACGGACGAGTCATGCAGGCGATCTCCGGTGTGCATTTCAATTATTCGTTCCCGGAGCGTCTGTGGCCGGTCTGGGCGGCCATCAAAGAATCCCGCGATGCGGGGCAGTCGTTCATTTCCGAAAGTTACTTCGATCTGCTACGGAACTACCGTCGCTACGGTTGGATCGTGCTCTATTTGTTCGGCGTGTCGCCGATGGTGTGCAAGTCTTTCCTGCGCGCGCGCGGTGAAACGCTGCCGGAGTTCGGTCGCGGCACAGCCTGGGAGCCGTACTCCACCTCGTTGCGCATGAGTGATCTCGGCTATCGCAATCGCAGTCAGTCGAGCCTCGATGTCTCGGTCAATAGTCTCGAAGAATACGTCCGCGATCTCAGTCGAGCGATCAACACCCCGCATCCGGAATATCAGCGCCTCGGCGTCAAGGTCGACGGCACTTATCGTCAGCTCAACGCTAACCTGCTGCAGATCGAGAACGAGTACTACGCCTTCATCCGACCGAAGCGCGTCGCGCGCTCGGGCGAGCGCCCCACCAAGGCCTTGATGCGTCGGGGTGTCGAGTACGTCGAGGTTCGCGCACTCGATGTGAGTGCGTTCGATCCGGTCGGCGTCAACCAAAACAAGCTCCGATTTCTCGAGGCGTTTCTCGGCCTGTGTCTCATGCGGGAGAGTCCCCTCATCGATGCGAGTGAGCAAGCCACGCTCGATGGCAATCACGTCACGGTGGCGCGACGCGGTCGCGAGCCGGGGCTGACGCTGAGTCGCGACGGTCGGCAGGTACCTATGCTGGAGTGGGCCCGCGAAATCATCGATCAGATGCAGGGCGTCTGCGAGTTGCTCGATGAAGGCGACCCGCAGAAGCCGTACGCTGCTGCGCTCGCCGTTCAGGCGGCAAAGCTCGACGACTTCGAGCTCACACCGTCGGCGCGCCTCATCAAAGAAATTCGCGAGACCGGTGAATCGTTCTTCGATCTGGCCTTACGGACGTCGGCCACCCACAAGGGTTACTTCCTCGACTTGCACGCGCCCAACGAGGCACGGTTACGCGAGTTTGCAGATCAAGCGAACGAGTCGCTCGAGGTGGCTGAGGCGATGGCGAGCGCGCCCCAAAAAGATTTCGACCAGTTCCTGGCGGATTACTTCTCGTAAATCGCGATGCTGCGCTGACCGGATGAGTCGCGCATGCCGCGGAACATTCCGGGGCTGTTGAACTCCATCACGACCTTGCCTGTCGGATCGACAGCGATGACGCCGCCTTCACCGCCGCGCTGTACGAGTTTTTCGTGCACCACATTTTTTGCAGCCCGATCGAGCGACCAACCCCGGTACTCGACGAGCGCGCAGATGTCGTAGGCGACGACCGAGCGGATGAAGTACTCGCCGTGCCCGGTGGAGGACACTGCACAGCTCGAGTTGTTGGCGTACGTACCGGCACCGATCACGGGCGCATCACCGATGCGGCCCCAGCGCTTGTTCGTCATGCCGCCGGTGGAGGTGGCCGCTGCCACATTGCCTTGCTGGTCGACGGCGACGGCACCGACGGTGCCGAGCCCCGAGAGCTCGTTCTTCGGTTGCGTTTTTCCTTGCAGCACGCGTTGCAGCTGGCTTTTGCGCGTGGGGGTGACGAAGTACTCGTTCGGAACGAGTGAGAGGCCTTGCGTGAGCGCGAACTCCTCGGCGCCCGACCCCGAGAGAAACACGTGCGGCGAGTTTTCCATGACCCGACGTGCGAGATCGATGGGGTTTTTTACGTGGCGCAATCCGGTTACGGCGCCGGCTGCGAGCGTGCGACCGTCCATGATCGAGGCGTCGAGCTCGGCATAGCCATCGTGAGCGAGCACGGCACCCTTGCCGGCATTGAAGAGCGGATTGTCCTCGAGAATGCGCACAGCCGTCGTCACGGCATCGAGACTGCTGCCACCGGCTTCGAGCACGGCGTATCCCGCATCGAGCGCCTCGGCGAGCCCCGCGCGATAACTCGCGCCATCGTCCGGTCCCAACTGGGCGCGCGAGATGACGCCCGCTCCACCGTGGATCGCGATCGAAAACATTTTCCGGGACTCCTTCTTTTCGGCGTGAGCAGCCGCCGACACGGTCAGCGCGACGAGCATGAAAACTTTGACGAGATTTTTCATTGAATACAGTCCTTCAGCGGGATGGCGATATCCGCCGCCTTTTTTAAATCGAGCTTCGCGCGGGCCGCAATGAGTTTGCGCGCCGCCATCTGGTCTTTGGCGAGGTTCACCGTGTCGATCGCAAGAAGTTCTCCGTCGCTCTTGAGATAGCAGCAGGAGAACGCGTTGTCGTCGGGGCGACCGCGAAGGACGACATGGTCGTGTCCTTGAGAGAGCCCCACGATCAGCAGCTTGTGATGGTATTGATCGGACCAGAACCACGGCACCCGGTCGTGGGCTTGCGTCTGCCCCAATATATTGAGCGCCGCAGTCGAGCCCTGCTCGAAGGCGTTGTCCACCGACTCCAACCGGATCTGGCGGCCGTACCGCAACGAGGGGTGGTTGCTGCAGTCACCGATGGCATAGATCGCCGTATCGGACGTTCGGCAGTACTCGTCGACGAGAATGCCGTTCTCGCACGCGAGGCCTGCGGTTCGTGCGAGCGCGTCGTTGGCGAGAACTCCGATGCCGACGATGACGAGATGCGCCTCGAGGGTCCCTGCGGAGGTTTCCACGGCTCGAACTCGTCCGGAACCGTCTCCGAGCAGGGCGGTCACACCGCAGCGCAGCCGGATCTGCACGCCATGACCCGCGTGCTCGGCCTCGTAGTAACGAGAAACGGGCTCCGCCACGACGCGGCTCATCACCCGATCGGCCATCTCGAGCACGGTCACTTCCATGCCGAGATGACGGAGCGTCGCCGCCGTCTCGAGTCCGATATACCCCCCGCCGATGATGACCGCACGGCGTCCCGCCTGGATTTCGCTGCGTAGCCGATCGGCCTCGGCGACATCTTTGAGGTAATGCACGCCGGCGAGATCGCCGCCCGGCAGCGTGAGTCGACGCGGCACGCTACCGGTCGCGAGGACGAGGGCGTCGTACGCGAGGGCGTTGCCATCATCGAGTCTCACCTCGGACTTCGAGCGCTCGATCGATACGGCGCGACGGCCGAGGTGGAGCCGTATGCCTTGTTCGTCAAAATAATGCTGATGCCGAAGGGTCAGCCGATCGAGACCGAGCTCACCGGCAAGATACTTCTTGGAGAGCGGCGGGCGCTGATAGGGAAGGTGGGGCTCGTCTCCGACCAGATCGATACCGCCCTTGAAGCCCTTCTTACGCAGGGTCTCCGCACACTGAATGGCGGCCTGTCCTGCGCCGATCATCACGACTCGTTCCGTCATGGTGGGCAAGGATAGGGCCGAACCGAGGGACACACCACTCGTGGTCGCACCACTCACGGGCGCACGGCCGTCCGAACTGCGCCATAATGGTGCGCGACGACGGCCGATCGGCGGCTCTGAGGCCGAAAAACATCGGCTTTGAGGCGCTCGCCGCCGTGGCATGGAAGGTGCAATACTTCTCGCAGTTCGCTTAGGGAGTCGCAGACATGAAACTCGTCACAGCCATCATCAAGCCCTTCAAGCTCGACGACGTTCGGGCGGCGCTGTCTGAAATCGGCGTGTCGGGTATGACCGTCACCGAGGTCAAGGGGTTCGGGCGTCAGCGCGGACATACGGAGCTCTATCGCGGCGCCGAGTACGTCGTCGACTTCGTCCCCAAAACCCGCATCGAAGTCGCGGTGCGTGGTGATCTCGTCGATCAGGTCACCGACGCCATCGTCAAAGCGGCGAAGACCGGTAAGGTCGGCGACGGCAAGATCTTCATCACCGACATCGATCGCGTCATTCGCATTCGCACCGGCGAGACGGACGAGTCCGCTCTCTAAGTAAAGTGTCGAAGGCCATCCGCATCCATCGGGCCGGTGGGCCCGAAGAGATGCGTTTCGAAGACGTCGACGTCCCCGCGCCGAACGAGGGCGAGGTTCAGGTTCGTCACACGGCGATCGGTCTCAACTACATCGACGTCTACGACCGCTCCGGTTTGTACCCCATGCCCATGCCCGCAGGGCTCGGTCGGGAGGCAGCCGGTGTCGTCACGGCCATCGGCCGCAAGGTCAAAGATTTAAAAGTGGGTGATCGTGTCGCCTATGTGCACACGGTCACGGGTAGTTACAGCGAGCTGCGTAATCTCCCAGTCTCACGTCTCGTCAAACTACCCCGATCCATCAGCGATGAGCAGGCCGCAGCCATCATGCTCAAGGGGCTCACCGCAGAGTATCTGCTGCGTCGTACGTATCGCGTGCAGCGCGGCGACTGGATTCTGGTGCATGCCGCGGTCGGCGGCGTCGGCTTGCTGCTTTCGCAGTGGGCCAAGGCCCTCGGTGCTCGTGTCATCGGTGTGGTGGGCAACGAGGCCAAAGCCGCGCTCGCCAAGAAAAACGGCTGTAAGCACGTTCTCGTGATGGGTCGTGATCCGCTCGTCGCCAAAGTCAAAGAAATCACCAAGGGTGCGGGCGTCAAGGTGATTTACGACTCGGTCGGGAAAGACACCTTCTTCGACTCCCTCGACTGCCTCGCGCCGCTCGGCATGATGGTGAGCTACGGCAACGCCTCGGGCCCGCCTCCCTCGATCTCGCCGCTCGAGCTGTCGAAGCGCGGTTCGCTCTTCCTCACGCGGCCGTCGTTGTTCGCCTATATCGCTAAACGCGAAGACCTCGATGCCGCGGCCAAAGCGCTGTTCTCGATGATCTCTTCAAAGAAAGTGCGGCTGCACATCGGCCAGCGTTACGCGCTCGCCGATGCGGCGCAGGCCCATCGCGACCTCGAAGCCCGCAAGACGACGGGCTCTACCGTGCTCGTCCCCTGAAGAGACGATCAGCCGCCCGGCTTCAGCACGCCGATCAACGCCGAGATTGCGACACCCGCCCAGATCGCGAGTACGTACGGGCGACAGGCGCCCATACCGTCGATCATCTTTTGATCGCTCTCGGGTGTCGGACCGGTCGAGGCCATCACCTTGAAGCCTTCGATGAACGGCGGAATCTTCGTCCTGATCATGAAGCCGCAGAAAATAAGGAACGCGAAGATGAGAAGTTTTGCGGCCAACCACGGATAGGGCTGCAAGGGTCCCGTGACCCAGTGGTAAGCGACGGAGGCGATGAGCGCGAAGATCATGAACACGCGGAAGCGCTTATCCCATAGCGCCAGCGTCTTACCGAACTCCGTGCCCTCTTTTTTATGAATGGTGTGCACCACCCAAACCCAGATGGGGCCGAGCGCCACGATGGCGATGGTCTGCCATAGCGGATGCTCGTAGCCGATGAACTCGGCGAGGATGCCACCGACGGTCAGCATCAGCGCCAGGCAGTAGCGTGGCAGCATGTCGAGGTTGATGAAAATCTTGAATGCGGTGAGTCGGGCCTCACGCGAGAGCTTCGTGTTGGTGACGAAGGTGCTCGAGTAGAACACCCCGGCGTCGCCGCCGAGCCAATACACGAACAGCAAGATGTGGAGATACGTGAATATCCCGTGGGCGAGACTGATCTCTTCCATTGTCATGAACCCCCTGAAAAAGCAGGGCTAGCCTAGCACGCAGCCTCGCGGCGATTGCGCGCAGGGGTTGCCGCGCCGCGTACGTCCGGATGGTCTGACCTCAGGTCGGACATCTACAATCTCACCGATGCACGAGACCGAGGTCATTCCATCACCCGCCGCGATCGGCCCCGCCCTCGTGGCGTGGCACGCAGTCAGTGGGCGTCACGATCTGCCGTGGCAGATCGATCGCACGCCGTATCGCGTCTGGATCTCGGAGAGCATGCTGCAGCAGACGCAGGTCTCGACGGTGATTCCTTACTTCGAGCGTTTCATGTTGCGCTTTCCGAGCGTGACGGTGCTCGCCGACGCGCCCCTCGACGAAGTGCTGCATCTTTGGACGGGTCTCGGTTACTACGCGCGTGCGCGCAATCTTCACGCCGCAGCCAAACGCATCCGCGACGAATTCGGCGGCGAGTTCCCGCGAACCTTCGAAGCCGTGACGAGCTTGCCCGGCATCGGTCGATCGACCGCCGGGGCGATACTTTCCTTGTCTCTCGATGAGCGACATCCGATTCTCGACGGTAACGTCAAGCGCGTGTTGTCGCGCGTGTTCGGTATCGAGGGCAGCCCGTCGGAGCGCGCCGTCGAGCAGCAGCTCTGGCAGCTCGCCGAGGCCTGCACGCCCTCAAAGAATTCCGCCACGTATACCCAGGCCATCATGGATCTCGGGGCCACGGTCTGCGTGCGTCGGAATCCGAGTTGCGAACGTTGTCCGCTCGCTTTGTCGTGTCTCGCGAGGTTCAGCGGACGACAGCACGAACTCCCCGCGCCCAAGGTACGTAAGCCGCGCGCTGCGCGACGCGCCAAGCAATGCTGGCTTTTGCTGACCGAGAACGAGAGTGGGGCGGTGTTTCTCGAGCGTCGACCCGATCGCGGCATCTGGGGTGGGCTTTGGTGTCCGCCCGAGTTCGAGAGCGAAGCGGCATGTCTTGCGCGAGCGCAGGGCGATGCAGTCGAGCGACTGCCTTCGATACACCAC
>JBMTZJ010000004.1:0-34167 GCA_049455515.1 Steroidobacteraceae bacterium
ACGATCAAACAAATCGCTCGTCGGGCGCGAGCCCTCGAAAATCTCGCTTATGTCGTGTCTGCTAATACGGCCGCGCTCCTCGGCATCGATGTGCCGGCAGATTCCAGTAACGGTTATTCGGATCTCATCGACTATCACGGCAATCAGATGGTTGTCGCTGGAGCGGGGAATTCGTCGGTAGCTTCGGCATTTCTCGATATGGCAGGGTTACGGTCATATCGACGTCGTCCCGCCATGGCGAACATGCTGTCTCGGCAGGCGCTCGAAATGTTTGCTGATTCTTTCGCAAACGCCGATCTTCGACGACGTAACGGACTTTTGCAGGGTGGCAAGCTTGTCATCCCCGATCGGGCGTATTTTCAGCAGCGCCAGGCCGATGCGATTTCGCGAATGGTCGAACGCGGCATCATCTGATCTCGACACAGAGGCTCTCTGCGAGCATGCCCAAGCGCGCCATCCACGATCGCTACGGCG
The DNA here is from genome assembly GCA_049455515.1 of Steroidobacteraceae bacterium. Taxonomy (GTDB): domain Bacteria; phylum Pseudomonadota; class Gammaproteobacteria; order Steroidobacterales; family Steroidobacteraceae; genus UBA964. The sequence continues at coordinate 475 of JBMTZJ010000004.1, forward strand.
ACCCACGCGATGTGCTGCGCATCATCGACGAACCCTCGGAGTATCCCGGACCTGGGGAGGTCGTTATTCGAATGGAAGCCGCGGCGATGCACATCGCCGATCTTCGTACGATTGGGGGAGCAGGCGGGTTTCGTTATCCGTTACCGCGTACGCCCGGTTACGAAGGGATCGGTCGGATCGTCCGAGTGGCCGATGACGTCATTGACTTCCGCGTCGGTGAACGTGTCTTTCCGGCACTCGGAAGCGGAACGTTCCGTGAGGAGGTGCGTTGTCGCGCCGAGGCGTGTATGCCAGCGCCCGAGGGTGACGCATATCAACTTAGTCTTTTGACCGTCAACGGGCCGACCGCCTGGGTATTGCTCGAGGATTTTGCGACGCTCACTCAAGGCGATTGGCTGATTCAGAACGCGGCCAATTCGAGTTGTGGACGTTATATCGTCCAGCTTGCGCACCGACGAGGTATTCGCACGGTCAATGTCGTACGCCGCATCGATCTGATCGACGAGCTGAAATCTTTGGGTGCCGACATCGTACTCTTAGATGGTCCCGATCTCGCACAGCGCGTCAGGCTTGCGGTCGACCAAGCGCCGATTCGTCTTGGTATCGACGCCGTTGCAGGCTCCGCAACGCAGCGCATTGCAGAGTGCCTCGCTCCGGATTCACCGCTCGTCTGTTATGGAGCAATGAGTGGGTCACCGTGCGAGCTCGACTTCTATCTGATGTTCCGGCAGGGCATCGTGCTGCACGGCATCAGCTTCGTACGACAATTTCGCCATCGAACTCCTGCTCAAGTACGAAAAATGTACGCCGACCTCGCGATGATGATGGCTGAGGGGCACCTTGTCGCTCGAATCGCCGGCGTATTTCCGCTATCGCGCATTCTCGAGGCATGTGATCTGGCTGCACAGACGGGCAGCGATCGCGATGGAAAAGTGATTATCTCCTTTGGGGGATGACCACTCTTCTCATTGACCAAAGCACCCACAGCAAGAGTGGCAAGGTGATGAGATTGAGTGTCTCCCAGCCGAGCATCTCGATCGCAACGCCGGCAGACAGGGAAGCGAGTGCCTGCGAGCCGAATACCATGAAATCGTTGAATCCCTGTGCGCGGAATCGTTCGGAATCGGAGTAGCTCGAGGCGAGTAGGGCGGTTGCGCCGACGAACAATAGGTTCCAGCCGACGCCCAACAATAGCAATGCCGAGAAGTAATGTAGAAAGTGCCGACCGACGAATGCGCAAATGATGACGCAAATGACGTTGATGAGAACGCCGGCCAACATCATTCCCCGGACGCCGAGTTTGGATACGAACCAGGGTGTTGCAAGTGACGGAAGATACATTCCGAAAAGGTGTGCGGTGATTACGGCTGTAGTTTCGCCCGTCGAGAAGCCGTCATGGACATGCATGCTGAGCGGGGTCGCAGTCATGATGAAGCTCATGACGGCATACGAGGACAAGCCAGCGAGTACGGCTAATCGAAACTTTGCATCTGCCATTAAGGCACGAAGACTTCGGGACTGATCCGACTGTCGTTCGATCTTCTTCATCGGCGAGGCCGGCAATCGGGTCAAGACCAGCGCGGCACCGAGACACAGGCCGGATAGAACGATGAAAGAAAAGGTATATCGAGGCCAGTCGCCCAACTCGCTGACGGCGCCACCGAGCGTAGGTCCGACAAACGCGGCGACCAGTGTCCCGATCATGACCGTCGAGGCGGCTCGGCCCGCTTGATCCGGACCAACGAACTCGATGGCCGCGAATCGGTACTGCTGAACAAAAGCCATATTGCTGCCGATGAGCAGCGCTGCGAAGCAAAAAAGTACAAATTCTTGCCGGTAAATCGCGTAGGCGCAGAGTAGGGAAGCGAGTGCTGCCACGAGTGCGCTGCCGATAAAGGCCGTCCGCCGCCCGATTCGCTGCATGAGCAGCGCCGCCGGCATCGACATGGCAGCGAGACCGACGACTGACATGGATAGTGGCAGCGTTGCGAGCGCCGCAGTGGGCGCCATGTACGTTCCTGCGATACCGCCGAAAGTCACCAGCGTGATGGTGCTACAGGCCGCAAAAGCTTGTGCGAGCGTGAGCGTCCAAACGTGTCGCATAGTCGGGCGGCAGTATATCCGGTGCGGGCACCTCGGTTATGCTCTTTGAGCTATGAGTGCGGTGTCCACAGCAGATTTTGTCGAGCGTATCTTGAAGGCGCGAGTCTACGACGTGGCTATCGAGTCACCGCTCGAACGCGCTACGAGATTATCCAAACGACTCGGTAACGAGATTTTGCTCAAGCGCGAAGATCTTCAGCCTGTCTTTTCGTTCAAGCTTCGCGGCGCATACAACAAGATCTCGCAGTTGTCTGACGAGGTTGCCGCAAAAGGGGTCATCTGCGCATCCGCAGGGAATCACGCTCAAGGCGTCGCTCTCGCAGCGACTCGACGCCATATTCCCTCACTCATTGTGATGCCGGTGACGACACCCCAGATCAAAGTCCAGGCAGTGATCGATTTGGGTGGTGAGGTCGTTTTGCATGGCGATGACTACGACGCTGCGTATGAGCACGCACTCAAGTTGGCGAGCGAGCGAGGTCTTGTATTCGTCCACCCTTTTGATGATCCCGATGTGATCGCGGGACAGGGCACCATCGGCGTAGAGCTGTCACGCCAAACCGGTGGTGAGATCGATGCGGTGTTCGTGCCAGTCGGTGGGGGCGGACTGATCGCAGGGATCGCAACCTACCTGAAGCATGTACATCCGGGTGTTCGGATCATCGGGGTCAATGCCGCCGACTCCACCGCGATGCACGACTCATTATTACAAGGTGAGCGCTTGAGCTTGTCGCGAGTGGGCATCTTTGCAGATGGTGTCGCGGTTCGACGGGTGGGTGAAGACACTTTTCGTCTGGCGCGAGAGTTCGTCGATGAGATGCTGCTCGTCGATACCGATGAGATCTGCGCCGGAATCCAGGATATTTTCGAAGACACGCGTTCCATCGTCGAGCCGGCTGGCGCACTTGCAGTCGCCGCCATAAAAAAATACGTCGCCCGCGAAGGCTGCTCGGATAAACGATTGGTCGCCATCAACTGCGGTGCCAACATGAACTTCGATCGCTTGAGGCATATCGCCGAGCGCGCGGAGATCGGCGCAAAACGCGAAGCCTTGCTCGCCGTAGAAATCCCCGAACGTCCCGGCAGCTTTCTCGAGCTCTGCCGCGCCCTGGGTAGACGTAGCGTTACCGAATTCAACTACCGCTACGAGAAGCCCGGCGTTGCGAATATTTTTTTGGGATTCGGGATGCCCGGGGGGCGCGATGAGCGCAGCGTCGTAATCACTGCCTTGAATAAGGCGGGTTATGTCGTCACCGATATGACCGATAACGAGCTCGCCAAGCTTCATGTGCGATACATGATCGGCGGTCATGCGGAGTCGATTTCCGATGAGCGACTTTTTAGGTTTGAGTTTCCCGAACGCCCTGGGGCGCTACTGCGTTTTCTCGAGGCGGTTGGCGGGCGCTGGAACATCACGTTGTTTCATTACCGTAATCATGGTTCCGACGCGGGGCGGGTGATGGCCGGAATTCAGGTTCCCGAATCCACGCGGCAAGAGTTTTTGGCGCATCTGACAGATCTGCAGTATCCGTGGATCGATGAGACCGAAAACCCGGCCTACCAATTATTTCTCGGAAACTGACGCGGCATGCAGTCTTATCAGCCCATCGTGCCGTCGCGCGAGGAGAGCATCCTCGTTCGAAACATCAACCACCGCGTCGTGCATTGGGGCGAGGATGGCGCGCCGGCGGTCTTTTTACTGCACGGATTTCAGGACTGCTCCGACACGTTCCAATTTTTGGTCGATGCCTTGCCCCGCGGCTATCACTTCATCGCGCCAGACTGGCGTGGATTCGGGGGCAGCGAACGCAATGACGCACCCTACTGGTTTCAGGACTATATGGCGGACCTGGAGGCGATCCTCGATCACTATTGCGCCGATCCGGTAACGCTCATCGGGCACAGCATGGGTGGGCACATCGCGAGTTTGTATTCCGGGGTTCGCCCCTCGCGAGTTCGACGGATCGCTTCGCTCGAAGGTTTTGGCCTTCCTCGAGTCGATGCGTCGACTGCGCCGAATCGCTTGGAACAATGGCTTGATGAGTTGAGAAAAGGAGTACGCGAAACCGTTTATGACTCCGCAGAGCGTCTCGCCAAAATGCTTCAGCATCGGAACCCGAGATTGACCGCTGAGCGCGCAGCTTTTATCGCCTCATCGTGGACAAGATCCCTGCCCGAGGGGGGTGTCATGTTGCGATTCGATCCTTGGCATCGGCTGATCAACCCGGTCCTCTACCGCCGCGAGGAAGCCGAGGCGTGCTGGCGCCGTATCACCGCCCCGACTCTGGTGCTGCTCGCCGGAGAGTCAGAGTACCGTAAACGTCTCGGCACCCATGACGGAAGCGAGGAATTGGAGCGGTTCAAAACCTGCTTTTCGAATCTGGAAATTCATGATTTTCCGACTCTCGGACATATGATGCACCACGAAGACCCGGAGGGTGTCGCAGCCGTTCTGTCGGGTTGGTTGAATAGACAAAGGTGACTATCGTCATCTTCTCCTGCGACAATGAATTCGCGATGAATCATTTGAGCCGCTCCTCCGATTACCCTGCAGTATTGGACCCTGCCGCCCGTTGGGCTGGCTATATGGGCGTATTGCCCTTCGTATTCGCGTTAGCGTTGACCGCATTAGGCGGTTCGCGAGATCTTGCGTTGCTCGGTTTGCAGATCGCGATCGCCTGGGGCGCATCAATCTTGAGCTTTATCGGCGCCGTTCATTTCGGCTTGGCGCTAGCGGGACGACTATCCTGGACCGCCACGACTGTGATCGGTTCAGTATTGCCATCGGTGATCGGTGCAGGGGCCATTCTGGTGGGAGGCGAGCGGGGTATGGCCATTCTCGTCGTAGGATTTAGTCTATTTTGGCTTTTCGAACACCGCGCCTATCGTGACGTACTGCCACCGGAGTACCTCGACCTGCGACGCGTGCTCACTCTGCTGGTTTGCGCCCTACTCGTATTGACCGCATTTGCCGGCTCGGGAGCCCTATCGTGATTCTCGAAGATTTCGCTGAAGGTAAATGGTTGAGACCTCTGACGGTCGTCGGTTTCATTGCCATTCTCCTGCTCCTTGCATTTCAGGTGCTTCAGCCATTCATCGTTCCGGTGATCTGGGCAGCAATCCTTGCGTATGTCACATGGCCTATGCATGAGCGATTGGTGCGCCTGTGTAGTGGTCGAAGGGCGCTTGCGGCACTCGTGATGACCTTCTTGTTGAGCGCCGCCATCATTTTGCCGATTTTTTGGTTCGCGTTGCTGATCAAGGCCGAGGCCTTGCCGTTTTATAGAGAGATCGTTCCGCTACTCTCAACGCTGAAGGTTCCGGAATTCATTGCAGACATTCCGCTCCTCGGCCCGCGTATCCAAGAAATACTTGCGCAAGTCGCGCGAGATCCGGGGGCGATCGATACTGCGATTCGCCAATTCTTTGCGCAGTCGTCAGGCGAAATTAGCGCAATGCTCGGTGGTGTCGGACGAAATCTCGTAAAGCTCGTGATCGCCATGGTTTCGCTGTTTTTCATGTATCGGGACGGCAAATACTTTGCTTCGCAGGTCGGCCGTATGCTCGAGCAGTTCTTCGGGAAGACGCGCGTCGAGCACTATCTCGAAGCGATCGGTAATACGGTCAAAGCGGTTGTGTATGGAATTGTGCTCGCCGCATTGGCGCAGGGTACCCTTGCCGGCATCGGCTACTGGTTTGCGGGACTTCCCGTTCCGTTGCTGCTCGCGATGTTGACCTTTCTCGTGGGCCTCGTGCCCTTCGTCGTTCCTTTTATATGGGGATCTGCGAGCGTGTGGTTGTATCTCACGGGCGATGCGACGGCCGCAATCGGTCTGGCAATCTGGGGGCTCACTGCAGTGAGCTGGATCGACAACATCGTCCGTCCGCTCGTGATCAGCGGCGCAACCCGTATCCCATTTCTCCTCGTTCTTTTCGGTGTGCTCGGTGGATTGACGGCCTTTGGCCTCGTCGGGCTTTTTATCGGCCCTGTCATCCTCGCCGTGCTGATGGCCATCTGGCGCGAGTGGCTCGCGGAGAAGCGATCGCAATCGATCATCGAAGATACGACGCTGCGTTGATCGCAGCACACCAGGCTTCGCGTCAGGTCGTGGCGAGCGTAAGGACGCGAGGCGTTTCTGGAGCCTGATATTGCCGCATGCGACGAATGAGTAGATCAGGATCATCCTCAATCATCAGCATGTCGCGAACACCCTGACGCAAAAACCCTTCGCGATCGACATGATCAAGAAAGTGCGTCAGGCGGGCGTAGAAGCCATCGACGTCGAGTAATGCGCAGGGCTTTCCGTGAAGGCCGAGATGACCCCAAGTCCACACTTCGAATAGTTCCTCGAGGGTTCCAACGCCGCCCGGTAAGGCGATGAATCCATCCGACAGCTCTGCCATCAGTGCCTTACGTTCGTGCATGGAATCGACGACACGGAGATCTTCGATTTTGCGGTGCGCCACTTCGCGTTCGACGAGATTTTGCGGAATCACGCCGATGACCTCGCCGCCGCCGTTACGGACGGCATCTGCAATGACGCCCATCAGCCCGATTCCGGCGCCACCGTAAACGAGGCCGATATTGGCGCGGACCAAAGCATGGCCTAGCGTTTCGGCGGCCTCGCGATAGCGAGGCCCGTTACCGGCATTCGCTCCGCAAAATACACAGAGTCGCTTCAAATGATTATCTCCCTTCAAAAAATTTTAGCAGCGCTACGGACCATCGTGACTCTGCTTCAGGCAATAGCCTAATAGGGATTTTCTTCAAGGTCTCAGCTGCGCGGACTGTAGATTCACGTAGCGGATCGATAGACGATACGGCAAGTAGCATCGGCAGGTCGGCTAAGCCCATCGCCGCTTTGAGCTTACGGCGCCAAGGGTATGAATATTGGGCTTTGAGTGCACGCTGCCAACCGCCGTTTGACCGAAAAAGCTCGAGCACATGTTGCTGAAGATGTGCTGGGTCGATCTGCGGCTCTTGTTTTATCGCAGAGCGGCCACGCCGTTCGTACCAAGGCCAAAACAATCTCTGATCTCTTACGGTATGCCAAGCATGCAACAAATATCCGCCGAACCAGTCAGGCTCTATCGAGGGTATTCCCTTCGACTTGAATGTTTCTGCCTGTGTGCCTTCCAGGTCAGCAACACCAATTACGACTAAAGAATTTGTGGTTTGTCGATAACGCAATGCGAGCTCGAGTCCGACAAGCCCTCCAAATCCGAGGCCCGCGAGATCGACGCGACCCAGCTTCAGGGCCGAAAGCGCACGATGGACAATCGCCGCGTAGTCGGCGATCGATGACTTATCCGAAGACAGCAGATTGTCGGATTCCCCGTGACCGGGTAGTTCGATTGCAAGGATGGGGCGCTTTGCTATGAATCCGCTCGCGATCGATTCGACGGTGTCTATCGAGCCCAACGCATCATGCAAGATGACAACGGGTCGACCGACACCCTCGAAATTTTTGAGGACGCGAATTTGACCGTCTCTCACGTCGATATAGTCTCGAGTCATTCGTCCTCGAAGAGCGGCGGGGGAGATTGGATTCGGCGCTTTTGGCGGTCGATGGGCAGCGATGTAGAGTCGACATAGGTCGTGAGTCTCATCGAGATTACCGCCGCGTTGAACGGTGACACGGCGACTGGCTCGCTTGATACGGGGCAAATGGGACGACAAGACATCGCTCGCGTATGCAGTGACCAGCATAGGCGTCGGCATTCGTTGTAGCGTACGCGCCGACGGCATCAAAAAAGCAGCGCGATAGCCGACGCGGTAATGATCTCCCGATCGCATGAAGTCGAGCAGGGCTGCGTGCAGCACATCGGGTGGTGATACGTCGCTATACAGCCTATTTGCGAGAGACTTCGCATACCAAGGAAAGAAAATCGATTGCTCACGCATTCGCGCCCACAACCACGCGAGATGTGATCCATCCCATGACGGTTTGAATGGCGGAAGGTACCGACGAACGATATCCCGCTTCTCCGTTTCCGACATCATGACGTAGCCGTTAGCGACGGCACACACGATGCGTTCGGGATACGCAGCGGCGATCGCGCCAGAAATCATCGCGCCGGTATGAAAGCCGTAAACAGCTGCGCGCTCGACTCCCAAGGCATCCATAAACTCGATCGCGGCATCCGCAAAGTCGCTCATCGATGCGGTTTTGACACCGAGCGGATCTGAGAGCCCGAAGCCCGGAGAGTCTGGTGCGATGCAGGTGAAGTGAGATTTCCAGCGCTGCATCGTCGCGATCATGTCGCGGGAAGACAGTGGCGACTGATGAAACAGAATCACGAGCGGCCCAGCGCCAGTACGACGATAGTGCACCTGTCTCGCGCCCCATCGCCCCGTGGTGATGGTTGCAAAATGACGGGTGATAGCCGAGCCGGGCATGAGACACTCCGCAGGCGGATTCGCTGATGCAACTTACCACCGCTTCATGAGCCAATCGACCGATCCTGTAGAAAGGTCCACCGATAGGACATCGGAGTCGGACCGGGTCGGAATGCGTGCTGCGCTCGCGTATCCGGATTTTCGTCGTTTCGCTCTCGGTCGATTCGTCGCGACGATGGTCTGGCAGATGCTCGGGGTCGCGGTCGGCTGGCAGGTGTACACGACGACCCGCGATCCGCTCGACCTTGGTCTCGTTGGCCTCGCTCAGTTTCTGCCCTTCTTTGCGCTGGTGCTGCCGGCCGGACAACTCGCCGATCGCACCGACCGTCGGATCGTCATGCTGATCGCTTATGCCATTGATGCGGCATGTATCGCGGTCCTCATCGCGTTTTCATTGAGCGGTAGCCAAGAGGTGCTCTGGGTATTCGTCGCGATGGCCTTACTGGGCGCCGCACGAGCGTTATGGATGCCGGCAGGGCAGGCGATGGTCGTCAATCTTGTCCCGACGAAGGTGTTCCCGTCAGCAGTGGCCCTAAATTCGATGTTGTTCGAAGCTGCTGTAATCATCGGGCCTGCATTGGGCGGTCTGGTCTACGCATTGGGAGAGGCTCGTCGGGAACCGGTCGGTGCGTTACTCGTATATGTCGTCTCTCTGGTGCTGATCGCCTTCGTCACATTTTTATTTGTACGAATTCGGCCGCGGCCGATGAGCTATCGACGAGGATCGGGATCCTGGCGCGAACTGACTGAGGGGCTGCGCTTCGTATTCCAACGGAAGACGGTACTCGGCGCCATCTCTCTCGATCTGTTTGCGGTGCTTTTCGGCGGTGCAACCGCTTTGCTGCCCATGTTTGCGGCCGATATCCTCAAGGTCGGTCCGGAGGGACTCGGCCTATTACGAACAGCCCCGGGAGTGGGCGCAGCCTTGGTTGCGATTTGGCTCGCGCGGCGACCCATTTCACGTCACGCCGGTCCGTGGATGTTCGGCGGCGTAACAATATTTGGTATCGCGACGATCGTTTTCGGCCTGTCGACGTCGTTCTGGCTATCGATGGTCGCGTTGATCTGTCTCGGCGCCGGCGACATGGTGTCGGTCTTCGTTAGGCACCTATTGGTTCAGCTGGAAACACCCGATGAGATTAGAGGCCGGGTGAGTGCCGTGAGTGCGATGTTCATCGGCGCCTCCAACGAATTGGGCGAGTTTGAATCGGGGCTCACCGCCAGCTGGTGGGGTCCCGTACGTGCGGTGACGTACGGAGGGGTCGCGTGTCTCGTGATCGTCGCGGGCTATCTGAAGCTTTTCCCGGAGTTGAGACGTCTCGACCGCTTTCCCCAGCCACCCTAACGCCCAAATAGCTGTGAACTTTTGCAAAGGCGGGCATCTCGGGAACCGCGCCGAGGCACGGCCGGTCAACCGTCAGGGGTGCATGGCATACTCGTCCCTCACCCTGGGGAGCCCGAAAAGATGTATTCCGGAGCCGTCCTGCTACTGCTTCTGACCGTCGCCTTTATGGGGCTCGGTGGCTGCATGAGCGCCCGAATCGAGGAGTCGCGCGAACTGCCGACCCAAATCGCCTCCGGTGAAGCGGTGGTGATCCTGGCGAAGCCTCAGATCGAGGGCACCTCGGCTGAGGACGAGTTCATGGACTGCGTCGGGCGCGGACTGGCCAGCGGCCCAAACCCGATTCCGGTCCACGACAACAATCGTTTCGTGGACAGCCTTTTCCCGTGGTTCGAGCCCGCGACGGCGCCCTCGCGCCCTGAGGCGGTAACGCAGCTATTGGCGAGACCCGGCGTGAGCGAGAGGGTTGCCGAGTCTGGCGTACGGTATCTGGTGTGGTTGGATGGTGGCACCCGAAAGATCGACGGCGGCGGCAGCATTGCCTGTGGTGCAGCACCGGGCGCCGCAGGATGTATCGGCTTCGGTTGGTGGGAGAACGAGTCGAGCTTCGAGGCGACGATCTGGGACTTGAAACAAGCGAAATCCGCCGGAACTGTGGGTACGAACGTCTCGGGCACCTCGGCCATCGTCGGTGCGGTGGTTCCGCTGCCGTTCATTGCACGCGTCGAAAACACGGCATGCAATCGGCTGGCGGATCAACTCCAAAGTTTTTTCAAGGGTGGCGGTTGAGCGATTCGAGACACTCATGAAGATCAAAGATATCGTGATATCGGCCTTCTTGATTCCGATCGTCCTCGTGGGCTGCGGAACGATGCCGTCTACCCCGGGCGGATCAACTGGCTCACCCAGCGGATCATCTGGCAGTGGCTCATCGAGTAGTGGCTCGTCGGGCGGCATCTTAATGGGAGGAGGAGGTTCCACGGGAAGCGGTTCCTCTCCCCGCAGTGGCTCCGAGAGCGGCTCTGAGAGTGGTTCCGACAGCAGCGCCGACCGCGGTACAAATAATTCTGGCGATGACGAGGCGACGACTGCCGACGAGCGCAGCGGAACGCTCGGGAAAGCGCTCGACGATTCTCTCGGCGAATTCGACAAGACGCTCGCGGAGGAGCAGCAGCGCACTGCAGCGGAGCGTGACGCTCGAGCTGCTGATCGTGCGGGGACCGCTTCAAGGCAAGAGGCCGAAGGTGGAATCGGGCGCCGTGAAGGCGATCTACGTTCTGAGCGCGCTGGGCAGTCTGGGTCCGGTGGCGGTGCCGAGACGAGCGGCGATCGTCAGGATCGAGGCACCGTTGCTGGCGGTAGTGGCGCGCCCGATCGGAGTATCCCCTCCGGCGAAGATGACGACATCGTCGCACGACGATTACGTCGTGCCGCTGAGCAGGAAACAGATCCGGAACTGAAGGAAAAGCTCTGGAAGGAATACATGGAGTACAAGCGCAATGTTCAGGGCAAGCGTTAACGAGTGGCCGTCAGCTCGCGCTCTTCGAGCGCTGACCGTCGTCACGCTGGCGATCGCGGCATTGACCGGCTGTGTCGTTCAGGAGACGCGACCGCTTCCCAAATTGGAGGCGGTACAAGCCAAAGAGCAAATTGCCGAGTCCGAGTTGCTCGACGTCGCCGTTCAGCATTTCGATGCCAATATCCCCGAAGCTCTCAAAGATAACGAAGAGGCGTTAGACAAGCGTCGAATCTATCCGGACGTCCGTAAAGCCGAATCCCGATTACTTGCCAATCGACTCAAGACCACCTTGGAAACCTCCGGCCAATGGGGTGCTGTCCGGGTGGTGCCAGACGGCGTTCGATTCGTCGACGTCGTGGTCTCGGGAAAGATCCTCGAGTCGACGGGGGCTCGACTCGAAATAGAGATCCGCGCCATCGACGCCGCGGGCAGAGTCTGGATCAATGATCGCATCTACTCGGGCGATGCCGATTTGGGCTCCTACAAAACCGACTCGGCGCTGCGCGCACGCGATCCCTTCAAGAACGTTTACGTACAGATCGCCGACGATCTTTTGATTGCGCGTCAGCGTTTGTCCACCGCCGAAAGGCAAGATATTCGCAAGGTCGCGTTACTTCGATTTGCCGGCGATCTCGATCCCCGTTCGTTCGGTAGTTACTTGATCAAAGATAAAGATGGAATTTCGCGAGTGGCACGCCTGCCAGCCAAGGATGACCCGGCCCTCGCGCGCATCGAACGAATTCGCGAGCGCGATTCGGGTGTCATCGATACGCTCGACGGCTACAGCGAGCAATTCTCCGAAAACCTCTTCGAGTCTTATGGGGGCTATCGGCGTACGAGCCGCGAGGCAATCGAGAAAGAAGATAAGGCTCGTGCCCAAGCGACGGCTCGAACTGCGTTGGGTGCGGCGGCGGTGCTCGCCAGCATCTTCGTACCGGGGCAATGCAGTTCCTCCGATTACAACTGTCGGCGAATCGAGGATGCCGTCCGTTACGGAGGCGGTGTCGGCGGGGTCGCCGCGGTCATGTCGGGGATCAAGAAATTCGAGGATGCCAAAACAGCTGCGCAGGAAGTCAAAGAGTTGGCACGGAGTTTCGAGAATGAAGCGGGGTCGCAGACCGTCGAGATAGAGGGGCGCTCGCTCAAACTCGTCGGTACGGCAGAAGAGCAATACCGCGAATGGCGCCGCCTCCTTGCCGCGATCTACGCCGAAGAAACCGGCCTCTGAGGTGTCGTGGCGACACTTGCGAAAGGACAAAGACTCTTAGGTCGTTTCGTTCTGATCGAGCCACTCGGGCGTGGAGGTCAGGCGGAGGTTTGGCGTGCGCTCGATGAAACACGCTCGGTCCAAATTGCGGTCAAAGTCACGTCCAAAGTCGATTTCCCGACACTCGAGCACCAGTATCTGTTGGCGCATGCAGGTGCAGGAAAAGGCGTCCTCGAGCATTTCGAACCTTTGACGGATGATCATCTGGCTGTGCTTCCTATGGAGTTAGCCTCAGCCGACGCCAGATCGATGAGGGCGAAGTCGTGGACGCAGGTGCTGGGCGTGCTTCGGGAGGTGGCCGAGGCGCTGGCAAGTTTGCATCAGCGCGGCATCATTCATCGGGATCTCAAGCCCTCGAATATTCTCATCGGCTTCGATGGGCGCGCACGTTTGGCCGATTTCGGCGTCGCGGCGCGAGTCGGCGAGCATTCGACGTTGCAGGTGGCCTCGCCGTTTTCCGCAAGTCCGCAGCAACTATCCGGAGCCCCTGCGTCTGCAGCAGACGACCTTTTCGGATTCGGTGCGCTGGCGTACGAATTGCTTGGCGGCTATCCCCCGAATTTTCCGGATGCTGAGCGAGCACGGAAGGGGGTGGAACCGCCACGTCTCTCCACCTCCGTGGCAACGCCCGCGGGGCTTGTCGATCTCGTGATGGCGATGCTGTCGACGGATGAATCGGCGCGACCCAAGGACTTGCGGATGATCGCGAGTACGTTGGCCTCGTTCGAGTCGCGACGATTGACGCCCGTCGTAGCAGCGAAAGTAGCGCGCCCTGAGGAGATCGTGACGGATGCGGCGGAGACCACCGCCACGTCCAAACCTTCGGTCGCCGCATGGGCAGGTCTGTTGGGTCTCGTCATCTTGCTGGGGGTCGTTTTCGTACTTCTCCCTCGCTATGTCACACCGCCGGCGAAGGTGAGTTCCGTCGAACGGGCGGCGACTCCCGTCACCGCACCGAAAGTGATCACTCCGCTCGCTGACCCTGCACTCGTCGCTCGATTCGAAGAGGAGGACGCTCGGTTTCGGACGCTGTTGGAAGAGCTAGAGACCCAAGGCGCTGGCATCTGGGGTGGTGCGGCCTTTGCTGCCGCCAAGTCTTTGAACGCACTGGCTCTTGAGGCTGAAGCGAGTCGCGACTATGCCTTGGCGCTTGATCGTCTCGGCGTAGCGTTACAAAGAATTTCCCGAATTGCGGAGGAGCGCCCACAGATTCTCGCGCGCACGTTGCGCGAGGGCGATGCGGCGCTCGATGTGGGTCGGCTCGAGGTGGCGAGACAAGCCTATCAATTAGCTCAGCGTATCGACCCGACGAGCGAAGAAGCAGGGAAGGGCTTGGCGCGCGTCGTCGCACTCGGCCCGGTTTTGCCTGCTCTCGTCGAGGCCGAAACGGCCTCTTTGACGCTCGATCATCTGCGAGCCCTGACGCGTTATGAAGAGGTTCTTCGAGCGGATCCGATGAACCGAGTGGCTCGTGAAGGCGTCGCGCGCGCCAGAGTAGCCATCGGTTCCGACCAGTTCGCACGCTATATCGGTGATGCGCTTGCAGCACTTCGAGCAGGTCGTACACCGGAGGCGCGTGCTGCATTGAACCGAGCCGCTGTGCTGCGGCCGGGCGCAGCCGAGCTGGCGCAGATCGTCGCACAGATCGATGCTGCGGGAGCGCGTAAAGATTTGGGTGAGGTCAGTGTAGAGATTCTCGAGCTCGAAAGGAGCGAGCGATGGAGTGAGGCGTTACTGCGATACGATTCTTTGCTCGCCCGCGATACCACGATCAAATTCGCAAGAGACGGGCGAGTGCGGGTTGCGCCCCGTGCGGAGCTGTCGCGCCGCATCGAAAATATTTTAGCGAATCCGACTCGACTTTCGGCACCGGAGGTTCGTCGTGAGGCGCAACGATTACTAACTCAGGCGGCAACGATCAAGGAGAGCGCGACGGTGCTTGCTAGCCAGACTGATCGCTTGCGCGACGCCCTTCGACTCTACGAAACGCCTATCTTGGCGGTGCTCGAATCGGACGGTCTGACAGCTGTCAGCGTTCAGCGCGTCGGTAACTTCGGTACCTTTACCCGACGCGAGCTTTCTTTGAAGCCGGGGCGCTATGTCGCGATCGGAACTCGCGCGGGTTATCGAGACGTACGACAGGAGTTCGTGGTGACACCGGGCGCGACGAATCTCGTCGTCTCGGTACGGTGTTCGGAGATCATCTCGTGATGCACTTACGCGAACCGGCCGGCGAGCGTGACGTATCACTTCCCTGTCGAATCGGAGGTTCGGCCGGGTATGACATCGTCGTCCCCAGCTCAGAAAGCGACTCGATCTCGCTTGATCGGGTTGATGGCCAGCTTGGAATCACGCTGCTCGAGGGACAGAGTCGTCTCAATGGCGTGCTGATGCGAGCCCGGGAGTTTTACGCGCTGCAGAGGGGCGATGTCGTTGCGATTGGTCAGGCGCGCCTCGTGATTCAGTCTGATTCGAGTCTCGAGATTCGCCACCTCTTAGGTAATGCAACGATCACACCCATCACGGGCCTAGACGGTCGCGAGATCGACGAGTTTGCGAAAGATGAGCGGATCTCTGCAGCGCGCTTGCCGACTGAGCCGGGCGGCGATGCTGCCGTACAACGTGGTCGCATCAAAAAATTAGCGACATTCAGCCGAAAGACGATCGCCATCGGTTTTGTTGCATTGGCGGTTTTTGGACTGTTCGCATTTCAACTCGGGAGACTCGAGCCGGTCAGAGTGACCGTGACTCCGGAGCAGGCAGAGATTTCGGGCTCGGGATTCGGATGGCGGTCGGCCGGAGCGCTGTTGTTACTTCCCGGCGAGCGAACGGTCCGCGCAGAACTCGAGGGTTTCGAGTCGATCGAGCAGTCGATCATTGTTCGGCCCGACGCGCCACTTGCCCTCGATCTCAGGCTCAAGGAGAAGCCGGGGATCATCGAGATCGATACCGGCGGCGTTGCGGCACAGGTATTCGTGGATGGTGCAGAGCTTGGGAAGGCGCCTGGCCCTGTTGAGGTGATGGGTGGCAGCCGTACGTTACTGCTACGAGCCGATCGACACCTCGATCACGTCGCCGAACTCCAAGTGGAAGGACGCGGAGTTCGGCAGCCATTGAGTGTTCGACTGGCGCCCTCATGGGGGGTCCTTGAAGTCAGTGCGACGACAGTCGGTGCGAAGTTTGTGGTTGAGGACGCCTCCGCCGTGGCTTTGCCGGCCCGTGTCGATTTGCCCGCAGGGGTGCATCGACTCACGATTTCCGCAAACGGAGCGAAGACGTGGCAGAGCGCTGTTCTGCTGAAGGCGGGAGAGGTCGAGCGTATTGGGCCCGTCGAGTTGGGCGCTCCGGATGCTCGACTGCGAGTGACGTCTCGTCCGACTGGGGCCGAAGTCACCGTCAGCGGAGTGTTTCGCGGACGAACGCCCGTGACGGTCGAGTTGCCTGCGGGGATCGATCACGAGATCGGCGTCTCGCTACAAGGCTACGAACCCCTACAGCGTCGGGTTTTCGCAGAGTCAAATCGTGATCTCAGTTTGCCTCTGACATTAAGAGCGATTCCGGTACGACTGACGATTCAAGGCGATCCGGCCGACTCCGACGTCGTGATCGAGGGTGTCGTTCGAGGGAAGACACCGTTGACGCTCGACTTGCCGGCTCGACGACACACTCTGGAGATTAGAAAGACGGGGCTGCAGCCCGAACGTCTCGATGTCGATTTGTCGGCCGCTGTGGAGCGCACCGTCGAATATCGCTTGGTGCCTGTCGGCCGCGCCAAAGATTGGAAACCACCGTCGCCAGCGTTACGGGCTCAGACCGGAACCTTGCTTCGCCTCATCGAGGGTGGCGCGTTCGTGATGGGAAGTGAGCGCCGCGAACAGGGCAGGAGGGCGAACGAGTTCTCGCGTCGAGTGACGCTGTCGAGGCCTTTCTATTTGGGCACTCGCGAAGTGACGAACGGCGAGTTCAAGCGATTCAAGCCGGCGCATGCATCGGGCTTCGTAGGTCAGCGAACCTTAGATCTCGATAATCATCCCGTCAGTAATGTGACGTGGATCGATGCGGTCCAGTACTGCAATTGGCTGTCCGCTCAAGAAGGGCTACCGGCCGCGTATGAGCAGAAAGGGGGGGTCTGGGTGTTGGTTCAGCCGATCAACACCGGCTATCGACTCCCGACCGAAGCAGAATGGGAGTATGTCGCGAGGCATCCGGGGCCGGGATCTCGGACGCAGCGCTACGAGTGGGGCGATTCATTGCCGCCGCCCGCAGGAATCGGCAATCTGGCAGGACAGGAGGCCGTCGCCGAGATGCCGCGGGTGCTGGAGGGCTGGACCGACGACTATGTCGTCGTCGCGCCACCCGGTAAGTTTCGCGCGAACGCTTTCGGAATTTTCGACATGACAGGCAATGTCTCGGAATGGGTTCACGACACTTATGTCTCTTTTGAGGCTAATGCGGGCGGAGTCGATCCAACAGGGCCGAGTGTTACCACCAGTGCTCGCAAGGTAATCAAGGGGAGTAACTGGCGCACCACGGTTTTTGCCGACCTTCGCAGCGCGTGGCGCGAAGGCGGCGACTCTCCGTCTCAGGACGTAGGTTTCAGAGTGGCGCGATATGCGGAGTGAGTCATACATGCATACAAATCGTAAAACCTGGCGAATGATCGTGATGACCGGTGCAGTAGCGCTGCTGTGCTGGGGCGCATCCCTCGTGATGCTGCGAGCGGTCGCTCAAGACCGTGAGCCGCCAAGCACTAATGAGGCGGAGGAGATCAGCAGAAGATCCGCCCCGCCGAAAACGTCCGATGAGGAATCCCCGGAGTTTCGAGACTCTGCAGATAACAACATCAGTTTGCCGATAGACATTTGATCATGAAAAAAAAATCCAGCAGCGAGTTCCTGTTTACGATCGTCGCGTTACTCATTTCGATCGTCGTCGTTCATACCGTATACGTTCTGCATGTCAGGCCTGTTGCTGAGGCGACATTGCAGGCGGATCGCGAGCAGATGCAGGCCGATCCGAACTATGTGCCGCAGCGATCGATCGAAGTCGTTCTCAAAGATTACGAACAGGAAGCCACGATCATCTTGATGTTGTGGGCGATTGCGATCATGGCCTATATGGCTCGGGCTAACCGGCGCGAGCAAGACGCGCTCGATGCAGATTTACTGCGACTGCCCGAGGGCATGAAGATTTTGCCCGAAGATACCCGAGAGTACGCCCGACAAATCGAGGGGCTCCCGGACGAGACGAGACAGTTGCTCGCCCCGAGAGCGCTGCTCGGCGCTCTTGCGAGATTCGGCGCAACCCGAAACGTTCAGGATGCCTCGACAGTTGCTCACGGTATCTGTCAGTCCGAGGCGGATCGGCTCGATTCTGAGCTTTCGATGTTGCGGTATATCGCATGGGCGATCCCCGCGATCGGCTTCATAGGAACGGTACGCGGTATCGGCGACGCCTTGTCGCAGGCGCATAAAGCCGTGACCGGGGATATCTCGGGTGTCACAGAAGGGCTCGGAGTCGCCTTCAACTCCACACTTATCGCATTGCTACTTTCGATATTTTTGATGTTCTTGCTGCAGCAGCTGCAGCGAGTGCAAGAAAGACGAGTACTCGATACAGAAACCTGGCTCGATCAAAAAGTGATTCGTAATCTGCAGGCACGGTGATGAGTGTCATCGGGATCTATCTGAATGATTCGGCGTTATCAGTCGTTGGCGGAGACCTGCCAACCTCCTCGATGCCATCGATCGTTCATGCAGATCCGGCGCAATCGCAGAGCATGGGTCGCCCTGCGCGAGACACTGCGCGACTGACCCCACATCTTGTCAGCACCGATCACTGGACGACTCTTGCGCGTCAGGGACCGAACATGTCGGCCAGTGCTCGTTCGATCGTGAGTGCAGAGTTACGCCAGCGACTTGCGGGCTCTTATTCCGATACCGCGCTGCAATGTGCCGTACCGGCAGTTTTCGATTCGGACGCACTGAGCATGTTGCTGGCACTAATGCGTGCGGAGGGTCTGAACGTCGGCGGGTTTCATGATGCAGCGGCGTTGATGGTCACAGTCGCGGGGCTTCCGGGGACGACGCTCGTACTCGAAATGGGGATTGGGCACGTTTCAGTGACGCGGGTCGATGCGGATGTCGAGGTTCGCCGCAGAAGTTCTGCGACGCGCTTTGGTGCGGGGTTTGCAGCGCTTCAGCAAAGCTGGCTCCAGCGGATCGCCGACGCGATGGTTCTTCATACCCGTTTCGATCCTTTGCATGATGGTTTGAGCGAGCAACGCCTGTACGATCAGCTCGAAAGCGCATATTCGACGGCTGCTGTCGAAGGCGTGACTGAGATTTCACTCCCGGTTCCGACCGGAAGCCTTCAGGTTCAGTTGACTCGCGATCAGTTTTCGGAAGCGGCATCCTCGATTTACGACGAGATACTTGCGGTGCTTCATGAGCTTCGGCCAGCGGGTGCGAAGACGAACATCGTATTAGACGAGCGCATGCTTCGTTTACCCGGTCTACTCGAACGAGTTGCCTCGATCCGTGGCAGCAAAGTGTTCGTCTATCCGATCGATCTTGCCGCACGCGCTGCAATAGCCGAGACGCGGAGCGTCGAGGCAGATGGTTCGGCGTCTATCCAGCGAGGATACCCAGCACGGCCCGCGACAGAGACTCTCACGGAAATCGATTTATCGTCTTTCCCTGCAGCGGCTTACATCGCTCCGACTCATATCCTATTCGATGGTAAAGCGTTCGAATTGCTTCAAGCGCCGTTCGAGATCGGCCGTAGCCCCGCCCGTCACGGGCTAAAGATTAGCGAGGGACTAGCGGGCGTATCACGTCTCCATTGCTCTCTGCAGACCGATGAGTCAGGCGTGACATTAGTGCCACATTCGCAGCAGGGAACGTGGCTGAACGACGAACGGGTCCGAGGCCGGGTACGGGTATCTTCCGGTGATCGGCTTCGTATCGGCGTACCGGGCGTTATCGTCGAGTTGATTGCCGTCGGAGGAGCCGACCGTGCCGCGCCGTCGCAACGTTGAGGTGTTCAGCCTCTCGTTTCTCGATGTGATCTGCTGTGGATTCGGCGCCGTCATCCTGTTCTATACGATCATCAGCGCGCAGAGTGGTATCGAACGTACGCGGAAGGCCGAAGACCTCAGTGCTCAGGTGTCAAAGCTTGAAGATGAAGTGTTGGCCGGAGCAAAAAATCTCGTCGTCCTCAAAAACACCTTACAACGTACCGAGAGCGAGACCGTATCTGCGACCTCTCGTGCGACGCAGCTTATCGAAGAATTACAGCGTAAGCGTGAAGAAAGTTTCATTTACGACGCTGAGACGCTCGCCAAGCGAGAACGAGTCGAAAAGCTCAAGGCAGATGTCCAGGCGCTGGAATCGAGTACGCGCCGACTTGAGGCCAGCGCCAAGATACAGACGCCGCGCGGAGAGCTGACGGGCGCTGGTCAGTCGCGGGCGAGCCGTCGCTACATCACGGGATTAACGCTCAAGGGAAGACGCATCCTGGTGTTGATCGATCGCTCGGCGAGTATGCTCGATGAGGATCTGGTCAATATCATTCGCCTGCGGAACTCCCCGGTCTCCGCCCAGCAAGCCGCAGAGAAATGGCGACGTGCGACCGACATCGGAAATTGGATCATCAGCGAGATCCCGGAGTCCTCGCAGTATCAGGTGTATGGCTTTAACACGGCGGCTGCGCCGTTGCTTGCGGGCACGGAAGGCGAATGGATTCCGGGCAAGGATACGGCTCGACGCGACAAACTCCAGGATGAGCTGGGACAACTCGTACCGACCGGCGGAACCAGTCTGATCAATGCACTGGCAGTGGTTCGAAGTATGCGCGTCCCGCCAGACCAGGTCATTCTGATCACAGACGGCCTGCCGACACAGGGCGCCAGCGCTCCGGCGATTAGACGTTTCGTGGATGTAAGCGATCGTGCGCGCTTGTTCGATGAGGCGATTCGCGGAATCAATCGGAATATCCCAGTCGATGTCATTCTTCTACCGATGAAAGGCGACGTTCCGGCACCACATCGTTATTGGGGCCTCGCACGCATGACAAAAGGTGCGTTTGTCATGCCGTCACCCGACTGGCCATGAAGCTCAAGCGCCGCGATACCGAGGTTTTCAGCCTCTCGTTCCTGGACGTCATATGCTGCGGCTTTGGCGCAATCATTCTGCTGCTCGTATTGTCAGAGTTCGGGCAGCCCATCGTCATCGAGCGTTCCCGCCAAGATCTTGAAGCGCAAATCAAAAAATTACAGGAGGAGCTATTTGTCATTCGCGGGGAAAGCGAAGTTCTAGAACGTGAACTCCGTGGCCGAGTCGACGTTCTCGCCCGGGAGCGCCGAAATCTGGCGAAAGTTGCGGGCGATGTCTCTTCCATACGCGGCCAATTCGACGCCTCCCGCCAAAATGCCGCAGTGAGCAATATCCTTGAAAATGAACTGTTGTCCGCGTTCCAGGAGCTCGAAGCAGAAAATAAACGGCTCGTTAAAGCATCACGGGCGCGTCAACGGATCATGACCCAAGCTGTCGGCGGTATTCCTGTCGATAGTGACTACGTCATATTTTTGATCGACACCTCAGGCAGTATGCAGGGCGGCCACTGGGAAACTGCGATGGAGGTGATGCGCGAAATCTTAGATATCTACCCGAGGCTCAAAGGCGTACAGATCGTCGATGACAACGGCCGAGAGTTATTCACCGGCACACGTGGACGATGGATGACGGATTCGCCCGCACTCCGGACCGATATCGTGCAGCGGATGCGCAGTTGGCGTGCCTTCAGTGATTCCAATCCTGCCGACGGAATCGAGCAGGCGATCAAAACATATTGGTCTGCCGACAAACGAATCAGCATTTATGTTCTCGGCGATGAATTTACCGGTGAGTCTATTCAGCAGGCCCTTGACGCTGTAGACCGTATCAACCGCCCCGACTCATCGGGCCGACGCCGCGTCCGTATCCATGCGGTGGGTTTTCCAGAGGCTCCGGGTATGACGCCGTTTACAAATATCCGTTTCTCGGCGTTAATGCGGGCGATGTGCGAACGTAACGACGGTACGTTCGTCGGCCTCACTAACACCAAGAGTTGTGCGGTCAGCATGAACATCGGAGGTGTCATGACATGCATCGGTGGCAACTAAAGATAATCGTTTCATTGGCGTTGGCATTGACAGCTTGCGGTGGCGTCCAGATCGCTCCGCAGTCGCAGTTGCCAAAAGCTCTGATCGACGTGATACCCGTAAAAGTCGGCTTGGTCATACCCGCCGACCAACGCAACTTCGTCCATACGGAGACCCGTGGTGGGGTGTCGTGGGCGATTGCTCTCGGCGTCGGGCAGCAGCAACTCGCTCGAGGCCTGCTCGAGTCCACCTTCGGTCAAGTCAATGAATTACCGGATCTCGACAGTGCACGCTCGAGCACCGATCTACAAGCCGTTTTCGAACCGCAGATCGAGCAGTTTTCTTTCGCAACCGCATCTGAGACGGGCGGTGAGTACGTTGCAGTGACGATTCGATATCGAATCAACGTCTATGCACCGAATGGTGAGCGCTTCGATGCCCTGACGCTTACGGGGTACGGAACCGCACCCGCAGGCGGCATGGGCGCCGCCGAACCGATGGAAGAAGCGACAAAGATGGCGATGCGCGATGCCGCAGCGCGATTTTTGACACAGTTTCCGGATACGGAGGTCGCCAAAACACTCGTTCAAGGAAAGCGACTTCAAGTCAGTGCAGCAGATGCCTTGCGTGCCCTCGCCGCCAGTGGTTTACGCATCGAGGCGGTTCCGATACGGGTATCGCGTCGAGTCGATCCTGACTGGAAGCCGCCGGTACGGGAGGTTAGTTCGTCGGTACAGGCTCCCGCTGGGTCCTGATCAACAGTTGTTCAGTCATCAAAACACCTTCGGTTTCGACGGGCTGGCCATTCTCGATGCGTGGAGCAAATCGTGCTTTCCGCGCGGCAAGTAACGCAGCGCGGTTGCTGTTTTCGGGTGCTGACGAATTACCGATGACGGCATCCCGCACTTTGCCGTCTTTTCCGATCTTCAATCGCATCTCGACCAACTTTAGGACGTATTCATCCGGCTTTGGAGGACGCATTCGAGTGGCCGATATCGCGGGAGGCCGGTAAACCAGTCGCCGCGGCGAGTCGAGTAATCGACGTGCGTCGGGGCCGGCTTCGTTGAGTGCCGCGTAGCTCTCTGAGTACGCGCTATTAGCCCTCAATAGATTTCCGGCCAACAGGTGCCAGTCGCCGACCTGAGCTAACGTTTCCCCGAGTAGCTTCGAATCGAGGGGCAGGGTTTTTCGCGCGATTTCTGCAGCAAAGGTCAGCGCTCGCAGTCCATCGGGATTGAGTCGGGCCTGCCCAGGGCTACTAAAAAAGGAATCTCCGGGGTCTGGCGATTCGACCGGCGGACCCTCGGTCGCCTCAGGGCCGTAAATGGCCTCGAGCATCCACGTCCTTGCCAAGCCCTGTAGTGCCGGAACCCCCACCTTGGGTTGATCCGTCGACAACTCCTCTGCGAGCTGCAGCGCTCGTGCATGGAGTCCGCGCGCCGTGGAATATCGACCCATTGATTCATGCCAGCGTGCGAATCGGTTCAACGGATCAAGCAGCCGCAGATCACGTTTTCCGAACTGGGTTTCAGCGATTCGAAATGCGAATTGATGCTCTCTATCGGCATCGAGATCTCGACCCAGCGCGACATACCCCTCGATCAATGCATCGACGATATCGAGCTGCTCAAAGTTATAGAGCCCATCGAGATTTCTAGAGAGATCAACCGCCCGCTTGAGCGCAACGGTTGCTTCAGCGGGCCGTCCGCTCGCAAGCCACGTCTCTCCGAGGCCGTGAAGCGGGCGGAGCAGTTGGCGATCAGCCCCCGATCGTTGACCTTCAATGAGACTGATTGCGCGCTGATAACTTGATTCCGCCAGTAAAAGCTCTCCCCGCCGAAACTGTACGGTTCCAAGATTCGTGAGCGGATTGACGAGCTCTTGGGCGTCTTTTCCGTGGCGACGCTCGAGAGTCGATACGAGAGCCTCAGCCTGCGCCTCAGCCCTCGCCAAGTCATTGGCGTCGAGTGCCGACTTGAATTGAGCGAAAATCTGCAGCGGCTCGAGTTCCTGCGCGGCCAGTGGCGCGGCAACCGTGCACGTAAGAAAGGCGATTAACGCCGTTCGAAAAGATAGTGTGATACCAGCCATTCGCGTCCGCCTCGATAACCGAAAAGTTCCGCGCAGGACATGAAGAAAATTCGCCAATACACCCACCACTTCAGTGCGTGTTCCGAGCCATACGCCTCCGCCATGACGGGCATCAAGGCTTGTCGATGGGCATCCATTTTTTGGAGCCAAGCCTCTGAGGTGAGTTGGTAGTGACGCCCGTCGACCTGCCAGTGATCGACAAGTCGTAAATCGCGTTGAAAATAATGCAGTAGATCGTCGCTCGGCATGATACCTCCGGTAAAGAAGTATTTAGCCATCCAATCGGAATCGTCACGCACTTCAAACGTATAGGCAAAGCGATGATGCGTGAAGATGTGTACGAAAAGAGTCGCTCCCGGCGACATCCACCCTGAGATACGTCCGAGCAATGTTTCATAGTTGCGCATGTGCTCGAACATTTCGACGGACACGACACGATCAAAACGCGTCTCTGGACCAAACTCGAGACGGTTTGCGTCGCAGGTCACGATCTCGAGATTCTTGAGGCCCCGCTCGGCGGCTTTCGCGTCGATGAAGAGCTTCTGGGTGCGCGAATTGGATACGGCCGTGATCCGTGAGTCGGGGAATTTTTCGGCCATCCACAGCGAGAGCGAACCCCAACCGCATCCGAGTTCGAGGATGCGGTCGCCATTTCTCAGCCGTGCGCGTTCGCAGGTGAGGGCGAGCATTCGAGCTTCGGCAGCATCCAGATTTTGGGCCGCATGCTCGATGTCGAAGTCATCGTAATAGCAGCTGCTGTATTTCAGGTGCTTGCCGAGAGTCTTGAGATAAAAGGCCGTCGGAACCTCGTAGTGCTGCTGATTCGCTTCTGCGGTGTTGATGGCAATCGGGCTTTCGCGCAGCTTACGAACCATCTGCATGAGATGCGCTTGCTGCGACTCTGGATCGCCTTTGTCTTCTTCGCGAAGACGTTGGGCGAGTAGATCGCGGATACGGCGTCGAATCAGCCAGTCGGGGATTAAATCCTTTTCGACTAGACGCATAGCGAGAGGCAAAGAAGCGTTTTCCGTCATGTTTACGATGAGGACTTTAAGGTCTGAAGGGCTCGCTCGAGCACCGGAATCAGCAACCGATAGAGTACAAAAATTGCAGCCGGTCCGATAAGGATCCAGCCCACAGAAGCATGCACAATGGCGTCCCAGAGGGTGACGATCGCCTGAAAGACGCCCTGAGAGATGATTTCCATTCCGGCCTCAATCGTCATCGGCTGGGGCTCCGATCCCAGCACCCACTCCCCGAACCGCATGAACGGGATAATCAATGCAAGCTGGAGCGGCCCAACAAGCCAGCTGACCAACTGAATCGCCGCAAGGTTCAATCTTTGCCATAGAGCGATCAGCGTCAGGGCCGGCGTGGAAACGCCGAGAACAGGAAACATACCCACCCCCGCGCCCAAAGCCAGGCATAACGCGAGATCGCGAGGAGAGAGGCCCTGTCGGAGCAGATTAAGGATGGGGTCTACGACCCGGCGGCGAACGATGGCGAGCATTAAAGGGTCCGATCAATCGATTCTGTTACGGGCTTGAGCCAACGCGGCTCCAATCAGTAGCGCAGCGATATCCGACGTGTCCGGCAGGCGCCCGGGGATCCATTGTTGCAGGAACTCTGTCGAGATGGCGATCGAAATAACCAAGGGGAAAGGTGGAAGGCTGCGCGAACTACCATGTAAGGCCAGCCAAGCGAGCCCGACGCCGAGGAAAAGTCGCTCGAGCAGGGGAAGCGCCCCTGGATCACCCGGAACCCCTGCCAACTCCGCAAATGGCAGCCAAAGAATGCCCTCGGTCGATGACTCGATGGAGTGGAGCGACGGCCAGACGCCCGATAAAAAAAGTGCGCCGCAGGCTACGACAAAAGCCCGCGATTCCCAACGGACAGGATTGAGTGAGCGTAAAAAGATGATGACGAGGAGAGACAGGATGAGCGCGGCGCCTTCCGCAGGGCTTAGATGTTGTCCAACGAACAACAGTCGTGCTCCGAGGGATATGGCAAACAGGGTTAACAGCGCCGACCAAAAATATGGACGACGCAGCAGCGTATCGACCAAGGTACCGAGTACCAGGTAGCACGCAAAGAATCCGAACATTTTCCCGGGCTCGAAGGGGATCGCGAGGCTTGTCTCTATGGCTGCTTCGATGCGGCCAGGGCGGAGTCTTGGGACGAACGGTGCAAGATGAGCGATCAACCATAGCGCGACGAGCAGCGCTGGTGCGGGTCCGATAGCCAGTCGCTGCAGCCGTCGAGACAAGGGGCGTACCGGAAGAGCCGAGTAGAGCATCGCCAATACGGTACCCAAGCCGGCGCTGACGATATTGAAGATCCAATCTGCGAGACTCGGATCTCTGGCGGGAAGCGCGTGTTGAGCCACTTCGACGCCGAGAGACAGTATTGACGCAGCGCTGATCGGTAAAAAAATTCTTAGAACGACAGATCGACTTTTCTCGAGTGCCATGTAGCCGAGCAAGCCGAGCGGAACATACAGGAGCAGATTGACGATAGTGTCTCGCTGGGACGGATCGCGCCATTCACGCAACTTTGGGAGCCCTGCAATCAACGCATCGGTGAGTAGCCGCAGCTGACCGTCAAAAGGGTAGAGCGACGCGCTTGCAATCAACGCGGTCCATCCGCCGAGCAACCAGAGTGATAAGCGACGGACCGCGAGATCTTGCGGAGCGAGACGTACACGCGTTGTGCTGAACTCGGTCACTTCTTCCCGAACAGACGCTCGAGCTCCGCTCGAGCGGCATCGATCGCGACGACATCCGCAGGTCTCCAAGCCCCTGCGCGTGGTTTGAAATGATCACAGAAGTTGGCGCGCTCCTTGTCTCGAACCTCCTCGGCAGTCGGTTCACGACAGTGTTTGGCCACACGGGTGTCGTAATCGACGCACAGTTTGCACACGTGCAGCTCCGCTGTGCATTTCGGACACACATCGAGGCGCCGTAACGGCAAAGACAAGCCAGCCAGCGAAGCACCGCATTTCCAGCATGAGAGATCGTGACCCATATTTCGGAGGCTAGCGTGTCTCGAGACGATCTGCCAGAAAGCCCTTCAGCGCTTTACCCGTATGCGAGCGAGCAGGTCGTTTAGCGAGCGACTGAGGGGATCCCTCGGCGATGATTCGCCCCCCGTCATGACCGGCCTCGGGACCCATATCCAGCACCCAGTCAGCCTCTGCGATGACATCGAGATTATGTTCGACAAGGACCACGGTGTTGCCCGCATCGACCAGTCGATGCAAGACGTGAATGAGTTTCTCGACATCCGCCATGTGCAGTCCGACGGTCGGCTCGTCGAGAACGTACAAGGTATGCTTCGGTTTACTTCGCAACGGCCCGCGTAAATCCACGCGAACTTTAGCGAGCTCCGTCACGAGCTTGATACGTTGTGCCTCTCCACCCGATAGCGTCGGACTCGCTTGTCCGAGTGTGAGATAGCCGAGACCCACATCGCATAGAAGTCTTAGCACATGATGAAGAGTCGCGTGGGGCTCGAAGAAAGACGTCGCATCCTCGATGTTCATTGCGAGTACGTCGCCGATGCTCATGTCCCGCCAGGTCACCGACAGCGTTTCAGCGTTAAAGCGGCTTCCACCGCAGGTATCGCAAGTGACTTTGACGTCCGGTAAAAAACTCATCTCGACGGTTTGAACGCCTTGCCCTTCGCAGGCCTCGCAGCGTCCGCCAGCGGTATTGAAAGAGAAGCGACCCGGTCCATAACCCCGTAGCCGTGACTCGCTGGTATTCGAGAAGATTTTTCGAATCTCGTCCCAGATTCCGACGTATGTCGCCGGACACGATCGCGGTGTCTTGCCGATGGGGGTCTGGTCGACTTCGAGCACGCGATCAACCGCCTGGATGCCGCGTATCGCCGTACACCCGACCGCCTCTCCATCACCCGTCACGAGCGCTCGTGCGCTCGTATAGAGAACATCGCGGGCGAGGGAGGATTTTCCAGATCCGGAAACACCGGTAACGACGACCAGCCGTCCGAGGGGGATACGAGCACGTACGTTTGCGAGATTATGGAGTCGTGCGTTTTCGATAATGAGCGATGGCGTCTTCGTGTCGACCGGACGGTGCGGCTCTTTCCCATGCATCAAAGGCTCGCGTAAATAGCGACCCGTGATGGAATTCGGGTTAGCGACGAGATCTTTGAGCTTTCCGCGACCCACAATTTGACCGCCACGAACGCCTGCGCCGGGACCTAAATCGATGACATGATCGGCGCGGCGAATCGTATCTTCATCGTGTTCGACGACGACGAGTGTATTTCGATGTGCGGCCAGTTCGCCGAGCGCTTCGAGCAAGATACGATTATCGCGAGGATGCAAACCGATCGTGGGTTCGTCGAGAACGTAGCAGACACCACGAAGGTTAGAGCCGAGTTGTGCTGCGAGTCGAATGCGTTGCGCCTCGCCGCCCGAAAGTGTCGGTGCTGCACGATCGAGTCCGAGATAGCCGAGTCCGACGCGTTCGAGGAATCCGAGTCTGCTTCGTATCTCGACGAGTAGATCACGGGCGATCGCACGCTCGCGCTTCTCGAGCTTTAGAGTTTCAAGTGCAGCCAGCGACTTCGATACCGGTTGGCATGTAAAGCTTCCGATAGATTTCCCACGGAATCGAACCGATCGAGCGATGGAATTGAGTCGCTCGCCCTGGCACAGCTGACATGTTTTTTCATCGCCGTCATGCCATTCGTTCCACGAAGCTTCCTCACCGGTTTGTTCTTCGTCGAATCCACTCAACTCCAGCCCGGTACCAAAACAGCCGCTACACCAGCCTTGTTTACTATTGAAAGAGAACAGGCGTGGATCGAGCTCAGCAAAACTCGTGCCGCAACCGGGGCACGCGCGCTTCGTGGAGAAAACGATCGGCTGTCGACTCCCAAGCGGCAATACCTGCACCACGCCTTTTCCGTGTTGAAGTGCCTCGGCGAGTTTTGCGCGCAAATCAGACTCGCCACGAACCGAAATACCGAGTCGAGCGACCGGGAGTTCGATGTCATGTTCTTTGAAGCGATCGAGTCGTGGCCAGGGTTTGACAGACAAGCGTTCCCCGTCGACGCGCAACTCCCGATAGCCCTTATTCGCCGCCCATTTCGCGAGGTCGGTGTAAAGCCCCTTTCGTGAAACGATCAGTGGAGCGAGAAGGTCGACCGTCTTGCCCTTGAAGTCCTTGATGATTCGAGCCGCGATGGCATCCGCCGATTGCGGTTCGATCGCCACGTCGCAGTCGGGGCAATACTGGGTGCCGAGCTTGACGTAGAGCAGCCGTAAGAAATGATAAATCTCCGTGAGCGTGGCCACGGTGCTCTTACGTCCACCTCGACTCGTTCGTTGTTCGATGGCGACCGTCGGTGGGATACCGCGTATCGAATCGACCTCAGGTCGAGCGGCAGGCTGTACGAACTGCCGTGCGTACGCGTTGAGCGATTCGAGATAACGCCGCTGACCTTCATTGAAAATGATGTCAAAAGCGAGCGTCGATTTTCCGGATCCGGAAACGCCTGTGACCACTGTAAAAGCATTTCGCGGAATCTCAACATCAATATTTTTAAGATTATGTTCGCGAGCGTTTCGAACGACGATCGAATTGTCTTTACTAGACGGTTTCCGAGTCACCTTTGGTTCGCGCACCGTCGTTGGAGAGTCGTCATCGATACCGTCATTACGCAGCGCAAGGCCCGTGTGTGAACGCGAGACGCGCTTGATGTCCGCGGGGGTCCCGCAGGCGATGATCTCTCCGCCGCGATCCCCGCCTTCGGGGCCCAGATCGACGATCCATTCCGCGGAGCGAATCACATCGAGGTTGTGCTCGATCACGAAAAGCGAATGACCAGCATCGAGCAGCTTCCGAAAGGATTTCAGGAGCTTCGCGATATCCTCAAAATGAAGGCCGGTCGTCGGTTCATCGAAAAGGAAGAGTTTATCGGTACCGCCACCGTCCGCCGATTCCGCGAGAAAGCCTGCAAGCTTCAATCGTTGCGCTTCACCACCTGATAAGGTCGGAACGGGTTGACCAAGCCGGAGGTAGTCGAGTCCGACGTCAGCGAGCGGAGCGAGTCGCCTTGCGAGCTCTTGATCTTCAGCGAAGAAGGCGAGGGCTTCCGTGACAGTCATCCCCAGAACATCTGCGATGCTCGCCGATCTGCCATGGGGGCCCGGATGGCGCACCTCAAGTGTTTCCGACCGATAACGTGAACCGTTGCATTCTCCGCAACGGAGATACACGTCTGACAGAAACTGCATTTCGACGTGTTCGAAGCCGCTACCGGTGCAAGCGGGGCAACGCCCGGTTCCTGAGTTGAAGCTAAAGGTTCCGGCGGTATAACCGCGCTCCCGCGATTCTGCGAGTTTCGAAAAGCGATCGCGCACGACATCGAATGCGCCGACATAACTTGCGGGATTCGATCGCGCCGTTCGCCCGATCGGCGTCTGATCGACGAAAACGACATCTTTGAGATGGTCTACGCCCAGAAGCTCGTTATGCGCGCCAGCCGCTTCTGTGGGCCGCCCGAGACGTTTGAGCAACGCCGGATAAAGAACATCTTGTATCAACGTTGATTTGCCGGACCCCGAGACGCCCGTGATGCAAACAAGCTGGTTGAGCGGGAATTTAACGTCGATAGACTTCAAGTTGTGTTGAGTTGCACCACGTAACTCGAGGTATTTTTGGTCGCCAGACCTCGATGCTTTACGGGCTGGAGGAAGCTCGACGCGGCGCCGGCCGGTGAGATAGTCGCCGGTCACCGATTTGGAAGATGCGCGAACTTCACGGGGGGTACCCCAGGCAACGATATCGCCGCCGTGCTCGCCGGCACCTGGCCCCATGTCGAGCAGTCGATCCGCTTGCTGCATGATTTGCGGGTCGTGCTCGACGACGAGTAATGAGTTTCCTGCGTCGCGCAGTCGATGCATCACGCTGATGACGCGCTGCATATCACGCGGATGTAAGCCGATGGAGGGTTCATCGAGTACGAACAAGGTATTGACGAGCGAGGTACCGAGAGCCGTGGTGAGGTTGATACGCTGGACTTCGCCGCCAGAAAGCGTTCTCGACTGTCGATCAAGCGTCAAATAACCGAGGCCCACCTCGCAAAGATATCGGTAGCGTCCACGAATTTCGGCGAGCAAAAGCTCGGTGGCCTCATCGAGTGCCCCAGGTAGCCGTAGCCTATCAAAAAACGCTCGTGACCTCTCAAGTGGGAGGAGCATGAGATCGTGCAAGCAGAGCCCGGGGAACGAGTTGAGTGTCTCGCGTGTCCACTCGACGCCTCGCGGCATGAATCGGCTACGTTCGCCGAGTGCAGACACCGCAAGATCGGCGTCACCGAGTCGCCACAGCAGAGACTCCGAATTTAATCTTGCGCCGTCGCAGGTTCCGCACGGTGTATAAGCGCGGTACTTCGACAGCAACACACGAATATGCATTTTGTAGGCTTTCGTTTCGAGCCATGCAAAAAACCGTTTGACTCCGTACCACGTGTTGCGTGCCCATTTACCTTCACCCTCGATCACCCACTCGCGTTGTGCATCGGTGAGGTCTTTCCAGGGGACATCGAGCGGGATTCCGCGTTTTTTTCCCAATCGCTCTAGGTCATCCTGACATTCGCTGTATGACGCGGTTTGCCATGGCCTGACCGCACCGCCGCGTAACGTTTTACCGTGATCGGGTATGACGAGGCCGTAATCCACGCCGATGATGCGTCCGAACCCGCGACAAGCTTCGCAGGCACCAACCGGTGAATTAAAAGAAAAGCTGCTCGGTGTCGGTTCTCGATAGGCCACGTCACAGCGTGCGCAGTGCAAGGCGCTCGAGTAGTGCCAAGTCTCGCGAGCGATCTCGGCATCCTCTGCATCCAAGGCATGGACATGCACGCGCCCACGGCCGACTCGCAGAGCGGATTCCAAAGAATCGGCAACTCGTGCGGTATCAGCGCTGCTAAGTCGGAGTCGATCTTGAACGACTTCAATAGCGTCTTTGGTACGCGAGCGGATACGCGTATAGCCCTGTTTCTCGAGTAGAGCCAGTACCTCTGTATCTTTGAAGTTCTTGGGCACCTTGACTTCAAAGCACACCAAAAGCCGCGGATCACCGGCGGCTGCTGCACGGCGGCCGAGATCGGTACGAATGCTCTCAGCGGTGTCCCGCTTAACGATTTCACCGCAGCGTCGGCAGTGCAGGTGTGCAGCTCGAGCGAAGAGTAACTTCAGATGATCGTTGAGCTCGGTCATTGTTCCGACCGTCGACCGCGACGTTCGCACGGGATTCGTCTGGTCGATCGCAATGGCAGGCGGAATTCCCTCGATCGCATCAACCGCCGGTTTGTCCATTCGATCCAGGAACTGTCTGGCGTACGGCGAGAATGTCTCGACATACCGTCGCTGACCTTCCGCGTAGAGCGTATCGAAGACGAGCGATGACTTGCCCGAGCCCGAGACGCCGGTCACAACGACCAGTTGACCTGTCGGGATCTCGAGATCGAGATTTTTCAAATTGTTTTGGCGAGCACCGCGAACGACGATCGCCTCATGGTCGGGCTGGCGCATGAGGGGTAAGCAGCTGGAAGGGGGTAGTGAATCCTAGCTTTTTGTCCGCCCTGCGGGAACAGCGGCGATCACGGCCACAATGTGGATTGGTGCATTGAGGAGCCGTGCCCTGAGATCAAAACCCGGGCAACTTGCCCGACATGAGTCAACCGAGCATCGCCATTGTCGGGGCAGGTATCGCAGGCCTCACCGCCGCTCGGGCCTTGCAGCTCTTCGGCTTCAAGCCCGTGGTATACGAGCAGGCGCCTGTTTTGGGGGAGGTGGGTGCCGGACTCACGGTGTCACCCAACGCGACCCATGTTCTCAATGCCCTGGGGCTTGAGGGCACTTTGGAGCGCATTGGCATGCGTCCCGATCGCGGCGGGGTCAAGCATTGGAAAACGGGTGAGCTCCTCGTAGAGATCACCCGCGGCAATGAAATGCGCGAGAAATACGGTGCTGCATATTTCCAAGTCCATCGGGCCGATCTGCATCGTGAACTTGCAGATCTCGTCGTCACAACGGACGACAGCGCCATCCAGACGAACCACGTTTTCCAGGGTCTCGAGCAAGATGAAAGAGGCGTCACGCTGCACTTCGTCGGCGGCGCCTCCACTCGGGCTGATGTGGTGATCGGTGCCGACGGCGTTAGATCAAAGGTACGTGAGCAGCTGTTTGGAAGAGACGTCCCGCGATTCACCGGCTACATGGCATTCAGAGGTTTGGTCCCGATAGCCAAGTTACCTCCGGGGCTGATCGAGCCCACCTCGTGTCTGTCGACCGGCCCGGGGCGGAGCTTTACGCGATATCTCATTAGGGGTGGTTCTTTGGTCAACTTCGTGGGACTGACCGAGAGAGACGATTGGCGCGAGGAAGGTTGGTCGATTCGAGCAACCGTCAAAGAAATGTTGGACGAGTATTCCGGTTGGTATGACGGCGTTCGCTCGATTATTGCCGCAACGCCGCCCGAAGGCCTCTTCAAATGGGCGCTCTTCGACCGTGAGCCTCTTCAAGAATGGACCCGCGGCCGTGTCACCCTTATTGGAGACGCCGCCCATCCCATGTTGCCCTTCCTCGGCCAGGGTGCCGCAATGGGAATAGAAGACGGGATGGTCGTTGCGCGTGCATTTGCTGCTGCAGCCTCACTCGATGAGGCGTTGCGCCGATATGTAGAGGCGCGTTTACCTCGGGCCAATTGGGTCATGCTGGAGTCCCGTAAGACGGCGCTCAACTATCACTCTGGCCGCGAGTCGAACTTCAAGCCTGGCCAGCACGTCAGCG
>JBMTZJ010000005.1:0-31838 GCA_049455515.1 Steroidobacteraceae bacterium
CATCCCAATCTCGGCGTGGTGTACTGCGGCGAGCATCGCAGCTTCGTGATGGCGGACATTCCCGGGCTCATCGAAGGGGCCGCTGAGGGCGCGGGGCTCGGTATCCGATTCCTCAAGCACCTGCAGCGCACCCGAGTGCTGCTGCACCTCGTCGATATGGCGCCCCTCGATCCAGAAGCCGATCCGGTCAAAGATGCGCGGTCCATCGTTGCCGAGCTCAAAAAGTTCTCCAAAGAATTAGCGACCAAACCACGTTGGCTCGTCATCAACAAGAGTGATCTGCTGCCGCCCGATGAGGCCGAGAAAAAGGCCAAAGCTATCGTGCGCTCGTTGCGCTACAAAGGTCCGTGGTTCCTGATCTCCGGCGTGACCGGCGCGGGGACGCGTGAGCTCACCGAGGCTGTCATGCGTTTCCTCGAGGAAGAGGCGTCCAAGTCCGCAGACCGCGCGACGGATAATGACTGACCGAAATCCCAAGGTTCGTCGACGTCTCGCGCAGGGCAAGCTTCGGCTGCGACTGTGCGACTTACGCAACCTCGGGCCGCAATCGGAGCGACTGCTCGCAGCGATCGGTATCCACGACGTCGAGAGCTTGCGTAAACGAGGCGCGCTCGAGGCGTATCTCGCCGTGCGTCATGCGGGGCTCACGCGTTCGCTCAACCTGCTGTGGGCCTTGGCGGGGGCACTCGAGCCCTGGCCCGAAGGTCGTGACTGGCGCGAGATCGCCGCCAGCGAGGTCCGATTACCCCTTTTGCTCGCCGTCGAGGCGCGGCTCGCGGCGCGGCGTGCCACGCTGGAGGCTGGCGGCGTGAAGCCGACTGCCCATAAACGACGCGCGAAGCAGGCAACGCGGGCGACTCGGGCGGAGGAAGACAGCCTCTGGGTGCCAGGGCTGCCGTTCCCGTCCGCAGGCGCCGCGCGTACGGGCCGGAAGCCCAAAAAGAAAAACCGGCGCTAGGCCGGTTTCTCGTCAGACAGGGTTCGGGCCCTTTTACTTGCCCGCAAGCTTCTTCAGCTTGGCCGCCAGGCGTTTCTTGTGGCGCGACGCCTTGTTCTTGTGAACGAGGCCCTTATTGACCAGCGAGTCGACCGAGGAGGCCGCCTTGCGGACCGCAGCCGGCGCAGCCGTTTTGTCGCCCTTGGCGATGGTCTCGACGGCATCGCGGATCGCAGATCGCGAACGGGAGCGCAGCGAGATGTTGCGCGCACGGTGCTTGACGGCTTGGCGGGCGGCTTTTTCGGCAGACTTGGTATTGGCCACGGAGGATGCTCAGGGTCGTAAAAAGGCGCGTATTCTCGGGGTGGGACGGGGGGTTGTCAACGCTAAAGAGGGTCGGCTCCGGTATAGTTCATTGGCAGGTCCCCACACGGCAGTCATGAGTCGCGCGATCTTCAAGAGCACATCGGTGGTGGGCCTCACCACCTTGCTGTCCCGGGTCACCGGGCTGCTGCGCGACATGGTCTATTCCCAGACCTTCGGTGCCGGCACCCTGATGGATGCCTTTCTCGTCGCCTTCAAGATCCCGAACTTCTTGCGTCGACTGTTTGCCGAGGGGGCGTTCTCGCAATCCTTCGTTCCGGTGATCTCCGAGTACAAGGTTCGACGCGATCAGGGCGAGGTCCGCGAGCTCGTGGCCGGCGTCGCGGGGACGCTCGGCGGCGTGCTGCTCGTCGTGACCGTGATCGGTGTGATCGCAGCCCCGATCATCATCTTGCTGTTCGCGCCAGGATTCACCCAGGAAGCGGGCAAGTACGAGCTCGCCGTCGACATGCTGCGCTGGACTTTCCCTTACCTTTTCTTCGTATCTTTGACGGCGCTTTTCAGCGGTGTGCTCAATAGTTACGGACGGTTCGCCGTGCCGGCCTTCACGCAAGTCGTGATGAATCTCGTGATGATCGTTTTTGCGGTGGCGATCGCAGCCCAGTCCGAGAGTCCGGGCACGACGCTCGCCATCGGCGTCTTCGTCGCCGGCGTTGCCCAGGTGATTTTTCAGTTGCCGTCGGTGGCGCGGCTCGGACTCTTGTCCATGCCGCGTTGGCGGCCTGCCGCCGAGGGCGTTCGTCGTATCGGCAAACTCATGATCCCCGGGATCTTCGGCTCCTCGATGGCACAGGTGAGTCTGCTGCTCGACACGCTGATCGCCTCGTTCCTCGTGACCGGTAGCATCGCGTGGCTGTACTACGCCGATCGCTTGATGGAGTTCGCGCTCGGTGTTTTCAGCATTGCGCTCGCGACGGTGATCTTGCCGCGACTCTCCGCGCAGCATGCGGCGGGCGATGCTGATCGATTCTCGGCAACCCTCGATTGGTCGCTGCGTCTCGTGCTCGTCATCGTGACGCCAGCGACCGTGGGGCTGCTCGTGCTCGCCGGTCCGATCACCGCCACCATCTTCGGTTACGGACAGTTTTCCGATAACGACGTGTTGATGACGCAGTATGGATTGATGGCGTACTCCTGGGGGCTGATCGGCTTCAGTCTCGTGAAGGTGTTGGCGCCTGGCTACTTTGCGCGCCAAAACACGAAGACACCCGTTCGCATCGGACTCATTGCGCTCGGTGTCAACATGGGTTTCAACCTGTTGGTCGTGCTGCCGGCGCATTTCGCGGGTTTCGCGACGCCGTTCGTGCTGCTCGCCACCTCGACCTGTTTGTCGGCGGCGCTCAACAGTTTTCTGCTTTGGCGAGGGCTGCGTCGCGAGGGCGTCTATCGTCCGACTTCGGGCTGGTCTGCTCTCGTTTTGCGCGTCTTGATCGCCAATTCTTTGATGGCTGTGACGCTGTGGATCGTAAGCCCTGCGCTTTCGCAATGGCTCGAGGCATCGCCGCTCGATCGCGCGCTTCAGCTCTCCGGATGCATCATCGCGGGCGTTGCGGCGTATGGGCTCGCGCTCGCGGTGCTCGGACTGCGTCCGGCCCACTTGCGAGGGGCGTGATGACGCAGCGACCCTCTCTTCGGCTGCTACGCAGCCCGCGCGCCGTACCCGCCGAGTTCCGCGGCGGTATCGTCACCATCGGCAGTTTCGATGGGGTACATCGCGGCCATCAAACATTGATCGCGCGAACCTTGGCGCGCGCGCGATCCGAAGGTCGGCCGGCGCTGATCGTGAGCTTCGAGCCGATGCCGAGAGAGTATTTGTCCCCTGATACCGCGCCTGCGCGTCTCACCAACTTCCGCGAGCGCTGGCGACTTTTCGAGCAAAGCGGACTCGATGCGTTCGTTTTGCTGCGATTCAACGATGCGCTGCGACAGATGTCGGGTGAGGAATTTCTCCAATTACTGACCCGGGACCTCGGCGTGGCGGGCATCGTGGTGGGTCACGATTTCCGTTTCGGCCGTCACGGGGAATCCAATGCGGCATTTCTTGAGGCGGCGAGTGCGAGGGGTGGGTTTTGGGTCGACGTGATCGAGCCGGTACAGCTCGAGGGCGAGCGCGTGAGCAGCTCGGTGCTGCGCGCGGCGCTGGCCTCGGGCGATCTACCGCGAGCCGCGCGATTGCTCGGGCGCCCGTACACCATGCGGGGTCGGGTGGTGGCCGGTCAGCAACTGGGTCGCACGCTGGGCTTTCCGACGGCTAACATTCGGGTTCGGCGGCGTCGGCTTCCCTTGCGCGGGGTCTTTGCCGTTCGGGTACACGGCATCGCCGCATCGCCGCTCGGTGGCGTGGCGAGTCTCGGGACCCGTCCCACCGTGGGTGGGGTGGAGCCCTTGCTCGAGACATTCGTGTTCGATTTTTCCGGAGACTTGTACGGTCGTGAGCTCGAAATCGAGTTTGTCGCACACCTGCGCGATGAACTGCGTTTCGAAAGCGTCGAGTTGATGGTGGTACAGATGCAGGTCGATGCGCGAACGGCGCGCGAATGGGTGACAGAGCAGTGACGGATTACAAGCAGACAGTCAATCTTCCGCAAACGGAATTCCCGATGAAGGCCGATCTCGCCACGCGCGAGCCTGCTTTCGTCGAGCGCTGGCAAAAGAGCGACACCTACGGCGAGCTTCGTCGCATCGCCAAAGATCGACCGAAGTTCGTGCTGCACGACGGACCGCCGTATGCCAATGGCAGCATTCACATCGGCCACGCGCTCAACAAAATATTGAAAGACATCATCGTCAAATCACGTTCGCTCGATGGTTACGATGCGCCGTACATCCCGGGTTGGGATTGTCACGGTTTGCCCATCGAGCTCGCCGTCGAAAAGAAGCACGGACGTCCGGGGCAGAAGCTCGATGTCAATGCGTTCCGCGCGGCGTGTCGGGCGTTCGCCGCCGAGCAAATCGAACTTCAGCGCGCGGACTTCAAGCGTCTTGGTGTTCTTGGCGACTGGGATCGTCCCTATCGGACCATGGATCCGGCGTACGAGGCCGAGCAGATGCGGGCGTTCGGTCGCATCGTGAAAAATGGGCATCTCTACAAAGGCGCCAAGCCGGTGCACTGGTGCCTCGATTGTCGCTCGGCGCTTGCGGAAGCCGAAGTCGAGTACGAAGACAAAACCTCGCCGGCGATCGACATCGCGTTCAAGGTCGTCGACCTTGACGACTTACGCGCTCGAATCGGGCTGCGCCCGGGCGAGCGCATGATCGACGGGCTCCGTCCCGCACTCGTAATCTGGACGACGACGCCTTGGACTTTGCCGGCGAACGAGGCGGTCACTCTGGGCCCGGAGATCGACTACGTTCTCGTACATATACCGGCGCAAGGTGAATTCTCGGCACGCATCGTCGTTCTCGCGGCCGACTTACTCCCGGCCGTTGCGACGCGCTACGGAGTCGACGCCGCAAGTCTGCAGAGTATGGCGCGCTTCAAGGGTACGGCGCTCGAGGGCTTGATGCTCGAGCATCCGTTTCTCGATCGTCAGGTGCCGGTGATCGTCGGAGACCATGTCACGCTCGACGCGGGCACGGGCGCGGTGCATACGGCGCCCGCGCATGGTCAAGAAGACTTTGCCGTCGGTCAAAAATATGGTCTCCCCGTGCGTAACCCGGTGGGCGGGGACGGTCGATTCATCGACGGTACGCCGCTCGTGGCGGGGCTCAAGCTCGATGAGGCCGGTGAAAAGCTGATTTCGTTGATGAAGGAGAGCGGCGCTCTCGTCAAGCACGCGCCGTACCGTCACAGCTATCCGCATTGCTGGCGCCACAAGACACCGGTGATCTTTCGTGCAACCCCGCAGTGGTTCATCAGCATGGATCAGCGTGGGCTGCGCGCGGGCGCGCTGGAGGACATCAAGCACGTCACGTGGACGCCCGCGTGGGGCGAGCAACGAATCACGGGCATGATCGAAAATCGCCCGGATTGGTGTATCTCGCGTCAGCGCACCTGGGGCGTGCCGATTCCGCTCTTCGTGCACAAAAGCACCGGTGAACTACACCCGGACACGATCGCACTCATCGATCGTGCGGCAGCGAAAGTGGAGCAGGGTGGTATCGAGGCATGGTTTGCGCTCGATCCCGTCGAGCTCCTCGGCGCCGACGCCGCGCACTACGACAAAGTGACCGACGTGATGGATGTTTGGGCGGACTCGGGCCTCTCGTTCGAGTGCGTCGCAGCGCAGCGACCGGAGATCGAAGGGCCCGTCGATCTGTATCTCGAGGGTTCCGATCAGCATCGCGGATGGTTCCATTCGTCACTGCTGATGTCGGAGGCGTTGCACCGGCGTGCGCCGTACAAGGGCGTACTGACCCACGGGTTCACGGTGGATGACAAGGGCCGAAAAATGTCGAAGTCGCTCGGCAATGTCATCGCGCCTCAGAAGGTGATGCAGAGCCTCGGCGCCGACGTGTTGCGCCTATGGGTCGCTTCGACCGACTACGCCAACGAGATGAGTGTTTCCGACGAAATCCTCAAACGCATGTCGGACAGTTATCGCCGCATTCGAAATACCGTGCGTTTCCTGCTGGGTAATCTCGCCGGGTTCGATCCGGCGAGCGATGCCGTTCCGATCAAAGATATGGTGGCTCTCGATCGTTGGGCCCTGGGTCGCGCACGAGTTTTGCACGAGGAAGTCGTGGCGGCTTATCGCGACTACCAGTTCCATCTCGTTTATCAGAAGGTGCACGGTTTCTGTGTCGTCGAGCTCGGTGGTTGTTATTTGGATGTTCTCAAAGATCGTCTCTACACGACGCCGCCCAAAAGTCACGCGCGCCGATCGGCGCAGACGGCGATGTACCACATCGTCGAAGCGATGGTGCGGTGGCTGGCGCCGGTCCTCTCTTTCACGGCGGAGGAGGTGTGGTCGCATTTGCCAGGCCGACGCGAGGCCTCCGTGTTTCATTCAGTGTGGCACCGGTTGCCGGCGGTACCGGAAGACACCATCGACTGGGACGCTTTGCTCGCGCTTCGAGGAGACGTGACGCGGGAGCTCGAGCGCTTGCGCGAGGCGGGAGACATTGGTTCGCCGCTCGAGGCGGAGGTCGAGATCGCCGTGCCGTCGTCCGACGCGGCACGATATGGTGCGCTCGGTGATGACCTGCGATTTTTCTTCATCACATCGGCGGCTAGGATCGTGATCGATCCTGCGGTGACGTCTGCAACGGTGCGCGTCAAAGCGACGACGGCGCCAAAATGCGTGCGTTGCTGGCATCGACGCGACGATGTCGGCCAGCATGCGGATCACCCTGAACTTTGTGGGCGCTGCGTCGTCAATGTCGCAGGGTCTGGAGAGGAGCGTCGTTTCGCATGAGTGAATCATCCTGGCGGGAGGCCGTGGCTGCCGTGCACTGGCGCGAGAGTGGTTGGCGCTGGCTGTGGCTCTCCGTGCTGCTCATCGTGGCCGATCAGGCGAGCAAGGCGTGGATCGAAACCCATTACGCGCTCGGCGAGTTCACTCCAGTATTTTTTTGGCTCGATATCACTCGGCTGCACAACCCGGGGGCGGCATTCAGCTTTCTGGCGGACGCCGGGGGTTGGCAGCGATGGTTCTTTAGTATCTTAGCGGTGGTCGTCAGTGTCGCGCTCGTGATCTGGCTTCGTAGCTTGCACGCGGCGCGTGATCGGGTACTCGCACTCGCGTTGGCGCTCGTCCTCTCGGGTGCGATCGGTAATGTCATCGACCGCTTCGAGCACGGGTTCGTGATCGATTTCATCCATGTGCACTGGCAGCAGGCGTACTTTCCGGCGTTCAACATCGCCGATGCCGCCATCACCGTGGGTGCCGTGCTCCTGATCTACGACGCGCTGCTCGACTGGAGACGCAGCCAATGAAAATTTTGCTCGCCAATCCGCGCGGGTTCTGTGCCGGCGTCGATCGGGCCATCGACATCGTCGAGCGCGCGATCACGCTATTCGGCGCGCCGATCTACGTTCGGCATGAGGTCGTTCACAACCGCCACGTCGTCGAGCGTTTACGGACCATGGGCGCGGTGTTCGTCGAGGAACTGCACGACGTACCGGATGGCGCCACGGTCATCTTCTCGGCCCATGGTGTCTCGAAAGCCGTAGAGGACGAGGCGAAGTTCCGTGGGCTCACGGTGTTCGATGCCACCTGTCCGCTCGTCACCAAAGTCCACATGGAAGTCCGTCGCTATGCGAAAGAGGCGCGTGAGGTCATTCTGATCGGCCACGACGGACATCCCGAAGTCGAGGGGACGCTCGGACGTTTCGACACCTCGTTCGGTGGAAAGATTCATCTGGTCGAGTCGGTCGAAGATGCGGCGGCACTCGAGGTCGGAAACCCCGTAAATTTGGCTTTCGTCACTCAGACCACGCTCTCGGTGGACGACACTGCCGAGATTGTCGAGACGCTACGTCGTCGCTTCCCGGAGCTTGCGAGTCCGCGTAAGGAAGACATCTGCTACGCCACGCAGAATCGACAAGATGCCGTCAAAGATTTGCTTCGCGAATCCGATGTGCTCGTCGTCGTGGGTTCGGTGGCGAGCTCCAATTCCAATCGGCTCGTCGAACTCGGGCATCGCGCCGGGATCCCAGCCTTTCTCGTCGATGGTGCGGCGGATCTGCGCCGAGAGTGGTTTGCCGGCAAGCAGTGCGTCGGGCTTTCGGCGGGCGCGTCCGCCCCGGAGGTGCTCGTTCGCGAGGTCATCGATCAGCTGATAGGGTGGGGTGCAGAGGCGCCTCGCGAGCTCGCGGGCCGCGAGGAGAGCGTGGTTTTCGGGTTGCCGCGGGAATTGCGTGTGCCCGTCCCGCCCGTGCCAGGCGGTGGCTCGGCGAAGCTTTGACTTGAAGGCCCCGGGGGGCGCGTTTAAGATTCGCGGCCCCAGCCCAGACGGGGCCCGGTCGCCGGAATAGCTCAGTTGGTAGAGCGGCGCATTCGTAATGCGTAGGTCGTAGGTTCGAATCCTATTTCCGGCACCATTCTTTTCTTTGTGTTTTGAGCGTGCTCTCGCGCACCGACGGATCCCCGACTCCACTTTTAGCCTGCTCTTCTTCAAGGCAGTGTGGTCGGAGAGTTCATGAACACGCAGATGACATACGGTACGGCGATGCTCGTCGCCCTGATGACCCTGGGCAGCGCGCGGGTGGAGGCGACCGAAGGCGACTGGTTGTTTCGATTCGGAGCGCACCAGATCGACCCGAAGAGCAACAATCACCCCGTAGTGCGCGTCGACTCGGGAACGAGCCTGACGTTGAGCGCGACGTATTTCCTCACCAATAACGTTGCGTTTGAACTGCTCGGCGCTGCGCCGTTCAATCACGACATCCGGCTCGTTGATGGTGGAACCCGCGTTGGCAAGACGCGTCATCTGCCGCCGACATTTTCGGTGCAATGGCACTTTGCGCCCGAGGCGCAAACGTTCAAGCCGTATGTCGGCGCAGGGCTCAACTACACGGCGTTCTTCGATGAGAAGACGAGCGGCCCGTTGGCCGGCTCCAAACTCGAGCTCGACTCTTCGTTGGGGCTGTCTGCCGAGCTCGGGATGGACGTCGCGCTCACGGATGACTGGGCGGTCAATTTCAACGTGCGCTGGTTCGATATCGACAGTGACGCCAAGTTGGACGGCGCAGATCTCGGTACCGTCGAGATCGATCCGTACGCCTATGGCGTGATGTTCACGCGCAAGGTGCGTTACTGACGTCGATGACGTTCGAACCAGCTAAGAATTCGGCCGTCTCGGTCGTTGCCATTCAGAATCAGCCCGTGACTGTCGCCGTCGTACACGACGAGCTCGTATCGCTTCGATAGTTTTTGGAGCTCGGCAACGAACGGATAGGTTTGTTCGGCCGTCGACACCAGAGGGTCTCCGCTGCCTTGGAGCAGCAGCATGGATGCATCGAGACGATCGGCCCAAAGCACGGCTGATCGATGCGCTCGTGCGGCGGACATTTCCGGTGAAGCGGGTGAAAACCGACGATCGAACGATGGGGTTCTGAAATCCGACGGAAGACCGACGAGCGCCACGGCATTGAATGTCGCGCCATCGCGTAGCGCTGACAACGTCATCATGGCGCCGCGCGAATAACCGAGGGCGAAGACGTTGTTCGCATCGACGAACGGCAGTTCGCGCGCGAGCGCGGTTAGCATCATCACGTCGCGGACGTCTGCACCACCGAGCTCGTCGACCCCCTCACTGCCGTCGTTACCGCGGTACTGCGAGCCGATCACCGCGTAGCCGGCACGAACGAAACGCTCGAAGCCGAACTGCGTATTGGGCCGGAGTTTTGAGTCATCGCCCGTACCGCCGCGGTTGAAGACGATGAGCGGAAGCGTCTGTCCCGGAGCGGTT
The DNA here is from genome assembly GCA_049455515.1 of Steroidobacteraceae bacterium. Taxonomy (GTDB): domain Bacteria; phylum Pseudomonadota; class Gammaproteobacteria; order Steroidobacterales; family Steroidobacteraceae; genus UBA964. Next base: position 9,677 of record JBMTZJ010000005.1, read on the forward strand.
GCTGCGGGTGTCCAAAGAAAACCCCGGATTTTGAGTCCATCGCTCTCGTAGACGATACGTTCGCAGCGGACGCCATCTCGGTTTCGCGCGGCGTACTGCTGTTCGGTACCGAGATCGGTATCGAGATCGCGCACGGCGCGGACGGGCAGACCTTGCCGTGTCGCAGCGGCTTGCTCCGCTGCGAGTGTGGCGAGCTGGCGTTCGCGGTAGCGTTTGAAGTCGCCCGATTCGACGGCTTCGCAGGGCGAACGCTGGATGTCTTGGGCGAGGGTGGGCGTGGCGATCCCGACCATGATCGCGATGAGCGCGATCGCGGGGAGCCGACGGATCGGGTAAGTGTGATCGATCATAGGAGTTCTCTTCGCGCGAGGCGGTTCCTAGTTGGTGCAGCGCAGATTTCGACGCGCGGCTTCCGCTGCAGCGCGAACACTCGGGTCATCGTTGACGAGCAGTCGCATCAACAGCATGCCGCGATCGGTCGGCGAGGTGACCCGTTGCGAACGGTCGTTCTGCTGCGGAGAGATTCCGCTGCTCTGATGTGGCCCGACGATCGTCAGATCGACACGCCCGTCACGCACACCGCGATCGTTCACGACAAAAAAATTATCCGACGTCGAGGCGTAGAGGGCGATCGACCAATATCTCGGATAGTCCGTTTGCAGCGTCACCCGCGCCGGTGACTCAGACACATCAAAAAAACAGGTGGCGTAGAGTAGATCCGGACTCGGCATCACGATCCGACGCTGCGTGTGGTCGGTCGGCGGAGGCAACGATACGCCGTTCGAACGCTCCATCACGGAATCCGTCGAGCCCAAGGCGATAATGCGGTCCATGATGAGGCGCGGTACGGCCCAAACCGTGAGGGCGTGCGTCACCGTGGCGAGCGTTACGGCGAGGGCGACGTGCCGCGTCCAGCCCCAAGTTTTCGTTCTCCCTAGCTCGGTCATGGACAGCCACCGGCAAGACGGATCGTCGGGGTCGCAATCGATTCGGGGGCTCGTTGTACGGCTTCAGCCGCTCCGTACAGCCTGAGCGTCAACCGCATGCCGCCGCGACCGGCAGTCGGGATCCATGCCGTGTCGCTCAGTGAGTTTTCGGTGGGGGGTCCGATGGTGGCGCTGAAGTTGCCAGCGGCGTCGAGTCTCACGGTTTCTCCGTTGACGCTATAGCGCTTGGCATCGTTCGCGAAAAGGAAATGATCGTCGGCGTAGGCGGTGAGACTCCACCAGCGTGCTGGCGGCGGTGTGCCCTCGATTCGATATCGGCAGTCCGCCCGGAGCGGAGCGCCCGAGTCGTCGTGGTCCGTGGTGTAGTACAGCGTTTCGCTGCGATCGAGAGCGAGCACAGCGCCCAGCGCGATCCGCGCGCGGGTATACGCATCGGCATCGCGACTGCCGGCGAGCAGGTTGACGCGCCAGGCGCCCGCATCGACGCCCGAGAGGCCGACGCGGGTGAGCCAGAGCCATGCGCTACCGACACCGATGACGATCGCGAGCGCGTAAAGCGCGGCGAGCAAAGCGAGGCGCTGTGGACCGCTGCGAGAGTTCATGGCCGCGATTAAGTCAGGCTGCGATTCAGTGCATCGCGGATGAAATGCGCGACGCGTTCGGGCTGCGTGAGCGGCAGCATGTGGCCACCGGAGACGAGTTCGAGTCGAGACGCCGGCACTCGGGCGGCAAACCGCTCTCCGTGGATTCGGTAATCGAGAATGGCGTCTTCCTTGCCGTACAGCACGGAGATTGGTGGCGCATCCGGGCGGTTGAGCGACTCGTACCGCGCCTCGAGGGAGGGCAGGATCTCGGGGACCGCAGCGAGATCCTCCGAAGCACCGATATATTGACTCGGGCGCAGGGTCAGCAGCCCGCCGCCGCGCACTCGATAGTCACGCGGGACAGCCTCAGGACCAAAGATTTTCGGCAGGACCCGACGCCGATTCGCAATGAATCCGGGGGCGGCCAGTACGTTTGCAACGAACTTCCGAGCGAGCGCCCCGCGCACGGCCAGAGCGATGAACACCGCGGGGAAACGACCGGCGTAATGGGTCAACGGGGCGATCAGCGCGAGGCCTGCGATGCGGTTCGGGTGTCGCAACGCCAGTGTCAAAGATAGGGCGCCACCGAGCGAGTGTCCGACGAAAAATGCGCGATCGATCTGCAAGCCATCGAGTAGTGCCACGATCGCATCAGCTTGGTCGGTGAGGCGAGTGGCCCGACCCGTCTCCCGCGTGGAATATCCCGACCCCGGTCGATCGACGGCGATGACCCGATTGTCGCGTGCCAGATCGTCGACGAGTGCGTACTTGAAATGATGCAAGTGCCCACCGAGCCCGTGGATCATCACCACCGGTGGTCGTCCCGCCGGAGCCGAGCCTTGATCGAGGTAGTGCAATCGAGCGCCGGGTACGTCAAAGAATCGGCCCGACGCGGGGATACTTTGCTCGACTTGTCTCGTGACCCGCCGTGTGAAGAGCGCGAGCACGGCCGACAGCCCGACCAGTATCAGCAGGATCATGATCAGGATCATTGGGTGAATCTTCGGAGCAATGACCCGTAGCGAGTCGGCATGATTTTTTCGAGCAGGGCTGCGATGTGCGCATCGGCGCCCACCAAAATACGGGGGCGGCGGCGTGCGACGCCCGCCAAGATGATCTCCGCAGCCTCGGCGGGAGGTTTGCGTAGCAGCCGACGCGATTTCTCGAGCTGCTGATCGATATGATCTTTGGAATGCGTGGCAGAAAATCGTGCGCTCTCAGCGATGGCGGTTGCGATGCCGCCCGGACACGCGGCCGTCACGCCCACGGAGGTTCCGTCGAGTTCGTGGCGCAGGGCGTCGCTGAAGCCGCGCACGGCAAACTTGCTTGCCGAGTAGTGCGTCTGTCCTGCGGGCGCGATGATGCCGAAAATACTGGCGGTGTTGATGATATGGGCGTCGGGTCGTTGGAGCAGCACCGGCAGGAAGGCGCGAGTCATGCGCACGACGCCGTGGAAGTTGATCTCGAACAGCCAGTCGAAGTCCGTTTCGGTGGTTTCCAGAAACTGCCCGCCGACGGCGACTCCCGCGTTATTGAAGAGAAGATCGATCGACGCGTGCTCAAGCAAGACCTGCCCCGGAAAACCGGCGACCTGTTCACGCGAGGCGACGTCGATCACATGAGCGGACGCGCGCACTCCGGAGTCGCGAACTTGCGAGACGGTTTGCCGGAGGTTGTCCGCATGGATGTCGGCCAGTGCGAGATGGCATCCGCGTGCAGCCAGCGCGACGGCGAGCGCGCGACCGATGCCGCTCCCCGCGCCCGTTATGACGGCCGTCTTGTCGCGAAAGTCGAGACGAGGCGTTTTCATGCGTGGGTGGGGTCGGTGGCACGCCCAAAGCGTAGGGCAGGGTCCGTGAGGCGGCTGTAGCGCGTAACCCCCAAATCTCGCAGATAAGTTTGATGAACCCGCCAGGGGAAACGATCGCCTTGTTTGGGTAGTCCCTCCAAGGCGCGCAGGACGTATCCCGAGTTGAAGTCGATGAAGGGCATTTCGCCGACCGAGGGGTCGCGGACGGGTACCGCGTACTGGTAGCCGTGCCGATCGAGGTGACCGAGTAATCTGCAGACATACGCGGCGATCAGGTCGGCCCGTAGCGTCCAAGAAGCATTGGTATAGCCGAAGGTGAGTACGAGGTTCGGGATGCCGCTCAGCATCGCGCCGCGATAGACCATGGACTCTGCGAGATCGACCGTCCGCCCATCGAGCGACAATCGGATGCCACCGAGCGGCAATACTTTGAGGCCCGTGGCCGTGACGACGACGTCGGCGGGCAGTGTCTCGCCTGAGCGGAGACGAATACCGTCGGGTACGAAGCGTTCGATGGTGTCGGTGACGATGCTGACCCGACCCTTGGAGATCGCCTGAAATAGATCGCCATCGGGCGCCGCGCACACGCGTTGATCCCAAGGGTTGTAGTTCGGCTTGAAGTGTCGAGCGACGTCATAGCCTTTGGGAAGATCCGCCGCCGCGAGCTCGACTAGCCGCTGACCGAACCATCGCGGATACTTTCGTGCCAGCCGATAGAAAAACGAGGTCAGCAGAATATGCTTCCAGCGAACGAAGCCGTACACCATCGGGGCAGGCAAGACGTACGAGAGCACCCGTGCCCAAGGGTCGTCGCCCGGCTGGTTGACGACATAAGAGGGCGTGCGCTGCAGCTGCGTGACGTGAGCGGCTTTTTCAGCAAGGGCGGGCACCAAGGTGATCGCCGTTGCGCCACTGCCGATCACGACGACACGTTTTCCGCCGTAGTCAAAGTTTTCGGGCCAGAACTGCGGGTGAATGATCTTTCCGCGAAAGTCGCTCTCACCTTCAAAAGTCGGACGATACGCTTCGGTGTAACTGTAGTAGCCCGTGCAGAGATGCAGAAAGCGCGCGCGGAGTGTGACGAGGCCGTCCTCTCGCGTTCTCACGTTCACCGTCCATTCGCAACGTGCGCTGGACCAGTCTGCAGATTCGACTTGCTGACCGTACCGAATGAGCGAGGCGACGCCGCTCTCGTCCGCCATCTCCCGCAGGTAATTCAAAATCGATGAGCCGTCGACGATCGCGCGAGGTTTTCGCCAGGGCTTCGCTTTGAACCCGAGCGTGTACATGTCGGAGTCCGAGCGAATGCCCGGATAACGAAAGAGGTCCCAGGTTCCCCCGAGTCGGTCGCGTGATTCCAGAATGGCAATGGCCTTGCCTGGAAACTGACGACGGATTTCGGCAGCAGCGCCGATACCGGAGAGACCGGCTCCCACGATCAGAACGTCCAGCACTTCAGAAGACATCACCACTCCGCGGCGGAATGCATCGTTTGAAAGCGAGGGGAGGCAGGATAACAGTATCGAGCGGCCGGGTTATGATGCGAGCCTGTTGCACGCGGTTGCACTGAGGGTTTGGCATGCGATCGATGCTGTTCGTTCCCGGGGACCGGCCGGAGCGTTTCGGAAAGGCCGAGGCGAGCGGGGCCGATGCCGTCATCCTCGATCTGGAGGATGCCGTAGCGGCGGCCCAGCGACCCATGGCCCGAGCGGCCATCGGCGCTCATCTGCGTCAGTCCTCGCGCCCTGTACCGCTGTGGGTGCGGATCAATCCGATCGATTCTGCGGATGCGCTCGCCGACCTCGCGGCTATCGTCGCCCAGAAACCCGACGGTCTGTTGTTGCCGAAGGCTCGTAACGGACTCGATGTCGCACGTCTCGATCATTGGCTCGAGGCGCTCGAGGCGTCTCACGGTTTGACGACAGGGGGCATCAAGATCATCCCGATGATCACCGAGACCGCGGGCGCCATGCTGCAGCTCGCGTCATTCGTGCCGCTGCCGAAGCGTGTCGTGGGTGTGACCTGGGGCGCGGAAGACCTTGCTGCAGAACTCGGGGCGACCGGGAGTCGTGACGAGGAGGGTCGTTACGAGATGCCCTATCAAATGGCGAGTGCAGGCTGTTTATTCGTTGCCGCAGCGGCCCAGGTGGCCGCGATCGACACCGTCGACACCGAGATCACGAACATCGCGACCGTCGAGCAGCGCGCACGCCTCTCGCGCCGCAGCGGGTATGTCGCCAAGCTCGCGATTCATCCTGCGCAGATTCCGGCTCTGCATGCGGCGTTTACGCCGAGTGCAGCCGAGCTCGCGCATGCCGAGGCGGTGATCGCCGCCTTTGCGAACGATCCCGGCGTCGGAGCGCTTCGGGTCGACGGCAAGCTCGTCGATCGTCCTCATCTGTTGCAGGCTGAGCGACTATTGGCTGCTGCGCGGCGACGATGACTTCCGCGCGCGACGGATTCCGCGGCAACAAACAATCTTTGCCGACGAAGCTCTGCGCAGCATGCCGTCGGCCGATGTCGTGGCGAAAGTCCTGGGCCAAGAACTGGGACAGCGTGAAATACTGCTCCGAACGTTGTCGTCGTGACGGTAAAGCGGCAACCCGGGCGTAGATATGAAAACGATCATCGTCTGGTTCCGAAACGATCTGCGTGTTCGGGACAATCGCGTACTTCGAGAGGCTGCGGCGCAGGCCGATCGATTGCTGTGTGTCTATTTGCATGATCCCCGACACGATCTCCCGACGCGTTGGGGTTTTCCGCGCATGGGGCGTCATCGCAGACTATTTTTGGCAGATACCTTGCGAGATCTCGAGGCCTCGTTGGCGCAGCGGGGGCACACCCTCTGGGTGTCACGCGCACGACCTGCCGAGATCTTGCCCGCGCTGGTGAAGGCGTCCAATGCGACCGCCGTCTTTTGCGAGCAGATCGGCGTACCCGAAGAAGAGCGTGATGTCGCCGAGATTCGTGCTGCAGGTATCGAAGTCGAGACCGTGTGGCAATCGAGTCTCCTCGAGCCGAGCGATCTGCCCTTCGAGGTCGCATCGTTGCCGCAAATTTTCACGGTCTTTCGTAAGCAGATCGAAGCGCGAGCGATCGTGCCGCATCCGCCGCTACCGGCACCGGACACACTACCGGAGCCCGCCGAAGGTCCGTTCGAGTCGTTGATGGGTGCGACCGCCATCGAACATATTTTGAGCGCTGAGCCCGTCACTCTGGACGTGCGCTCCTCATTTCCGTACACCCAACCTGCGTGTCGCGGCGGTGAGTCAGCCGCCCTCGCGCATCTCGAGCATTATTTTTCGACCGATGCGGCGCAGCGTTACAAGCAGACGCGCAATGGTCTTGCGGGACTCGACTATTCGACAAAATTTTCGCCGTGGCTCGCGACGGGCGCGATCTCACCGCGCAGGGTGTACGCCGCTCTGAAAACACACGAGTCGACGCGCGGTGCGAACGAGAGCACCTATTGGATTTGGTTCGAGTTACTTTGGCGGGATTATTTTCGATTCCTTCATCTTCAGCACGGACGGCGACTCTATCGCGCAGCGGGTCTTCACGATGCGCCGGCTCCGCCGCACGACGAGACGCGATTCGAGGCGTGGTGCAAGGGTCGCAGCGGCGAAGCCTTCAACGACGCGGGTCTGCGCGAACTCGAGGCGACCGGATATCTGTCCAATCGACTTCGACAAAACGTCGCGAGTTGGCTGATCAATGATTTGCGCTGTGATTTTCGAGCCGGGGCGGCGTGGTTCGAGTCGCAACTCGTCGACTACGATCCGTACAGCAATCAGGGGAACTGGCTCTACCTCGCTGGACGCGGGACCGATCCGCGCGAGGGACGGCGTTTCGACCCTGAGAGGCAGGCGCGGATGTACGACGCCGACGGGGCCTATCGGCTCTTGTGGAATCGACCCGCCTGAGTAATCCTCGCGCCCCTTAGGAGGCCCAAGATGTCCGTGTCCAAAGAAGAACTGGTCATTCGCTCGCCGATCGACGGTCAGCAGATTGGTCGCGCCCCGGTGACCTCGCTTGAGGAGATCCCCGTTATCGTCGCGCGGTCGAAAGCGGCATTCGAGGCCTGGCGGGTGGTGCCGGCGCCGCGGCGCGGCGAACTCATTCGGCTGCTCGGTGAAGAACTGCGCCGCGACAAAGACGCTCTCGCGGCACTCGTGACGGCGGAGATGGGCAAGATCGCCTCCGAGGGTCTCGGCGAAGTGCAGGAGATGATCGACATCTGCGATTTCGCAGTGGGTTTGTCGCGGCAGCTTTACGGACTCACGATTGCCTCTGAACGGCCCGGTCACCGCATGATGGAAACCTGGCATCCGATGGGGCCGTGTGCCGTGATCTCTGCCTTCAATTTCCCCGTAGCCGTTTGGTGCTGGAATGCCGCCCTCGCGCTCGTCTGTGGGGACTCCGTCATCTGGAAGCCGTCCGATAAAACGCCGCTGACGGCGTTAGCGACGATGCGGATCGTCGAACGGGCACTTAAGCGTTTTGGTCCCGATGCTCCGGAGGGGCTCGTACAGTGCGTCATCGGCGGCGCTGCAACGGGGGAGGCGCTCGTCGACTCGCGCGATGTGCCCCTCGTTTCGGCAACCGGTTCTACGCGCATGGGTCGGATGGTCGGGCCGCGCGTGGCGGCGCGCTTTGGTCGTACGATTCTCGAGCTCGGCGGCAATAGCGCGATGATCGTCGCGCCCACCACCGATCTTGATCTCGCCGTACGGGCGATCGTGTTCTCAGCGGTCGGAACGTCGGGGCAGCGGTGTACCACGCTTCGACGTCTCATCGTGCACCACAGTCGCCGCACCGAATTACTCGAGCGGCTCAAAAAAGCCTACGGCAGCCTGTCGATCGGCGATCCTCGCGAGGCCGGTGTTCTCGTGGGGCCACTGATCGACAACGACGCCGTAGTGCGCATGCACGAGACCATCGCGCGTGCGCGCGCCGAAGGCGGGGCGGTGTTCGGCGGAGGTCGACGCACTCACGGCGTGCCGTCGGGCGGTCACTACGTCGAACCGGCCATCATCGAAATGCCGAAACAAACGTCCACGGTACGCGAGGAAACCTTTGCCCCCATTCTCTATGTTTTGGGGTACGAGACCTTGCCCGAGGCGATCGCGCTGCAGAACGACGTTCCGCAAGGTCTCTCGTCCTGTATCTTCACGCGCGATCTGCGTGAGGCGGAGACATTCCTCTCCGCCGCAGGTTCCGACTGCGGTATCGCCAACGTGAATATCGGTCCGTCGGGTGCCGAAATCGGCGGCGCCTTCGGCGGCGAGAAAGAAACGGGCGGGGGACGCGAGAGCGGCTCGGATGCCTGGCGTGGGTACATGCGACGCCAAACGGCGACGGTCAACTATTCCGACAAACTTCCGCTCGCTCAGGGCGTCAGCTTCGAGATCTAATTCATGACCTTCGAAAAAATCGCAGTGTTGGGACTCGGCAAGGTGGGTCATCTCGCAGCGGAGCTGCTTCATGGCGCCGGGTTCAAAGTCACCGCATTCGATGCTCGGGCGATCGCCGGTAAAGCCTTTCCCGTCGAGAGCGTCGATGTCGCCGATACGACCGCGCTCCGTCGCGCCTTATCGGGTCAGCAGGCGGTGCTGTCGTGTTTGCCCTATGCACTTAACAAGGGTGTGTCATCGATCGCGCATGAGCTCGGCATCCACTACTTCGATCTAACGGAAGATGTGCCGACGACGAATCACATCCGCGAGCTCTCGACATCGAGTCGCGGCGTGATGGCGCCCCAATGCGGTCTCGCACCCGGCTTCATCGGCATCGTCGGTGCACATCTGGCATCCGAGTTCGAGCGCGTGCGCTCGATCCGTCTTCGCGTCGGCGCTTTGCCGCAAAACCCGACGGGCCTGCTCGGCTACGCGTTCAATTGGTCTCCCGAAGGTGTGGTCAACGAATACCTCAATGATTGCGAGGTCATCGAGGAGGGCGTTCGCAAGATGGTCTCGGCGATGGAATGGATCGAGACCGTCTACATCGATGGCGTACAGCTCGAGGCGTTCACCACCTCCGGAGGCCTCGGTACGATGTGCGAGACGTTCGCGGGCCGCGTCGAGAACCTCGACTACAAGACCATGCGCTATCCAGGCCACGTGCAACTGATGAATTTCTTTTTTCACGAGTTGCTCATGCGTGAAAAGCGCGAGCTCGCCGGGCAGATCCTCGCGAACGCCAAACCCCCGGTCGATGCCGACGTGGTCTACGTGCACGCCTCAGCGGAAGGTTGGTTCGAAGGTCGTTTACAGCGCAAGGAATTCGTTCGAAGCTACTATCCCATCGAGGTCGCGGGGCGTCCGCGAACCGCGATCGCATGGACGACATCGGCATCGGTCGTTGCGATTATCGAGATGGTCCGTAATGGCAGTCTGCCGTCGCGTGGATTCCTCAAGCAGGAGGACATCTCGCTCGATGCTTTCCTCGCGACCCGAACGGGCAGTCTTTACAAGACGGATCGAGTGTCGCGCTATCGGTAGGTGACGAGTCTTAGCGGATCCGACTGTGCTTCGAGGTGTGGCACAGCATTGAACACATCCAGGCTGCAACGTGAGCCATCGAATCGAATGCGCGTGATCGAGGCGTTGAACACCGACCAAGAAAGTCGAAGCGCCGTCTCATCGTCGAGTCCGAGGATGTGACCGACCGCTGCGCCAATGGCGCCGGCAGAGGTGCATACCGCAACCTCTCGCGAGCGACCGGCCTCGCGCATCACCTGCTCGAGGCCTTCAGCGACGCGCGATCGGAACTCGTGCCAACGTTCGATACCGGGGCGGTCGAGCGTGCCCGCTACCCACTGTCGACCGACGTCTTCGAGACGTCGCTGGAAGGCACGCGCGTCGGGTTTGCCGGAGCTCTGCAGCGCGCTCAACGGAACGCCTGTGACTTCGGCGTGCGCCTTGAAGAGGGCATGGGCGTCGTATTCGTCGAAGGCCGATCGGTCTTTGACGGGCGTTGCCGTTGCGGCGGCCAAGATCGCGGCAGTTGCCCGCTGTCGTTTGAGTCGACCGCTGTAGATGTCGTCGATTCGTTGCCCGGTACGCGCGTAGTGATCGCGGAGATGGCGGATCTGGGTCTCGCCGAGACTGGAGAGTCGATCGTAATCGTCGGTGCCGAAGGAAGCCTGTCCGTGTCGAATGAGATGTAGGGTGCTCAAGAGGGGCTCTGGGGTCGACGACGTTTACGTTGAGCCGAGATTGTACGCCGCGTAACATGACTCCGGCATGCGCCCTTCTGAAGAATTCGCGCCTCTCCCCTCATGGTGGGTGCGGGCGCTCGCCAGCTTGCCTCTCGGTGTGCTGCATGGCCTTGCGCGCCTTTTCGCGTTCCTGGCTTGGCGCGTCATTCCGTACGAGCCGCAGTACATTCGCGAAAGCCTGACGAAAGGCTTCCCTGATAAATCGTTCGCTGAGATCGAGGGGATTCGTCGCGAGTTCTATCGCAGTTATGGGGATGTGATGGTCGAGATCGTCAAGTCCGCCTCGATCAGCGAGCGAGACTTCGACGAGCGAATGCAATTCACCAACTTCGAAATCGTTCGTGAAACGATCGCCTCGGGTACGCCAGCCGTTCTCGTTGCGGCGCATCAGTGCAATTGGGAGTGGTTGCTGCTCGCTTTGTCGAAGCGACTCGGCTTCCCGGTCGATACAGCGTACAAGCCGCTCAAGAACGCTTGGGCCGATCGTGAAATGCTCGCGCTACGCCGTCGCTTCGGCGCGCGGATGATTCCGGCAGATAAAGTCATGAGGGATATCATCGCCCGACGAAGCGTTCCGAGACTCATCGCGCTTGCGGCCGATCAAGAGCCCGTGGCGAGCGATCGACGTCACTGGACACAGTTCCTGAATCGCGACACCGCCTTCTTCATGGGCGGGGACGTGATCGCCAGCAGCCTCGACTACCCGGTTTTCTTTGCGGCGATTCGGCGCACGGGTCGGGGGCGCTACGAAGCCACCTTTGAAGTGATGCGCGCCAAGGGCGAGAGCTTGGAGACGGGCGAGTTGACCGAGCGATTCGCTCGGCGCGTCGAGCGACAGATCAAAGAGAGCCCCGCCGATTGGCCGTGGTCGCACCGGCGCTGGCGTTTGACGCGGACGTAAGCGCGAGGAGTGCGTGGGGTCCGTCAACCTGAGTCAGGTTATCCGAGACCCCACGCAAAACGCTCAAAACTTAGAACGGCAGACCGTGCGCCGATCCGCCCATGCAGAGCAGCATGGGGAAGGACAGCAAGAAGTTGACGCGCGAGGCGAGCGTCGCGGTGCGCCGCGCCTTCGCTTTCTCTTCGTCGGTGGCCGGGACGACGCCGATGACTTTCTTTTGGTTCGGCCAGATCAGTACCCACACGTTGAACAACATGATCGTGCCGAGCCAAGAGCCGATACCGATGACGACGCTGCCTTCCTGAAAGGTGAACGCGTCCATGAAGCGCCCACCGAGCAACCAACCGCCGGTGAGCCACGTGGCGAGCGCCATCCAACGGAACCAGAGCAAGGCACGCGGAGCAACGTACTTGACGATGCCCGCACCGCCCGGACCGCCCTTGTCGGCATTCGCAGCGGCGAGCGCCGGGATCTGCGCAACGTTGAAGTAATAAAGCAGACCGATCCAGAAAATTCCGGTGACGATATGCAGCCAACGACCGAGTCCGAGGTTGTTGAACTCTCCGCCGGGGGTGCCCGGCAAAACCATCACGATAATGGCGAATAGAACGCCGAGAGTGACGGTTGCGCCAATGCTGTCGAGAGGATTTTTCATTGGTATTGAAGCTCCAGCAGATGAGGGGACAGTCGGATTTGAAGAATAGGGGACGAACCCCCATAATTCAACGCGTTAGCCCGGTTCGGGCACCCCAAGGAAGGGATTCATGGCGGATGCTGGTTCAGAAACCCGGCGTGCGCGGCCGATGTCGCCGTGTATTAGCGTGTGTGCGCTCGATCACTCGGGTCACTGCGCGGGGTGTTTTCGTACGCGCGACGAGATTGCCGGCTGGATCCGCATGACTGCGGATCAACAATGGGATTTGCTCCGTGAGCTCGAGCGGCGACGCGCGGGTCGGCAGCTGAAACGCGAGATTTGAGGAGATCGAAGTCGATGGATGTCACCGAAAGAATCAAGGGGCAATTGGCGGCTGCTCCCATCGTGCTCTTTATGAAGGGAACGCCCGATTTTCCCCAGTGCGGATTTTCGGCGCAGACGGTCGGTGCGTTGCGCGCCTGCGGCGCCAAGTTTCACCACGTCAATATTTTCGAAGATCCGGAATTGCGCGAAGCGCTCAAGCGCTACTCGAACTGGCCGACCTATCCGCAGTTGTATGTCAAAGGCGAACTGATCGGCGGCTGTGACATCGCGCTCGAGATGTACCACAGCGGCGAGCTGAAAACCTTGCTCGGCGAGGCCGGCGCGATCGCCTGATTCATCGCCTCAGGGCGTGTTCTCGTCAGCGACGGGCGACGTCGGGCTCGCCTCTCCGTTGGGTTCATCCAGCCAGCCCATCGCTCGAGCTCTTTGTTCGGCAGCCAAAAAGCTCGGCTGACAGTCGTTGCAGACTTTGCAAAAGATGTCTGCGGTGCGTTCTGCATCGTAAGCGGCGGCATGCGCCGCGGAAGAGTCCCATTCGAGACCGATGGCGAGTACGGCTTTTGCCAGCACCGTCTGGCCGAGCGCGGCGCCAGCCAATGAAACCGTATCGAAACTCGAAAAAGGATGGAAAGGATTGCGCTTGATTTCGGTTCGAGCGACGGCCGCATTGAGGAAACCGAGATCGAATGACGCATTGTGTCCGACGAGAATCGCGCGCTTGCAGCCGTGTCGCCGTACCGCCTCGCGAACTTCTTTGAAGATACGTGTCAACGCGTCTTTTTCGTCGATGGCGGGACGCAGAGGATGAAACGGATCGATACCGGTGACCGCGAGCGAGGCGGGCTCGATCTTCGAACCCTCGAAGGGTTTGACGTGATACGAGTGCGTCTCGCCCCGAGTCAGTAGTCCGTCGGGCGTAATCTCGATGAGCACGGCAGCGATCTCGAGCAGCGCGTCGGTGGCGGCATTGAGTCCGCCCGTCTCGACATCGATCACCACCGGAAGAAAGCCGCGAAAACGGCGCGCGAGACTGGGAACGACGGCGTTCACTCGGCGATCATCCGCCAACGAATTTTTTCGTTCGCCCGAATCGGTACGACCATGTCGCTCCCGAACGCGTAAGCGCCCGGGACCGCCCATGTTTCGCGGCGCAGCGTAATGACGCCTTCGTTACGCGGTAACTGGTAGAAGTCGGGGCCGAAGCACGATGCAAATCCCTCGAATTTATCGAGCGCACCGGCCTCTTCAAAGGTCTCGGCGTAGAGTTCGAGGGCGGCGTGGGCCGAGTACATGCCCGCGCACCCGCAGGAAGATTCTTTGGAGCCGCGTGCATGGGGGGCGCTGTCCGTCCCGAGGAAGAAGCGGCTGTTGCCACCCGTCGCCGCCTCGATCAGGGCGCGTCGATCGAGTTCAGTCTTGAGCACCGGCAAACAATAGAAGTGAGGGCGGATGCCGCCCCGAAAAATCTCGTTGCGATTGAAGAGAAGATGCTGCGGCGTGATGGTGGCCGCTACGCCAGCGCGAGCATGCGAGACGAAGTCGACGGCCGCACGGGTGGTGATGTGCTCGAACACCACCTTGAGTTTCGGGTGGCGCTCGACGAGCGGCGCAAGCACTTCGTCGATGAAGCGCTGTTCGCGATCAAAAATATCGACATGCTCGTGGGTCACTTCGCCGTGCACCTGCAGTACGACGCCGAGCTCCGCCATCCGGGCGAGTACGCCGTCCACATGCCGAATATCCGTGACACCGGCATCGGAGTGAGTCGTGGCGCCGGCTGGATACAGTTTGCATCCGACGATGAACCCGGCTGCCTTGGCGCGGTCGATTTCTTCGACGGGCATGTTGTCGAAGAGATAGAGCGTCATCAGGGGTTCGAAATCGCTGCCAGGCGGACGGGCGGATCGGATGCGATCTCGATACGCCGCAGCGAGCGCCACCGTGGTCACCGGCGGTTTGAGATTCGGCATGACGATGGCTCGGGCAAATTGCCTGGCCGTGTGCGGGAGCACCGATGCCAGCGCTTCTCCGTCGCGAAGGTGCAGGTGCCAATCGTCGGGACGTCGGAGGGTGATTTCCACGGTCATGGGGGGCGGGATGCTAGCACACGCTCACGGCTCCCCTGAGACGGCTCCGACAAGTTAACATACGGTTTTTCACAAGCACGGAAAGCAGGACGGGGGGTATGTCCGAAAGTCCGAAGGCTGATATCGATCCGGGAGAAACCCGAGAGTGGTTGGAGTCCATCGACTCCGTGCTCAAGACCCATGGTCCGGAGCGCGCGCATTTCCTGCTCGAGTGTCTCATCGACTACACGCGACGCTCGGGAGCCTACCTTCCGTTCAAGCCCAACACCGCGTACCTCAATACGATCTCGACGGGACAGCAGCCCGAGTATCCGGGCAGTCGTGAACTCGAGCGCCGTATCGAGGCGTACATCCGCTGGAACGCGATGGCGATGGTGGTTCAGGCCAATCGTATTTCGGCCGAGTACGGCGGTCACATCTCGACCTATGCGTCTGCCGCCACGCTCTATGAAGTGGGCTTCAACCATTTCTGGCGGGCGCCCACGACCGAGCATCCCGGCGACATGGTGTTCGTCCAGGGGCATGCATCGCCCGGAATCTATGCGCGTGCGTATCTCGAAGGTCGATTGACCGAAGATCAGCTGCGTCACTTTCGCCAAGAGGTGGCAGGCGATGGTCTGTCCTCTTATCCGCATCCTTGGCTCATGCCGGACTTCTGGCAGTTTCCGACGGTGTCGATGGGCCTCGGGCCGATGCAGGCGATTTTTCAGGCGCGGTTCCAGCGTTATCTCGAGCATCGCGGTCTGGTCGCGCCCTCCGATCGCAAGATCTGGGCGTTCCTGGGTGACGGTGAAATGGACGAGCCCGAGTCGATGGGTGCGCTCACCATGCCGGTGCGCGAAAAACTCGACAACCTCGTGTTCGTCATCAACTGCAACCTGCAGCGACTCGACGGACCGGTACGCGGCAACGGCAAGATCATTCAAGAGCTCGAAGCCGCTTTCTTGGGCGCAGGCTGGAACGTCATCAAAGTACTCTGGGGTTCCCGTTGGGATCCGCTGCTGGCCAAAGATCGTCTCGGATTGCTGCGGCGCGTCATGGAAGAGTGCGTCGACGGCGAGTATCAGAACTTCAAGGCTAAGGGCGGCGCGTACACGCGCGAGAATTTCTTTGGTAAGTACCCTGAGTTGAAGGCGATGGTCGCCAACATGTCCGATGAGGAAATCTGGCGCCTCAATCGAGGGGGTCACGATCCGCGCAAAGTGTTCGCCGCCTATGCCGCAGCGATGCAGCACAAGGGTCAGCCGACGGTGATTCTTGCCAAGACGGTCAAGGGCTTTGGCATGGGCAAGGCGGGTGAAGGGCAGATGGTCACCCACCAGCAGAAAAAATTGTCGGACGACGATCTGCGCGAGTTTCGGGATCGCTTCAACATCCCGGTATCCGATGACGAAATCGCGCGGCTCCCGTTCTGCAAGCCCGAGGAGGAGAGCGAGGAGATGCGCTATATGCGCACCCGTCGCGTATCCCTCGGAGGATATCTGCCTGCGAGACGCCGTACGGCGGCGCCGCTCGAGATCCCGCCGCTCGAAGTGTTCAAGCCCTTGCTCGAGAGCAGTGAGGGCCGTGAGATCTCAACGACGATGGCCTTCGTCCGATTGCTGACGACGCTACTCAAAGATAAGCAGATCGGTAAACAAATCGTTCCCATCGTGCCCGATGAAGCACGCACGTTCGGGATGGAGGGATTGTTCCGACAAGTCGGGATCTATTCGTCGGTGGGGCAGCTCTATACGCCGCAGGATGCCGATCAGCTGATGTCCTATCGCGAAGACAAGAAAGGACAGATTCTCGAAGAGGGTATCAACGAGGCCGGTGCGATGTGCTCCTGGATGGCCGCCGGCACGGCGTACACCAATCACGGCATCAATATGGTGCCGTTCTATATCTTTTATTCGATGTTCGGCTTTCAGCGCGTCGGAGATTTCATTTGGGCGGCGGGCGACATGCAGACCCGAGGATTCCTCCTCGGTGCGACGGCGGGGCGGACGACGCTCGCGGGAGAGGGGCTGCAACATCAAGATGGGCACAGCCAGTTGCTCGCAACTACCGTTCCGAACTGCCGATCCTACGATCCGACATTCGCTTACGAGCTCGCCGTGATCATTCACGACGGGCTGCGGCGGATGTACGTCGAGGGCGAGCCGATTTTCTATTACGTCACGGTGATGAACGAGAACTACGCGATGCCCGCCATGCCGCAGGGTGCGGAGCAGGGCATTCTGCAAGGCCTGTACCCATTCTCCACCGTAAAACCGACGGGTAAGCCGAAAGCCAAAGCGACTCTGCTCGGCTCCGGGACCATCTTGCGCGAGGTCATCAAGGCCGCCGAACACTTGGCTGCTGACTACGGCATCGAGGCCGATATTCTGTCAGCGCCGAGTTGGAACGAGTTGCGTCGCGAGGCACTCGACTGCGAGCGATGGAATCTGCTGCACCCGGGTGAGACGCCTCGTAAGCCCTATGTCGCATCGACTTTGTCGGCGCATTCGGGACCTTTCATTGCGGCAAGCGATTACGTGCGCAACGTGCCCGATCAGATCCGGCAGTGGGTACCAGGGCGCTACGTCGTGCTCGGTACCGATGGCTTTGGCCGCTCCGATGCGCGCGAAGCCTTGCGCCATCATTTCGAGGTGGATCATCGATTCATCGTGTTGGCGGCCCTGCGTGCATTAGCTGACGAGGGGCAGATCGCGATCAGTGTGGTGGAGAAGGCCGTCCAAGCACTCGGCATCGATCCTGCAAAATCGGATCCGCTCGTCAGTTGACGGACTTAACGATCATGGCACTCAAAGAAATACGTGTTCCCGATCTCGGTTCTTTTAAAGATGTCGCGGTCATCGAGCTGCTCGTCAAGCCGGGCGACTCACTCGAAGTCGATACGCCCATTGCTACGCTCGAAACCGAGAAGGCTACGATGGATGTACCCTCGCCGTCGGCGGGAGTCCTGAAGGCCGTACACATCACGCGTGGGGCCAAGGTCAACACCGGCGATCTCGTCGCGGTCATCGAGGTCGACGAGTCCGCCTCCGCGGTCGCACCCGCCGAGGCCCCGAAGCCAACGCCATCACCGCCCACTGCGACCCCGCAGTCTGTGACGCCGGCGCCGATGGCCGCCCCGACCGCCTCTGCGCCCGTATCGACGGCCGCGTCATCCATTCCCGGTGCCCGGACCGATCTTGCACCGATCCAGGAGGCGGGGTTCTCACGCGCTCACGCCGGACCCTCTGTGCGACGTCTCGCGCGCGAGCTTGGCGTTGATCTCGGACGCGTTCAGGGGTCGGGCATCAAAGGTCGTATCACGCACGATGACGTGAAGGCTTGGGTCAAGCAGGCCTTGCAGGGCGGATTGGCGCCATCTGCGCCGGCTTTACCGAAAGTACCGGTCGTCGATCATGCCGCCTTTGGCGCGATCGAGGTTCAGCCTCTCAGTCGAGTGCGTCGGATTTCCGGTCCCCGTCTCCATGCCTCGTGGGTCAACATTCCGCACGTCACGCAGTTCGATGAGGCGGATATCACCGCGCTCGAAGAGCGACGTCAGGCATTGAAGGCGGAGGCTTCGAAGCAGGGGGTCAAGCTGACGCCCCTTGCATTCATCGTGGCTGCCTGCGCGCGGGCGATGGCGCAGTTTCCGAATTTCAACGCATCGATCGACGAGTCGGGGCAAAATCTCGTCCTCAAAAAATACTGTCACATCGGTTTTGCGGCCGACACGCCGAATGGTTTGCTGGTGCCTGTCATTCGCGATGCCGATCGTAAAGACGTGTTCGCGATTGCGCGCGATCTCGCCACGCTCTCCGAGCGCGCGCGTCAGGGTAAGCTCGCCGGAACCGATATGCAAGGCGGATGCTTCACGGTTTCAAGCTTGGGCGGCATCGGAGGCACGGCCTTCACGCCCATCATCAATGCGCCCGAGGTGGCCATCCTCGGTGTGTCGCGATCCGTGATGAAGCCGGTTTGGCGTGACGGCGCGTTCGCGCCGCGTCTCATGCTCCCGCTCTCACTGTCATACGATCATCGCGTGATCGATGGCGCGGAGGGCGTTCGTTTCACGACATGGCTCGCCGATGCGCTGAGCAAGCCCGAGGCGCTCGTCGGATGAAGGTCATCGATATCACCGTCCCTGATCTTGGCAACTTTGCGGCGGTGCCGGTCATCGACGTTCTAGTCAAAGCGGGCGATACCGTCGAAGCGGAGGCGCCCCTTATCACGCTCGAGACCGACAAGGCATCGATGGACGTCCCGGCGCCCGTCGGTGGCCGACTCACCGAGATTCTCGTCGCGAAGGGTGAGAAGGTCTCCAAGGGAACGGTGATCGCGCGAATCGAGGCGACCGCGGTGGCGTCGGTTGCAGCGTCTGCCGTCCCCAACGATGTTTCGCGGCACACCCCGGTACTGGTTCTCGGCGCAGGCCCGGGCGGCTACACGGCGGCATTCCGGGCATCCGATCTCGGGCTCGAAGTGACGCTGGTGGAGCGTTGGCCGACCTTGGGTGGCGTCTGTCTCAACGTCGGCTGTATTCCGTCAAAAGCCTTGCTGCACGCTGCGAAGGTGATCGACGAAGCGGCCTCCATGTCGGCTCACGGTATCGAGTTCGGCGCCCCAAAAATCGACGCGGACAAACTTCGCGGCTGGAAGACCGGCGTCGTCAAAAAACTCACCGGTGGCCTCGAGGCGCTCGCGAAACAACGCAAGGTTACCGTGATGCGGGGGAGTGGACGTTTCGTGGCGCCTCGGGTGCTCGAAGTCACCGGCGATGGCGGCACGACGCGTATCAGTTTTGATTACTGCATCATCGCTGCAGGGTCCGAGCCGGTACGTCTACCGTTCGTTCCGCAGGACCCGCGCGTCATGGACTCGACCGACGCGCTGGAGTTGCGCGAGCTGCCGAAGCGCTTGCTGGTGATCGGTGGTGGCATCATCGGTCTTGAAATGGGCTGCGTCTACGATGCGCTCGGCACGCGAGTCAGCGTGGTCGAGGTGATGAAGCAGCTCATGCCCGGCGCCGATCCCGACCTCGTCAAGCCGCTCGAAAAGCGGTTGCGTAAGCGTTACGAGCAAGTTCTGCTCGGCATCAAAGTCAAAGCCGTGACGGCATTACCCGAGGGCTTGCGAGTCGAGTTCGAGGGCGAAGGCGCGCCGGAGCCACAGACGTACGACCGAGTACTCGTTGCGGTGGGTCGAAAACCAAATGGCGGCATACTCGATGCGGAAAAAGCGGGCGTCAATGTCGATGACCGCGGCTTCATTCGTGTCGATCGGCAAATGCGCACCAACGTGCCGCATATCTTTGCGATCGGTGATCTCGTGGGACAGCCGATGCTCGCGCACAAGGCAACGCACGAGGGCAAGGTCGCCGCCGAGGTGATCGCCGGAGAGAAGCGCGCGTTCGATGCGCGCGTGATTCCCTCCGTCGCCTATACGGATCCTGAAGTCGCTTGGGTGGGTCTCACCGAGAGCGAGGCCAAGGCGAAGGGTATTGCCGTTCAAAAGGGGATGTTCCCGTGGGCGGCAAGCGGACGCTCGCTCGCGCAGGGCAGGGACGAAGGCTTCACGAAGCTGCTTTTCGATCCCCAGACACACCGCGTCGTCGGCGGTGGTCTCGTCGGCCCAAATGCCGGAGAACTCATCGGCGAGATTGCGCTTGCCATCGAGATGGGCGCCGATGCGAGCGATGTCGGTCTCACCATCCATCCGCATCCGACTCTCTCGGAATCGATCGCGTTCGCCGCTGAGGCGTTCGAGGGGACGCTTACCGACCTGTACGTTCCGAAGCGGAAGTAACGAGTCGTTCGAGATCTTCGAGGTAAGCGCGCTCATCGGGCGTGCGACCCGCGCGCTGGGCTTCCCACAGGGCTTTGCCGAGTGCTTCCATCATTTGATGTTCAGCCGCGTGCTGATCGCGGCGCGAGGCGAGCGTCGCGTGGATGCGTGTGATGCCCTGCGGTCGATTGGTCGAGACCTGTTCGCGCAGGGCAAGATGCATCGACAAATGTAAAAACGGATTCGTACGCCCGCCCTCCGGCGCGAACTCGGTCTGCAGGACCTCATCGCCGCGCTCGAGCCAGTCGTGATATTCCGGGTGTTCACGAATGAGGTCGACGAGTTGGCTCTCCAAAGCCGTCAGCAGCGCGCCGCGCTGTGCCTTTTTGAACGCGTCGAGCCAGCCGCGTCGTAGCGCCTCTCTGGAGTTTCCGAAGAGCATGTCAGCGATCCGCCCGAGTCTTGCGTTTGTAACTGCACAAGTCGGCGATCTGACACGCCGGGCAGTTCGGCTTGCGCGCCTTGCAGACATACCTTCCGTGCAGGATCAGCCAGTGATGCGCATCTTTCAAAAATTCAGGGGGGATATTTTTTAGAAGCTTTTTTTCGACGGCGAGCACGGTACGGCCGGGCGCGAGTCCCGTGCGGTTGGCGACCCGAAAGATATGGGTGTCGACCGCCATCGTCGGTTCGCCGAAGGCGGTGTTCAGGACGACGTTTGCGGTCTTGCGACCGACGCCGGGTAATGCCTCGAGTGCCTCGCGGGTCTTTGGCACCTCGCTTTGGTGTTGCTCGATCAGTAAGCGGCAGGTGGCCAGAATATTTTTGGTCTTACCCTTGTACAACCCGATCGTTTTGACGAACTCGGTGAGCCCTGTCTCGCCGAGCGCCAAGATTTTGGCCGGCGTGTTGGCCACGGGAAAGAGCTTGCGGGTGGCGATATTGACACCCTTGTCGGTGGCCTGAGCCGACAGGATCACGGCGACGAGTAATTCGAAGGGCGTTTGATACTCGAGCTCCGTGGTCGGATGCGGGTTTCGCGCCCGCAGGCGCTCGAACATTTGCTGTCGGCGTTCGGGCTTCATGCGTCGTGGCGCGAGACGCGCTGTTTGCGTTCCTCGAGCAGTCGTCGACGCTCGGTCTCGCGTTGCATACGTCTCGTCTCGTGAGCGTCGAAGCGCAGGAGGTTGCGCTCGGGCGTCGGTTCCGGGGTCGGAGGTTTCAGCGAAGCTCGAGGGACGATCGAAATACAGTCGACGGGACACGGCACGATACATAACTCGCAGCCCGTGCAGAGCTCGTTGATGACTGTGTGCATCTGACGCTGCGCGCCGACGATGGCGTCGACGGGACACGGCGGCAAGCATCGAGCGCAACCGATGCACTTCGACTCGTCGATGACGGCGACCGTCGGAGGCCCCTCGGCACCGCACTCAGGATCGAGCGGCAGAATGTCCCGCTGCAAAAGCGCGGCGAGTTGGGCGATGGTCGACGCACCGCCCGGCGGGCAGCGATTGATGGGTGCGTCTCCCGCGGCGATGGCCTCGGCGTAAGGTCGGCAGCCCTGATAGCCACAGCGGGTGCACTGCGTCTGCGGCAGCAGCGCGTGGATGCGGTCGGGGTCGGCGCGCATCACCAATGGCTCGTCTGGGCGGCTCAGGAGATCTTCATGCCGCCTGCGACGCCATCGTCGGCAGAGAGCAGGAATACGCGATCGTCGCTTCCCGAGGCGCAAAGCACCATACCCTCGGAGACACCGAAGCGCATTTTTCGTGGCGCAAGGTTCGCGATGACCACGACGTGTCGGCCGAGCATGCTCTCGGGTGTGTACGACTTGCGAATTCCCGAGAAGACCGTACGGGGCTCACCGCC
>JBMTZJ010000006.1:0-30740 GCA_049455515.1 Steroidobacteraceae bacterium
GATGATCAACCAGCAACCGGTGAGCCAGTGCGCCCAGAAGGCGGGCCAAGTCATCCAATAAAGCGGTTCGCCGAAACCGATGACGATGCCTGAGGCGACGCGCAGGTTGTCCCAGATGAGAAAAAATTGCGGAACCATAATGACGGCGAGCGGCTTGGCGCCGGTCTCGCGCCAAAGCCGAACCACCCAGACGAAGAGGGCCGTCTGGGCGATCGCGAAAAACAAAAACATCAGGCTGTACATGCGACCACGATCTTGCCCACCGCCTCGCGCCGCAACAATTTTTTGATGGCCTCTCCACCCTGCGGTAACGGAAAGCGATCGGAAATCTTTGGTCGTATCTTTCCCTCGAGATAGAAGGAGATCAGCTCGCGGACGTTTGCGGCATCGCGTGCCGGTTCTTGCTCGCGGAAGGCACCCCAGAACACGCCGCGAATGTCGCAACCTTTGAGCAGTGGCAAGTTGAGCGGAATTTTCGGGATACCCGAGGGAAAGCCGATGACGAGATAACGTCCTTTCCAGGCGGCGGTGCGAAGTGCCGGTTCGGCGTAGTCACCACCCACCGGATCGTAGATGACATCTGCGCCCTTCGGGCCGCAGGCGTCCTTGAATGCCGTGGCGAGCGCCTTGGGGTCAATGCTCTCTTTCGGATAGATCACGATCTGATCAGCACCATGCTCGCGCGCGACGGCAGCCTTGGCCTCGCTCGATACCGCAGCCACCACCCGTGCCCCCATCGCCTTGCCGAGTTCCACGGCCGCAAGACCAACGCCGCCGGCCGCGCCCATGACGAGCAGCGTCTCGCCCGCTCGAAGCTCGCCCCGATCTTTGAGTGCGTGATAGGAGGTGCCGTAAGTGAAGACCACACCGGCGGCGATATCAAAGGGCATACCTGACGGAATCGGAATGCAGGCTCTGGCGTCCGTGACGGCTTTTTCTGCAAGTCCGCCACCTAGGGCCGCCGCGATGACAGCGTCTCCCGGCTTTAGGGCTGTGACGCCTTCACCGACGGCATCGATGACACCCGAGATCTCGAAGCCCGGCGCGAAGGGGCGGGGCGGACGGATCTGATATTTATCCTCGATGACGAGCGCATCGGGATAATTGATGCCGCAGTACCGGACCACGATACGGACCTGCCCGCGACCGGGCGAAGGCTCGGGCACATCGCGCAGGACAAGCGTGTCGGGGCCGCCGGGCTGCTCGCTCATTAATGCTTTCATCGTGCTCTCTCCAGTTCGTGTTGCGCTCGTAGCAAACCGACGACGGTCTTGGAGTCGTCGATCTGCCCCTCGAGGGCACGTCGCACGGCTTCATCGAGGGGAACCCAGTGTACGTCGAAGACCTCGGCCGCTTCGCGGGCATCGGGTACGGGACTGAGATCGGTTGCGAGAAAAAGATGAATGCGCTCGGTGAAGATACCCGGAGAGCTCAGCGATTCACCGAGCGAGATGATGTGCTTGGCCTCGACACCGGCTTCCTCGACGAGTTCACGTCGAATGGTGTCGATCGGCAATTCGCCGGGCTCGAGACGCCCCGCGGGCAACTCCCATACCGTGCCGCCTGCAGCGTGCCGAAACTGGTGCAACAAACAAACCCGCCCCTCGCGATCGATGGCGACGGCTGCGGTGCCGCCAGGATGGTGCAGGATCTCGAGATCCGCGGTATGCCCGTTCGGCAGGGTGACGGTGTCCACGGTGAGTCGGGCGATCCGTCCGCGGAACACCTCGCGAGAAGACAACAGCATCGATGATTCCTCTGCCCGGGGTTCGGGCTCAACGGGAGCGCGCGAGATATTCCTCGTTCGGCATCATGTCGGTGGCCGCCGCGACCCGGTTCGTCATATTGAAAAAACCCGTGACGGCGATGATGTCCCAGATCTCGCGATCTTTGAATCCTGCGCGACGCAGCGCCGCACGCTCTGCAGCGCCTGTTTCGGCCGGTGCGACGGTCAATTTGTGGGCGAAGTCGAGCATCGCCCGTTGTTTTTTGGTGATCTTGGCGATGCGATAGTTCATGACGAGCGCTTCGCCGAGCGAGGGATCACCCGACATCTCGCGCAGTGCTTCGCCATGAGCGGTGAGGCAGTAGTAGCAGCGGTTGGCTGACGAGACGACGACGGCGATCATCTCGCGCTCGAGCATGCTGAGCTTCGAGTCGCCGAGCATCAGGTCGTTGTACATCGCGATGAAAGCCCGCAGCTTCGTTTCGTTGAAGCTGTAGACCTCGAGCACGTTCGGCAAGAAGCCGATTTTCTCTTCGCAAATCGAAAAGTATTTGCGAAGGTCAGGCGGCAGCTTGGCCCGCGACGGAATCGGCAGTCGCAGGGCTATTTTTTGACGAGGTTGAGCGCGATAACGTCGGGCCATGACATGCTCCGGACGACTATCGCCCGTCAGCGATAAATCAGCGGCGGAAGCCGCCACCGCCGCCGCCCGGGCGCGGCGCGCGCTCCTGCGCTTCGTTGATGCGCAGGGCGCGGCCGTTCATCTCGTAGCCGTTAAGGGCTGCGATCGCCGCCTGAGCCTCGGAGGCGGGCATGTCCACGAAGCCGAAGCCGCGCGGACGCCCCGTCTCGCGATCGTTGATGAGTTTTACGGAGTCGACTTTGCCGTATCGCTCGAAGAGCACGCGCAAGTCAGCCTCGTTCGCCGAAAAGGGCAGGTTGCCCACGTAGATCGTTGTCATTCGACCTTACTCTCTTTCTTTGATCGGTTGACCGATGGCCGATGCTACTACCGGAATCGACGGCAAGACAACGGGGCCAAACCGCCTACTTCGTGACCGGCGTGGTCGGTGCTACCTTTTTCTTGAAGTAGGTCCAGCTGGTCTCGTTTTCCCGGGTATCCGATCCGGCGGGCGGCGTGCGGTACTCGGGGTAATCGGTCTCGATGGTCTTTCTCATGAGCTCCGGCAGTTGCTCGTAACTGTCGAGTTTGCGGCCAGCGGCATGCATGTAGATGAGACCCGCACGGCCGCTCATTTCCATCCAAGGCAGCCAGTCAGCCATGCGAACCCAACCCACTTCGATGGGGGGATTCGGAATTTTGGGATCGGTGATGGAGCTGACTTTGCCGAAGAAATTGAACATCTCGGTGGCGTGGTAGTAGCCGCCGACGTTCTTTTGGTAGGGCCCACCGAGCGGGTTGATGTAAAAGAGCGGCACGGTGATCGTGTACCACCACGTGTCACCATTGATGGTGGCCGGCCAGGCGTTGGGCTTGCCGTCGGCGGTGACTGGGAACACGGGGCGTTGGTTGACGGGGTCATTCGCCGTTTGCAGCACTTTTACGGTCTGACCGGTCCAGGGATTCTTCCATTCTTTGAGGAGCTCCCCCGTCGACGGATCGACGTACAACAGCAACTCGCGGGACACCAAACGCCAACCCGTCCCGCGAACGGGATCGGTGACCGTCACGCACTGACGGACGTTGTACCCCTCGACGTCAAAAAGCTTGCGATCACGCTCTCCAGGAACCCGCGCGAAGGCCTCGCCGTGGAAGGAGTAGATCGTCGGCGTGTTGTCGATCGATCCACATTGGATGCGTCGTTGCGCCAGTGTCGCGCCCTCGGGCGTGTTGAGGTCAATACGCTTTCCCTTCGTAGCCGCTTGAGCGGTGCCGATGGCGAAGCAGGACGCCGTGATCGCGGCGAGGGCAAGGGAGATCAGTGGTCTCGACATCGATATTCTCCTTAATGATCGAGCAAAGATTATTCGAGGTACGCGTAGCCGTTAAGTTCGCCTTCGTAGAAGCGTTTGAGCGCCTGACTTTCAGCGACGGTCATTCGGCCTTCACGGATCGCGCGTTCACAATCGCGCGCGAGCGCGGGGTACAGTTCAGCGACATCGTACTCCATATATTCGAGCACACGATTGGCGGTGTCGCCTTTGACGACTTCGTCGATCCACCACTTTCCGTCGTCTTCGAGACGTATGTGTACCACGTGGGTGTCACCGAACAGGTTGTGTAGATCGCCCAAGGTTTCTTGGTAGGCGCCCACCAAAAACGCCGCGAGGTAATACTCGTCGCCCTCGGCGATGTCGTGAAGCTCGAGCGTGCGCTTGACGTCGCGGTGACTGACGAAGTGATCGATCTTGCCATCCGAGTCGCAGGTGATATCCGCAAGAACCGCGCGTCGCGTCGGGCATTCGGTGAGCCGGTGAATCGGCATGATGGGGAAGAGGTGGTCGATCGCCCAACTGTCGGGCAACGATTGGAACACCGACATATTGCAGAAGTAGATGTCCGAGAGAATGGTCTCGAGATCTTCGAGCTCTTCCGGTACCTCGTCGAGTTTGCGCGCATGATCGCGAATCTTGGCGCAGGTGGCCCAGTAGAGTCGCTCGGCCAAGGCGCGAAACTCCAACGAGAGTAGTCCGAGGTTGAACATCTGCAGGCATTGTTCGCGCGCAGTGAGCGCGTCGTGCCAGCATTCGACGAGGCGTCGTTCGCTGACTTCACGATACGCCCCGAGCAGATCTTGTACCGGTTGCGGAATCGTTCGACCCGCATACTGCTCGTCTTCGCGGCCGGTGACATTGAATTTGTCGAGCGCCGACGAACCGAGCGTGTTGAAGATGAGCACGCTGTGATGAGCGGCGATGGCGCGCCCCGATTCGCTGACGATCATCGGGTGAGGGATGTCGCGTGCATTACAGACACTCGCGATGCGATAGACGACATCGTTCGCGTATTCCTCGATGTTGTAGTTCATCGAGGACGAGTAGTTCGTGCCCGATCCGTCGTAATCGACACCGAGGCCGCCGCCCACATCGATGTATTCGAGTCCTGCACCGAGCAGCTTCAACTCCGCATAGACATGCGCGAGCTCGTTGATCGCGTCTTTGACGGTACGGATATCCTGCAGCTGACTGCCGGGATGGCAGTGGACCAGCTTTAGGCAGTCGAGCATGTCGTGTTTTCGGAGCACCTCGATGGCTTCGAGGATTTCTGTGATGAAGAGACCGAACTTCGACTTTTCTCCGGCCGAGTCGCGCCACCGACCCGAGCCCTCGCTGGCGAGCTTCACGCGCACGCCGATTTGCGGACGTACCCCAAGTCGTTGGGCGTGCTTGATAATCAGCCCGAGTTCCGAGAAGTTCTCGACGACCGGAACGATGCTGCGACCGAGTTTCGTCGCGAGCATGGCGGTCTCGATGTAGCTGTCGTCTTTGAAGCCGTTGCAGATGATGAGGCGCTCGGGCGAGTTTTCGCTCATCGCCATCACGGCAAGGAGTTCGGGCTTGCTACCCGCCTCAAGACCAAAAGCAAATTCTGCGCCGTAACGAAACACCTCTTCGACGACCAGACGCTGCTGGTTCACCTTGATGGGGAACACCGCCGCGTATCGATTGCGATAGTCGTTCTCCGCGATGGCGCGCGCGAAGGCGTCGTTCAGCTGACGCAAGCGGTGCGCCAGAATGCCCGAGAAACGCACCACGACCGGAGTCGTGAGTTCGCGCTCTTTGAGCCCTTGAACGACCTCGAAGAGGTCGATCTCGCGTCCAGGCGTTTGCTCGGGTCGAACGACGACATGGCCTTTGTCGTTGATACCGAAGTAACCCTGACCCCACGCCTGAACGTGATAGAGGTCGAGTGAATCTGACACGCTCCAGGGAGGGCCCCGCCGAGTCGATGCCGCGAGACCGCCCGTCGAGGTCTCGTTGTTTGTCAAAGAATTCGGGTTGGCGTTCATCTTCGATCAGTTTCCTTTGGCAACGGGGCGCGACGTATCGCGCACCCATTCACTCCACGATCCCGGGTAGAGCTTCGCGCCCTTCAGCCCCGCGTGCTCGAGTGCCAGCAGGTTGACGCAGGCGCTCACTCCCGAGCCACACATCATCGTCATGTTACATGGGTCCGCACCCGAGAGCGTGCTCTGCCACATCGACCTTAACGTTGCGACATCTTGAAAGCGGCCGTCCGCCCGATAGTTGCGGGCGTAGTGATGGTTGATGGCGCCCGGCACGTGTCCGCCGACAGGATCGATCGTTTCGTTTTCTCCAGCGTACCGATCGGCACCGCGCGCATCGACCAAACGCTGTCGCCCTCCGATCCAGTCACCCGCAAGAACGGACCGTATAACGGATGCCGTGTCGACGACGAATTCATTGTTGGGCCGCGCGACGAAGTTTTTCGGCGACGCCTCAGGCTCTTTTTGTTCGAGGGGATGATGGGCGCGCTGCCATGCCGAGAGTCCCCCATCGAGGACCGCGACGGCATCGTGGCCCAACCAGCGAAACACCCACCACGCACGGGCAGCAAAAAAACTGTTGCCTTGGTCATAGACCACGACCTGCGACGTCGCGTCGATACCCCACTTCCCGGCGCGCGCAGAAAAAATGTCCGGGTCGGGCAGGGGATGGCGACCCGAGGTGGGGCTGATCGGCGCCGCGAGATCGCGATCGAGGTGGACATAGCGGGCACCCGGGATATGCCCCGCCCGGTACGCCTCCTCGCCCGCGGAGGGCTTGCCGAGTTCGAAGCGGCAGTCGAGCACGACCCACGTCGGATCGGACAGGCGGGCGGCGAGCGAGTCGACGTCGATCAGGGTGGTGAAACGCATGCGGAGGTCCTGTGAAGCCCGGGCCGATACCGGCGAGGCCGAATTCTCCGGCGGAGAGGTTGCCGTTACAATCCCGGCCCATGTCCATCGACCTCTGGTGGGCCAGCGGCAGCGCCTACTCTTGGCGGGTATTGCTGGCGCTGGAACACAAGCGCCTCGCTTACGACAGCCACCTTCTCCAGTTGGCTTTTCAGGAGCACAAATCGCCGCAGATGCTGGCGATGAATCCGCGTGGGCGTTTGCCGGTGCTCAAGCACGACGACTACGTCGTTTTTGAATCAGTCGCGATTCTGTACTACCTCGATCGCAAGTACCCCGAGCCACCGATTTTCGGGCGTACGCCCGAAGAGGCGGCCGTGATCGTCCGAGTGATCGAAGAATTCCAGTCGTACACCGAGCCCCACATCATGGGCATCTGTCGGACGTTGCTCGGCGGCGGATCGAATCCGGTCGAGGAACCCCCGCTCAGCGAAGACGGTTTGACGGACGCGATGCATGTCGTGGCGCGTGAGGCGCGCACGATCGAGATGCGTGTCTCGCGCTTCGACTGGATCGTCGGCGACGACTACAGCGCCATCGACATGGTGATTTTTCCGTCGATCCAGTTGTTACGTCGGGCGCTGGCAAGACCCGGGGCGGAAGATCTCGCCCGACGCTTCCTACCGATCGAAATCAATTACCCTGCGCTCGGTCGTTGGCTGGCGCGTATCGAGGCGCTGCCGGGGTACGATCGTACTTTCCCGCCGCACTGGCGTGCGGCTTAACGTTCAAAAAAACCAAATGGAGTCGTCAAAGAAAACATCATGAGCGAGCACAAGGTTCACGTGAATTTCCCTGGGCGGATCGTGTTTGTCGGTTTCGGCAGTATCGGACAAGGCGTGTTGCCGCTGATCCTTCGACACATCGGGACATCGGCAGACCGAATCACCGTCGTTTCCGCGGACGAGCGCGGCGCCGAAGTGGCAGTGCACTACGGGGTGAAGTTCATCGTTCAGCCGATCGTACCCGCCAACCTGGAGAGCACCTTGGGTCCGCTCGTGGGCCGCGGCGATTTTCTCGTCAACGTGTCGGTCGATGTGTCCTCCGTCGCGCTCATCGAGTTTTGCCAAGCGCGTGGGGCGCTCTATCTCGATACCTGCATCGAGCCTTGGGCGGGCGGCTATACGGACAAGAGCACGCCAGCGAGTCTGCGTACCAACTATGCATTGCGTGAGACGGCGCTCGCCTTGCGCAAGGGCCGTGACGGCGGGCCGACTGCGGTACTGACCCACGGGGCGAATCCCGGTCTGGTCTCGCACTTCGTCAAGCAAGCCATGCTCAACATCGCCGCAGATACCGGTATGGCTGCCGGCGATCCGCAGACGCGCGAGCAGTGGGCAACACTCGCGCAAATGCTCGGTATCAAGGTGATTCACATCGCCGAGCGCGATACGCAAGTCAGTCCGGTACGAAAGCGCCCCGGCGAGTTCGTGAATACGTGGTCTTGCGACGGATTCGTGAGCGAAGGGTGCCAGCCCTGCGAGCTCGGTTGGGGTGCTCACGAGAAGCATTTCCCGAAAGACGGACAGCGCCACGACTTCGGCCGCGGATCGGCGATTTTTTTGACGCAGCCGGGTGCTGCAACTCGTGTACGAACATGGACGCCGAAGGCGGGGCACTTTCACGGTTTTGCGATCACGCACGGTGAGTCGATTTCCATCTCGGATTACCTCACCGTCAAAGAGGGGGACAAGGTCGTCTACCGTCCGACGGTGCACTACGCCTATCACCCCTGTGACGATGCCGTACTGTCCGTGCACGAACTCGCCGGTCGAAACTTCGTCATGCAGTCGCAGCAGCGTATTTTGATGAACGAAATTTCTTCGGGCGGCATCGACGAGCTCGGCGTACTCCTCGCAGGGCACTCTCGCAATGCGTATTGGTTCGGGTCACAGCTCTCGGTCGACGAGGCGCGCAAGCTCTGCCCGTACAACAATGCGACAAGTTTGCAGGTGACGGTGGCCGTGCTCTCTGGCGTGATTTGGGCCATGGAAAATCCGAACCGCGGTGTCGTCGAGCCGGATGAGATGGATTTCCGTCGCAACCTCGAGATCTGCAAGCCCTATCTCGGCCCCGTGGTGGGCGAGTACACGGGCTGGAACCCGCTGACGGGTCGCGAGAGCCTCTTTCCAGAGGATATCGATCGCGACGATCCCTGGCAGTTCAAGAACGTCAGGGTTTGAGTCGATCAGGTGTAGCGGATCTCGGCGATGAGCCAGGTCCGCTGACCTGCCGGAGTCGACACCGTCACCTCATCGTCGAGGCGCTTGCCGAGTAGGGCGCGTCCGAGCGGCGCATCCATGCTGATGTAGCCGGGCGCGAGGTCGAACTCGTCGGGCCCGACGATGCGGTGGGTCGTCGTATTCCCAGATTCGTCCTCGAGCGTGACCCACGCACCAAAGAATACGCGGTGTCGATCGTCGGGGGGTCGATCGACGACCGACATCCCCTCGAGGCGTTTGCGCAGAAACCGCACGCGACGGTCGATCTCCCGCAGACGACGTTTACCGTAGGTGTATTCGGCGTTTTCGGAGCGATCGCCTTGTGCAGCGGCTTCACTGACGGCTTGTGTGACTTGCGGCCGCTCGACCCGCCACAACTGGTCGAGCTCGGCGGTCAGCCGCGCGTGACCTTCCTGGGTGATGAATTTAGAGCCGGGGGTCGTCGGAGGTCGGTAGCGGGACATGGCGGCTAAGGATAATGGTGCGAGGTGTCCCCGGCGAGGCGAGACGCGGTAATCTTGCGCCCCTCTGTGAGCCTCACTCAGTGACAGGAAGCCGAACATGAGTATTCGCCTTGGCGTTTTTTCGACGATCGTCGCGATGACTGTGGGTTTTGCGGCGGAGGGCTTTGCGGGGGATGCGGCAGGGGCCGTGCCGAATCCTGCAGGCACTGCGTCGTTGCGATCGGGTCTCGATCTCGAGGGGTTCGATCGCAGTATCCGTCCTCAGGACGATTTGTACCGGTTTGCGGGAGGCACTTGGCTCGCCCGAACTGAGATCCCAGCGGATCGATCGAATTACGGGACGTTCAGCAAGCTCGAAGACGATGCGCTCGCCACCTTGCGCGAGCGTGTGGAGTCGGCAGCCGCCGACCCGAAGCGTGCACCGGGATCCGACCTGCAAAAACTCGGCGACTTTTACACGGCGTTCATGGATACCGCGGCAATCGAGGCGCGCGGTATTGCGCCGCTCGAATCGGAGCTCAATCGAATCGGGGCGCTCGCCTCAGCCGATGACGTGTTCGCGTACTTCGGTCGAGCGCAGCGGCTCGGCGTGGGTGCTCCGGTCAATGCCTACGTGGGTCAAGATCGACGTCAGTCGAGCCGCTACTTGCCGGGTATGTCGCAAAGCGGACTCACGATGCCGGATCGCGAGTATTACTTGAACGACGACGCACGCAATGCGAAAGCGCGTGCGGATCTCGCGACGTATGCCGAGACACTTTTGAGACTTTCGGGTTCCACAGACGCGGGTGCTGCGGCGGCGCGAATCGTGGCGCTCGAGACGGCGATTGCGCGCCTGCATTGGACCCGGGTCGAGAATCGTGATCCCGTCAAAACCTATAACCGTACAGCGATTGCCGACGCATCGAGCGCGATGCCTGCTTTCGGATGGAAGGCTTTCGTGGAGGGGCTCGGCCCGGAGGCGGCGGCGATAACCGAGTTCGATATTCGTCAGCCGACCTATGTGAAGCAACTCGGTGAGCTCGTTCGCGCGACGCCCGTGACGACCTGGCGCGAGTATTTTCGCTTCCGTCTGCTCGATGCCAATGCGTCGTTCCTTCCGATGGCCTACGACTCGGCCCGATTCGAGTTTCGCGAGCGGGCGCTGCGAGGCGTTCAGGCGCAGCAGCCGCGATGGCGTCGGGGTCTGACGCTCATCGATCGTTCGATCGGCGAGATCGCCGGCAGACTCTACGTGGAGCGTACGTTTCCGCCGGAGGCGCGCATCCGTATTCGCGAGCTCGTCGCGAACCTGCGCGTCGCCTTCGAGCAATCGATCGACGAGCTCGAGTGGATGGGGCCCGACACCAAGACCGAAGCGAAACGCAAGCTCGCCGCGTTTTCGGTGAAGGTCGGTTATCCGGACAAGTGGCGCGACTACACCCAGCTCGAGGTACGAGCCGACGATTTGCTCGGCAATCTGCGTCGCGTCAATGAATTCGAGTTTCGAAGACAGATGGCGCGTCTTGGCAAGCCCGTCGATCGCAGCGAGTGGGGGATGACGCCGCAGACCGTCAACGCGTACTACAGCCCGCCGATGAACGAGATCGTCTTTCCGGCAGCGATTCTCCGTCCGCCGTTTTTCGATCCGAACGTCGATGATGCGGTCAACTACGGCGGGATCGGTGGCGTGATCGGTCACGAGATCAGCCACGGCTTCGACGACTCCGGCCGTCGCTACGACGGTGAGGGCAATCTGCGTGACTGGTGGACGTTCGACGACAACGTCCGATTCCGTGAGCGCGCGGGGCGACTCTCTGCGCAGTACAGTGCGTTCAAGCCGATCGACGATCGCTCGATCAACGGCGATCTCACGCTCGGCGAAAACATCGGCGACTTGTCGGGCCTCGCCGTGGCCTACCGTGCTTACAGGCTTTCGCTCAACGGAAAACCAGCGCCCGTGATCGACGGGTTCACGGGACCGCAGCGGTTCTTCCTCGGTTGGGCGCAGATCTGGCGCCGCAAGTACCGCGACGATGAGCTGCGTGTGCGCTTGGTGACCGACTCGCACAGCCCGAGCGAGTATCGCTGCAACGGCGTCGTCAGCAATATGACGGAATTTTACGAGGCGTTCGGTGTCAAACCGGGCGATCGGCTATACCGCGAGCCGGGCGAGCGTGTGAAAATTTGGTGATTGAGGGCACCGCGGTGGTGCCGAACTCGAGGAACCTCCATGAAAAAAATCATAGCCGTACTCATGTTGATCGCCACGCTCGGACTGTCGGGTTGTGGCTACAACACGATCCAGACGCAGGACGAAGCCATCAAGGCGTCGTGGTCCGAGGTGGTCAACCAGTACCAGCGTCGTGCCGATCTCATTCCGAATCTCGTCAATACCGTGAAGGGTTTTGCGGCGCAGGAAGAGAAAGTGCTCGTCGGTGTCACCGAGGCACGCGCTCGCGCCACCTCGATTCAGGTGACGCCTGAGCTCGTGAACGACCCGGCGGCTTTGCAGCGGTATCAGGCTGCTCAGGGTGAGTTGACCCAGGCGCTCAAGAGCCTGTTGATGGTCACCGAGAATTACCCTCAACTGAAGTCGGATCAAAATTTCCGTGATCTGCAGGCACAGCTCGAAGGCACCGAAAACCGGATCGCCGTCGCGCGCAATCGTTACATCGCCGCCGTTCAGGATTACAACGGAACCATTCGTAAGTTTCCGTCCAACCTGACGGCGATGGTGTTCGGTTACGAGGTGAAGCCGAACTTCACGGTCGAAAACGAAGCGGCCATATCGGCTGCGCCCACCGTCGACTTCGGGACGCCCGCGCCCTGACAGTCATCCACGTGCGTCGCGCGTTTCTGTTTCTCGTCCTGCTTGTCGCGGCGGCCCCATGGGCCGTCGCGGCGCAGGGCTTGCAACCCATCCCATCGCTCGAACGTCGCGTGACGGATGCGGCGGATATCCTCTCGGCGGCGGAAGAGTCGGCCCTCGAGGAGAAGCTCGCGGCGTTCGAAGCACGGAAAGGGGCACAGATCGCGGTGCTCGCGGTGGCGAGTACGGCGCCCGAAGAAATCGAGCAGTACTCGATCCGTGTCGTCGACGCCTGGAAGCTCGGACGTAAGGGTGTAGACGATGGCGCTTTACTGATCGTCGCGGTCGACGACAAACGGTTACGTATAGAGGTTGGACGAGGCCTCGAGGGCGTACTCACCGATCTCACCTCCAACCGCATCATTCAGGAAACCATCACGCCGCTCTTCCGCGGCGGTGATTACGCGGGGGGTATCAATGCCGGCGTCGATCGCATGATCTCCGTCGTCGATGGCGAGCCGCTGCCCGAGCCCGAGCAGCAGTGGCAAGGCGGCGAAGAGGGCGGCCTAGAAAATATCCTCGGACTCATATTCGTTCTGGCGATCGTGCTGTCCGCCATTTTGAGAAAAATCTTGGGGCGGATTCTCGGCGCCGTCACCACGGGCGGGGTGCTCGGCGCGCTCGGGCTTCTCGTGACGGGTGCGATCGGCATGGCGTTCCTCGCGGGCGTCGTCGGCTTTGTCGTCGCGCTCGCCGGCGGCGTACCGACGGGTCGATTCGCGAGTCACGGTCGTCGTGGGCGTTGGGACGGCGGTTTCGGGGGCGGAGGTTTCGGTGGCGGAGGTTTCGGAGGGGGCGGCTTTGGCGGACTCGGCGGCGGATTCGGGGGCGGCGGCGCCTCAGGGCGTTGGTGAGGAGCGTTTCGCGATATGAGCACCTTCGATCGATGGATCAAAAATTTGAGCGCGACACCGCTCGCCACCCGACGTCGCTTTCCGACCCACGCCTTGCGCGCGATCGAGAAGTCCATCACCACCGTCGAGTCGAAGCATGCTGGCGAAATTCGTTTCGTGATCGAGACCGCACTCGATCTTGGCGACTTGTGGGCGAGACGAACCCCGCGACAACGTGCGGTCGAGTTGTTTGGTCGACTGGGCGTCTGGGACACGGAGCGAAACAACGGCGTGCTGATCTATCTGCTGATGGCCGAGCATGACGTCGAAATCGTGGCCGATCGCGGGATCGCCGCGCGGGTCGCCGCCGAAGAGTGGGAGGAGATCTGCCGAACGATGGAACGGCATTTTCGCGAGGGGCGATTCCCTGAAGGCGCGATTGCCGGAATCGAGGCCGTCAGTACCTTGCTCGCGCGGCACTTCCCGAACGAGGGCGGTGACCTCAACGAGCAGCCCAACCGGCCCGTCCTGCTGTAATCTTTGCGCCCATGAGGACGCTTTGCCTCGTTTCCGGTCGTCTGGCCGTTCTCGGCGCCGTGTCTTTGGTCGCGGCGTGCGGCTCTATCGCTCAGCGTGAGTCCGCTGCACCGACTGCCGTGCCTCCTATCGCCGGTATCGACGAACCCTATTCTTTGAGCACCCACCGGTTCGAGTTGACCCAACCCGACACGGACATGGTCGGTGAGCTACGGGTCACTCGGGCGGACAACGAAGATACGTTTACGGATCTCGCCCGTCGCTTCAACGTGGGCTACGAGGAACTCGTGCGTGCCAATCCGGGCGTCGATCCGTGGTTGCCGGGCGAAGGCCGCGAGATCGTTCTGCCCACTCAGCATTTGCTCCCCAACGCGCCGCGCGAAGGGATTGTCATCAATCTCGCCGCGATGCGGCTCTATTATTTCCCACGGCCTGCACGCGGCGAGGCTCAGGTGGTCTACACCTTTCCCATCGGCATCGGTCGTGTGGGTTGGGCGACACCCGTCGGGTCGACCACGGTCACCCGGATGGCTCGAAATCCGCCTTGGCGTCCCGGCCCAGGCGTTCGCGCGGAGCACGCGAAAGAGGGCGAAATCCTCCCCGCTGTCGTGCCACCCGGCCCGGATAATCCGCTGGGTACTCGGGCGCTTTACCTCGGTTGGCCAAGCTATCTCATTCACGGGACCAACAAACCGGCCGGCGTGGGGCTGCGTTCGAGCCACGGCTGTATCCGGCTCTTCCCCGAGGATGTGGAGTTTCTCTACGACCTCGTTCGGCCGGGCGTCAAAGTGACGGTGGTCAACCAGCCCTTCGTTTTCGGTTGGCACGAGGGGCAACTCCACATGCAGGCCTTCGATGTTCTCGAGGACGATCCGCGTGACTGGAAGAAAGCCCAACAACGGTTGTTGTCGCGGGGCGTGGCGGCAAAGATTCAGCGAGATCTCAAGGCGCGGGGCGCCAGCATCGATTGGGATGCGGTATCGCGATTCAGTCATGCGCCACGGGGGCTGCCCGTGGCGATCTCGCGCGCGGATGTCAGCTACGAAAGCCTGATCGCCGGGGCCACCCGCGTTCGCAACGCCGTGCCCATCGGTGCCACCTGGGATGGTGGGGGTGGGTCTCCGGGTCAGGAGCCCTGAGCGTCCGTCATCCCCCGTAGTCCGCACCGTCGCGATGCAGCGGGTACACTTGTGAACGTGGGGGCAAAAACGATCGTCTTTTCTCACGGCAAGGACTCCGAGCCGTGGGGTACCAAAATTCTCGCGCTGGCGGAGATCGCACGAGCGCTTCACTGGCGTGTCGAGTCGGTGGACTATCGAGGAATCGAAACGGTCGAGGGGCGACTCGAAAAACTGCTCGACGCCTGTCGCGAGTTGCCGCCGCACCCCGTGTTGGTCGGCTCCAGTCTGGGGGGATATCTTGCTGCGGCCGCGTCCCGTCCCGTCAGCGCTTCCGGGCTTTTTTTGATGGCGCCTGCGTTCGATCTCCCCGGTTTGCCGCCGACGCCGCTCGCGGAGCCTTGCCCGACGGTCGTGGTCCACGGCTGGCGGGACGATATCGTTCCCGTGACCAAAGGGCTCGCCTTCGCCGACTCGCAACGTGCGTTGACCTACCTCGTCGACGACGACCACCGACTTCATACCTCGTTACCCCGCATCGCCGGCTGGTTACGCGATTTCCTAAGGAGCCTCGATGCCTGAGGTACGCGCACTGAGTGCCGTGCTGCGCCGAGGGCTGGATCTTTGGGTTCGCCCCGAGGTCAGACCCGAATCGGCGACGACCAGTATCGGCGCCATCCAAGCCTCACCTGTCTGCTACGTGCTCGAGCGACGCAGCGCCGTCGATCTCGCTGCCCTCGAGAATCTGTGCAAGCGCGAGCATTTACCTCGGCCATCGGGGCGGGTACTGGGCCGTAAGCAGAGCGCTGTACGTGCCGCGATTCCACTTTTGAGAACACGTGGAATCTTTGATCCGCATATCGATAGACGTCCTCCCGTCGAGCTCGTCAGAATGATTCAAGCGCTCGAGCGAGACTCGACACTCGACGTGAGGCTCGTACCCATCGCCGTCTACTGGGGCCGTGCTCCACAAAAAGAGGGCTCGTGGTGGCGATTGCTCTTTACCGAGAACTGGGCGCTGGGCAGCGGCTTCCGCAAGCTCATGCAGGTGCTCATCAACGGGCGATTCACCATGATCGAGATCGGCGAGCCGGTGAGTTTGCGCAGTTTGATCGCCGAGGGGGGGAGTGCCGCAACCCAGGCCGCACGCATCGCCCGTGCCCAACGTGCGAGCTTTCGTAGGCAGCGTGCCGCGCGTATCGGTCCGGATCTCTCGCATCGTCGAACGATCTTGCACCGCGTTCTATCCGCCCGCGCCGTTCGTGCGGCGATGGCTGCCGAGATACGCGAGAAGAAACTGCCTCGACGCCGGGCGCTGATGATAGCCAAGGGCTATCTCGAGGAGATCGCAGCGAATTACTCGCACGTCTTCATCACCTTCATGGAGGGATTTCTCGGTCGATTGTGGAACCGCCTGTACGATGGTGTGACCTTCAATCATGCCGAGACGCTGCGCGAGGTCGCGCGGGATCGTGAAGTCGTGTTCGTGCCCTGCCACCGCAGTCACATGGATTACTTGCTGTTGTCCTATGTGATCTACAAACAGGGTTATGCCGTGCCGCATATTGCGGCCGGGATCAACCTCAACATTCCGGTGATCGGTCGATTTCTGCGTAAGGGAGGCGCATTCTTCATCCGCCGAAGCTTTGCGGGAAACGCGCTCTACACCGCCGTGTTCATGAAGTACCTCGCGGCCATCATGGCTCGCGGGCACTCGATCGAATATTTCGTGGAGGGCGGGCGCTCCCGAACCGGCCGACTGTTACAGCCGAAAACCGGCATGATTTCGATGACGGTGCGCAGTCACTTACGCGATCCGCGTCGGCCCGTCGTCTTCGTGCCGGTGTACTTCGGTTACGAGCGCATCGTCGAGGCGGGGACGTACGTCGGTGAGTTATCGGGCCAGCCGAAGCGCAAAGAAAGCCTCGGCGATCTCGTGCGGGCGCTGCGCGTCTTGCGCGAGAAGTTCGGTCGGGTCCACGTGAACGTCGGCGAGCCGATCTTGCTCGATGAGGTGTTGCAGCGACAGGTGGGTGATTGGCGTCGTGCTGCGCTCGACGAGGAAGGTCGGGCGCCGTGGGTGTCGGCCGTCGTCGACGACCTTGCCGAGCGCATCATGCAACGCATCAACGCCGCCGCTGCCGTGACGCCGATCAATTTACTTGCCGTGACGTTGCTTGCCATGCCGCGTCAAGCCATGCCGGTCAGCGATCTTGCGCGCCAGTGCGAGCTTTATTTGAAGTTGTTGCGTTTGGCCCCCTACGACGAGCGGGTGACGATCACCGATCTCGATGGGGCCGGTGTGATCGCTTATGGCGAGTCGATGAAGGTCTTGCAGCGTCAGAAGCACAAGCTCGGCGACCTCGTTCGCATCTCGGACGAGATGGCCGTGCTCATGACGTATTACCGCAATAACGTGTTGCATCTGTTCACGCTGCCCTCGCTCATCGCCTGCGCGTTCATCTCCAATTCGGTGGTGCGCACGGAAGATATTCAGCGTCTGGCCTGGCGCGTGTATCCCTACATCGCCTCCGAACTGTTTCTGAAGTGGAGCGAGCAGGAGTTGCCGGCTGTCATGCGCCGACTGCTCGATGCGCTCGCTGAGCTCGGCGTGCTCGAGCGTATCGAGGCGCAGGACGCCTGGCGTCGCCCCGCGCCGAGCTCACCACAGGCGGTGCAGCTATCGTTGTTGGCACAGTCATCCGTCCAGACCATCGAACGGTATTACCTCGCTATCGCCACGCTGATGCACGCGGGCTCCGGGGTGCTGTCGGCGCGCGAGCTGGCCGAACGCTGTCAACTCACGGCGCAGCGGATCAATATGATTTACGGTTTCAATTCCCCGGAGTTCTCGGATCGGACGATGTTCGACAACTTCATCTCGCTACTGCTTCGTCGACGGGTGATCCGCGCCGACGAGGCGGGGCGTCTCGTATTTGACGAGGTGTTTTTGCGTGTCGCCGCCGATGCCGAGTTTGTGCTCTCGGAGCAGATCCGGCACAGCATCTTGCAGGTGACGCAGGTCGAACCTGTCGCTCAATCCTGATCGCGAACGCGACCGCGCTGACGTTTGACCGATGAGCGCCGGGTCTTGCCCTCGAGACGTCGTAGGCCCGCGGCTCGTGTGGGTTTGGTTTTGCGTCGGACCTTGGGTTCGATCAGCGCACGACACACGAGATCCGCCAATCTTTGTTCCGCTTCACGCCGATTTTGTTCCTGACTGCGATACTCGCGCGCGATGATGAGCACCGAGCCGTCATCCGTGAGGCGTCGACCCGCGAGCGTCCGCAGCCGATGTTTGACGACGTCGCTGAGCGCGGTGGAGCCTGCGAGATCGAAGCGCAACTGCACGGCGCTCGCCACTTTGTTGACGTTCTGGCCCCCAGGGCCTCCGGCGCGAATGAACGCGACCGAGAGGTCGGTGTCGGGAATCAGCGCGCTACCGGCGCGTATCGGCATCGTAGGGCAGACCGGTACGTGTCGGCGCCGCATCGTGATCGAGGACGCGGACTTCTTGCTGTGCCACCGGAATCTTGATGCCATGCTCCTTGAAGAGCTTCCAGATCCGTCGATTGACGTCCGAGCGTACGTTGTTGACGCCGTTCATCGGGTCGCGGATCCAGAAGCGGGCTTCGAGCTTCATGCCGTAATCTTCAAAGGACAGCAAGCGTGACACCGGCGCCGGATCGATCAGGATCCGTGGATGATCGCTCGTGGCCTTGACGAGCAGATCGAGCGCCAACTCCGGATCATCGTCGTAACTGATCATCACCGGCAGGCGCAAACGCACGCGCTGGTCGGAATAGCTCCAGTTGATCACCGAGTTCGTGATGAGATTTTGGTTGGGAACCAGCGACTCGACGCCATCGCGATCGCGCACGACGACATATCGTCCGCGCAATTCCTGAACCCAGCCGAAGTTGTCCGAGGTGGTGCCGGTGTGCTGGTGAAAGCTGATGACATCACCGGGCTTGATCGACTTGTCCATGAGCAGCACGAAGCCGCTGACGAAGTTGCTGGTGATGTCACGGATACCGAAGCCGAGTGCGAACACGACGGCGCCGGTCAGGACCGTGAGCGAGGTGAGGTCGACGCCCGCCGAATTGACACCGAGCAGTAGGCCGATCGAAATGAGTAGGAAATAGCTGCCCTTGATGATGCCGACGCGGGTCGAGGGGGCGATATCTTCGAGCAACATCACGCGTCGCTCGATGGCTTTGGCCGCTAGCGTCGTGACCACGACGAATCCGCCGACGATCACGATGCCGCGCAGCAAGGCCCAGAGGCTGAAGACGGCCTTGCCGGGCAGCAGGTCGACGGTGTCCAAGGTTTGCTCGAGCCAGTCGAAGGCGCCGAGCAATTGCAGACCGAGACTCACCCAAACGAGGAGTGTCAGCCTCACTTCCCAGCGCGCGGCGAAGCTCTCCTCGCCGAGCAGCAAGCGCAGCAGAAAGATGCTGAAGCGAACCGCGCCGAGAACGACGACGAGTTGGAGGGCGAGTATGAGGATGGCGTCTGGCGCGCCCGCCTGACGCATGAGTCCGATCGCCATCGCCACCAAAACCGTGGCCACGAAAAACGGGGCGATGATGATGGCGCCTTCCGCGAGCGTGCTGCGCCCGCGTCGTTCGCGGAGGCGCTTGAGTGAACCGCGCATCAGTCGATTGACGATCAGCGATACGACGACCGCGAGCAGAATCGCGATGATTTCGTTGATGCCGTCGCTGCTTAAAAGCTCCCGTAGCAGTGCTTCGCCGGGGCTGGGTGTGGGGTTCATCGGGAGCGTCTCGCGTGAAGGTTCAGGCGTTGAGGTCGGGAATGAGTTCGCTGCTGTAGCGCTCGATCTGGTCTTTGAGCATCAGTTTGCGTCGCTTGAGCCGTTTGAGCTGAATCTCATCGACATGGATATCCATCGAGAGGCGCGAGATGATCTCGTCGAGGTCCCGGTGCTCGATGCGCAACTGACGCAATTTTTCGACATTGCGAAACAGTTCGCGGTCGACTTTTTCGTTGTCGTCGTTCCCGGTCATCCGAGTCGCGCCGCCAAAGGTTCGAGGTCGGCCGGTAGCTTAGCGAAGCGCCCCGGAGGATTCCACGGGACTGAAGGATCATGGAAATCCGAGCCTGTGGAGGCTGCAAACCCGATCGTTCGTGCAAGTGTGGCGAGCCTGTCGAGGTCGGACGGCCCGATACCGGCGATTCCTACCTCAATGGCTTCGCCGCCACCTTCGCGAAACTCACCGAGCAGGCGCCGCAATGCACCGCCGGATAGACGATATCGATGCGGATGGGCGAGCACGACACGCGCGCCGGCCGCGCGCAATACGGCGACGGTTTCGAGAAGCGACGGCCATTCTTCGGGAACGTGGCCGGGCGTACCGCGGGACAGCCAAAGCTCGAAAGCTTGAGAGACATCGCGTGCGTGTCCGGCATCGACGAGCGAGCGGGCGAGGTGCATACGAGTCGGAACTTCGGTTCGCGCGAGGATGCCGTCCACCAAA
Source organism: Steroidobacteraceae bacterium (assembly GCA_049455515.1). Taxonomy (GTDB): domain Bacteria; phylum Pseudomonadota; class Gammaproteobacteria; order Steroidobacterales; family Steroidobacteraceae; genus UBA964. The sequence goes on from JBMTZJ010000006.1 coordinate 20,133, forward strand.
GATCGTGCGGTGATCGTTGTCTTGCGCTCAAGGCGCTCGCCGATTTCGATTAGACGCGCGGCTCGCCGCGTCCGAACCTGCGCGAGATGCGCTGTGAGTCCCGAATGAGCGATATCAAAATCGAGCCCGATGACGTGCAGAGTTTGGCCATTCCATCCGCACGACACTTCGACACCCGCGACGTGACGTATGCCGTGTCGGGCACAGGCGAGACGTGCAGCCTCGCAACCGGCAACGGTGTCGTGGTCGGTCAGAGCAGCCAAACCCACGCCCCGCGCGGCGCAGAGTTCGACGAGCGCCTCGGGTGCCAGCAGGCCGTCGGAATGATGGCTGTGCAGATGCAGATCGGCGATGGGAGAGGGGGTCATCGTCGGTATGATAGTCCCATGTCATTGCTTCCCGGACAGTCGCCCCGCTGGGACGAGATCGATACCGTGCTGCTCGACCTCGACGGCACACTGCTCGATCTCGCCTTCGACAATTACATCTGGCTCGCGCGAGTCGCTGAGATCTATGCCGAGAACAATGGCCTGTCGCTCGCCGAAACCCATGCTGAACTCGCTCCGCGTTTCAAGCGCGTACAGGGTACGCTCGATTGGTACTCGATCGACTACTGGAGCGCACAACTCGGTATCGATATCGAGCGCGTCCACCGTGACGAAGCGCACCGAGTGGCGTGGTTGCCGGGGGCGCGACGCTTTCTCGAGCAGGTTCGCGAGCGGGGCAAGCGGCTCGTGCTCATGACCAATTCGCATCCGGTCATTCTGGGTATCAAGGCCGAGCGTACCGGGGTGCTCCGTTACCTCGACGCGGCGTATACCTCGCACGGATTCGGTGCGCCAAAGGAAGATCAAAAGTTTTGGATCGCCGCGCGGCAGGCCGAACCTTACGATCCTGCACGAACGATGTTCGTCGACGACAGTAAAGCTGTGTTGCACGCAGCCATTGAGGCTGGCGTGCGATGGGTTTACGGCGTGAAGCGTCCGGACACGTCACGCGAGCCGCACAACCACGAGGAATTTTCAGCGATCGACGGTGTCGTCGATCTGCTCTAACTCGACACTTTAGCCGGGGCCGCGACGTCCGCGACCACCCCGAGGGCCGCCTCTCGACGAGGCGCCGCCAGGTCGGCCTCCGCCTCCGGGTCTGCCCCCGCCGCCGGGTCGACCACCGCCCGGCCGTCCACCGCGCTCGGCAAAACTCCGACGTGGTGGCCATTTGATCTCGGGGAGCATGTCCGGCGTGATCGGCTCGTAGGGCAGCTTGCGTCCAATGTATTTTTCGATGTCGGGGAGCGCGACGGCGTACTCCTCGCACGCGAAACTGATGGCGTCGCCTTCGGCGCCTGCGCGAGCCGTACGGCCGATGCGATGTACGTAGTCGGCAGAGTCTTGCGGTAGGTCGAAGTTGAAGACGTGACTGACGTCGGGAATATGAAGCCCGCGCGAGGCCACATCGGTTGCGATGAGTACGGCGAGTTTTCCGGCATGGAAATCTTCGAGGAAGCGTAAACGTTTCTTTTGCGGAACGTCGCCCGACAAGGCCTGCGCGTTGATGTCGTTGGCGCGCAGCACATCCTCGAGGCGTTCGGCCATGCGCTTGGTGTTGACGAACACCATGCTGCGGAAGGGATCCATCTTGCGCAGGAGCCCTACGAGCAATGGAATTTTCTCTTCCATTGCCGGGTAATACATGACCTGTCGAACGCGGTCCGCCGTGATTTTCTCAGGCTCGATGCGCACGAGTTCCGGATCGTTCATGTGCTCGTAGGCGAGTTCCAGCACCCGTTGCGATAACGTGGCGGAGAACAGCATCGATTGACGACGGTCCGGTGGTGGCAAGCGGCGCATGATGTAGCGGATGTCGGCGATGAAGCCGAGATCGAACATCCGATCCGCCTCATCGAGCACGATGGCCTGCGTCTCGCGAAGCTCGAAGACATGCTGCTTGAAATAGTCGATCAGGCGTCCAGGCGTGCCGATGAGCACGTCGACACCGCCTTCGAGATCACGCCGCTGCTTGTCGTAGTCGACGCCGCCATAGACCACGGCGATGCGTAGCCCGGTATGACGGCCGAGTACGATCGCATCGTTGTAGATCTGAACGGCGAGTTCGCGGGTCGGTGCGATCGCGAGCGCGCGGATCGAGGTGGCTCCTCGGGTCGGCGGCGAGGGGTGGGTGAGCAGGTTTTGAAAAAGTGCCACCAGGAATGCCGCAGTCTTGCCGGTGCCCGTCTGGGCCTGCCCGGCGATGTCTCGCCCGGAGAGCGCGTGGGGGAGGGTCTGAGCCTGGATCGGCGTGCAGCGCGTGAAGCCTGCCTCGTTGATGCCCCGCATGAGGGGCTCGGCCAGATTGAGAGCGGAGAAGGTGAGATCGGAAAGATGGGTATCAGACATTACGAACCGTGGTGAGCGAAAAAATTGACAGTGCTTGCAAACGTCCCGGGAATTGGCTAAAAATCGGTCTCAGTAGGGCGTTCTGCCCCCCGGAATCCGGCTTCGCCCCCTCGCAAACCACAAGCAAACCTGGTCAATCCAGAGGCAAAACCCAAATCGCAAAGACGGTCTAGTGTAACCGTTTGAAGGCTTCCCGACATGGCGTTCAGCCTCGGGTCCCCAAACTTCCCCCGCAATTCCTATTGTTTTAATCCCATCAAAACCACTCCAACCGGAGGTTTACCCGCGTGAGCAGCCCTCACATCATCAATACCACTGACTCCACTTTCGCCAACGACGTGCTCAAATCCGATAAGCCCGTCCTGCTCGATTTCTGGGCAGAGTGGTGTGGTCCATGCAAGATGATCGCCCCCATCCTCGATGAGCTCGCTCCGGCTTACGCCGATCGCGTGCGCATCGCCAAACTCAACATCGACGAGAATCCGCAGACGCCGCCGAAGTTCGGTATCCGCGGTATCCCGACGCTGATTCTGTTCAAGAACGGAACCGTCGAGGCGCAGAAAGTGGGTGCCGTGTCGCGCTCGCAACTCGCCGCGTTCCTGGACAGTCACCTGTGAGGGGCGGATACCTCGGCGGCCAAGGCGGGTCGCGACGTCAGGGCAAAGGACCCCGTCACGGCGGCCATCGCGATCCGAATCGCGGTGGCGGCATGCGCAACGGCAACGTCGGGGGTCCGATCCACGACGACACGCCGATGGATCACGCGCCCTTCATCGAGACCGGTGAAGACGCGGAAATCATCAGCCGCGCGGAGCTCGCTGCATCGCGAAACTCGATGAATCTGACCACGCTCAAGGCGATGCCGATCGCCAAGCTGGTCGAGATGGCGAGTGCGCTCGGTGTCGAGGGCATGGCCCGTTCGCGCAAACAGGACATCATCTTCAGCCTCCTCAAGGCGCATGCGCGCAAGGGCGAAGATATTTATGGCGATGGCGTGCTCGAGATTCTCCAGGACGGCTTCGGCTTCCTGCGCTCGGCCGATGGTTCGTATCTGGCCGGACCGGACGACATCTACATCAGCCCTGCGCAGATTCGCCGATTCAATCTTCGAACCGGCGACACCATCTCAGGCCTGATTCGTCCGCCGAAGGATGGCGAGCGTTACTTCGCGCTGCTGAAGGTGGGCGAGATCAACTTCGACTCGCCGGAAAATGCGCGAAACAAGGTGCTGTTCGAGAACCTGACGCCGTTGCATCCGACCAAGCGTCTGAAGCTCGAGCGTGGCAACGGTTCGACCGAGGACCTCACCGCTCGCGCCATCGATCTGTGTGCGCCGATCGGCAAGGGCCAGCGCGGCCTCATCGTCTCGCCGCCGAAAGCGGGTAAGACGATGCTGCTGCAGAACATCGCCACGGCGATCACGGCCAATCATCCGGAGGTCTATCTCATCGTGCTGCTCATCGACGAGCGGCCGGAAGAAGTCACGGAGATGCAGCGCACGGTGAAGGGCGAGGTCGTCTCCTCGACCTTCGACGAGCCGGCAGCCCGTCACGTACAGGTCGCCGAGATGGTCATCGAGAAGGCCAAGCGCCTCGTCGAGCACAAGAAAGACGTGGTCATTCTGCTCGACTCGATCACGCGTCTCGCGCGCGCCTACAACACCGTGGTGCCGAGCTCGGGCAAGGTGCTCACGGGTGGCGTCGATGCCAACGCGCTACAGCGGCCGAAGCGATTCTTCGGTGCGGCGCGCAACATCGAGGAGGGTGGTTCTTTGACCATTCTCGCGACGGCGCTCATCGACACCGGCTCGAAGATGGACGATGTCATCTACGAAGAGTTCAAGGGAACAGGTAACAGCGAAATCCATCTCGACCGTCGTATTGCCGAGAAGCGCGTGTTTCCGGCGATCAACATCAACCGGTCGGGCACTCGAAAGGAAGACCTCATCACCGATGCGGGCGAACTTGCGAAGATCTGGATCCTGCGCAAGCTCCTGCATCCGATGGACGAGCTGGCGGCCATCGAGTTCCTGCTCGACAAGATGAAGGATACGAAGACGAACTCGGACTTCTTCGAAGCGATGAAGCGCTGAGTCGTCGTCAGCGACCGGCCTCGCGCGCGATGGCGCGATGGCCGATGTCGCGGCGGTATTGCATTCCCTCAAAGCGAACCTTGTCGACGAGGGCGTAGGCGGCGCGCTGCGCGTCGCTCACCGTCTCGCCGAGACCGACGGCGCAGAGCACTCGGCCCCCGCTCGTGACCACCTGACCGTTTTTCGTTGCCGTACCGGCATGAAATATCTTGCCCGGCAGCGCGGCGGCTGCCTCGAGCCCGAGGATGGGATCGCCCTTGCGTACGGCATCGGGATATCCCTGAGCCGCTAGCACCACGCCGAGTGCGGCGCGCGGATCCCAGTCCATCGTGACCTGATCGAGACGTCCATCGAGCGCGGCGTCGCAGAGTAGGGTGAGGTCGGATCGTAGCCGCGACAGGATGGGCTGGGTCTCGGGATCCCCGAATCGACAGTTGAACTCGAGGACGTTCGGCGTGCCATCCGGCGCGATCATGATGCCGGCGTAAAGAAAACCCGTGTAGGGCATGCCGTCGGCCGCGAGTCCGCGAATGGTCGGGTGGATGACCTCGCGCATGATGCGCTCGTGCATCTGCGGGGTCACCACGGGTGCGGGCGAGTACGCGCCCATGCCGCCCGTGTTGGGGCCGGTGTCGCCGTCGCCGATCCGTTTGTGATCTTGAGATGTGGCGAAAGGCAGAACGTGCTCGCCATCGGCCATGACGATGAAACTCGCTTCTTCGCCCGGCAGGAATTCTTCGACGACCACTTCGGCACCGGCGCCGCCGAACTGGCCGTTGAACATGGCGCGAGCCGTCGCGATGGCCTCCTCAAGGTCGTCGACGATCACGACACCCTTGCCGGCGGCGAGTCCGCTCGCTTTGACGACAATGGGCGTACGTTGTCGTCGTATCCAGTCAGGATCAAAGTTGTCGCGCGTAAAGGTGGCATACGCGGCGGTCGGAATTCCGTGACGACGCAGGAATTCTTTGGTGAAGGCTTTGGATCCTTCGAGTTGAGCGGGTGCCTTACGTGGACCGAAGCAGCGAAGTCCGGCGGCCTCGAAGGCATCGACGACCCCCAGGACGAGCGGCGCTTCGGGTCCGATGATGGTGAGATCGATTTTTTCTTTGCGGGCGAGGTCGACGAGACCCGGAACGTCTTCGGCCGCAACGGCGACGTTACGGACTTTGGGTTCTGTTGCCGTACCGGCGTTACCCGGCGCAACGAGAACCTCGGTGACGCGCGACGACTGCGCACATTTCCAGGCGAGCGCATGTTCGCGTCCGCCGCTGCCTACGATGAGAACTTTGATCATGATGACGTCGGTCAGTGGCGGAAATGGCGCATGCCCGTGAAGACCATCGCCATGCCATGTTCGTCTGCTGCGGCGATGACTTCCGCATCGCGCATACTGCCGCCCGGCTGAATGACAGCGGCGATTCCGTATGCGGCTGCGACATCGAGCCCGTCGCGGAAGGGGAAGAAGGCGTCGGAGGCCATTACCGAGCCACGAACTTCGAGTTTTTCGTCGGCGGCTTTCATCGTAGCAACTCGACTCGAGTAAACCCGACTCATTTGCCCGGCGCCAATGCCGATCGTCGAGCGATCACGCGCGTAGACGATGGCATTCGATTTGACGAATTTGCACACCTGCCAAGCGAAGAGCAGATCGTCGAGCTCTGAATCGCTCGGCTTGCGCTTGCTCACGACGCGCAGCTGATCGCGCGTCACCATGCCGAGATCGCGGGTTTGGACGAGTAATCCGCCTGAGACACTGCGGTAGTCGAGTTCGGCGCCGTGATCGGAGGGCAGATCGCCGAGCTCGAGTACGCGAACATTCGGCTTAGTCGCGAGCACGGCCTGCGCCTCGGGAAGTACGATCGGTGCTGCGAGCACTTCGACGAATTGCCGATCGAGAATCACTTTGGCCGTTGCGGCATCGACCGGTCGGTTGAAGGCGATGATGCCGCCGAACGCAGAGGTCGGATCAGTCCGATAGGCGAGTTCATAGGCCGCGAGCGCATCGGCAGCGGTCGCCACACCGCAGGGGTTGGCGTGTTTGACGATCACGCAGGCCGGGGTCGTGAATTGTCGAACGCATTCGATGGCGGTATCGGCATCGGCGATGTTGTTGAACGAGAGCTCTTTGCCCTGCAGCATGCGCGCGCTCGATACGGAGGGACCGCGCGGTGTGACGTCCCGATAGAAAGCCGCATGTTGGTGAGGGTTTTCGCCATAGCGCAAGTCTTGGACTTTTTCGTAGACGAGCGGCAGCGCTTGCGGAAACTCCGCGCCGGGCGCTGGATTTCGCGCCTGCAGATAGTTGGCGACCATTGTGTCGTATCGCGCCGTATGGGCGAACGCTTTGGCGGCAAGCCATGCGCGCAGTGCGGGCGAGGTCGCTCCGTCGCGAGCGTCGAGCTCGGCTAAAACGGTGGCGTAGTCGGCCGGATCGACGAGCACCGTGACGGCATCGTGATTCTTTGATGCAGCACGAACCATGGCGGGTCCGCCGATATCGATGTTCTCGATAGCCTCCGAATACGTGCATGCGGGACGAGCCACGGTTTCGGCGAACGGATAAAGATTGACGACCAGCAGGTCGATACGCTCGATACCGTGCAGCGTCATCACGCTCTCGTCGACGCCGCGACGACCGAGCAGCCCGCCGTGAATGCGCGGGTGCAGCGTTTTCACGCGGCCGTCCATGATTTCGGGGAAGCCCGTGTGCTGCGAGACTTCTTTGACGGTGATGCCTTGTTCGGCCAGAAGGCGCGCTGTGCCGCCCGTCGAAAGAATTTCGATGCCTCGCGCCGCAAGCGCTTTGGCAAGATCGATGACGCCCGTCTTGTCCGATACCGAAATCAGGGCGCGACGCAGAACGACAGGCATGTCTTTACTCCGGGTTGATACCGAGATCGCGCAACTTTCGACGCAAGGTGGCGCGATTGATGCCGAGGATCTCCGCGGCTCGAGATTGATTCCCGTCGGCGTGTCGTAACACGACTCGCAGCAAAGGCTCTTCGACTTCGCGGATGACGAGGTTGTAGAGGTCGGCTGGGGCGTGCCCGTTCAGGTGGTGAAGATAGTCTTCGAGTGCACGCTCGGCATGGCCGCGAAGCGGCAGCTCGCGCTTGATTCCGTCATGACCATCTCCCGACATCGCCCGCCCCTCAACGTCAATGTTCTTGCGCCCATGCACCGAACAGCTCGTTCGCACACGCGAACTGCGACGACGTGGAGGCCTCTGCCATCAGACGGGCCCGTGCATCGGGCGCCGACTCGAGCAGTCTTGCGTACCAGCCGAGATGTTTGCGTGCGATTCGCAGACCGGACTCTTCGCCGTGAAAGGCATAGATGGCCTGCAAATGCGCTAAGACTATATCACGGCGTTCCGCTCGGGAGAGCGGTTCCGGCAGCTCACCCCGAATTAAGAGTCCGTTGATATCGCGGAAAATCCACGGTGTTCCGTGGGCGGCTCGGCCGACCATCACGCCCGCGGTGCCGGTGTAGTTCAGTACTTCGCGCGCCTTGTCGGGACTCGTGATGTCGCCGTTGGCCAACACCGGGATCCGAACTGTTGCTCGGATCGCACGGATGGTGTCGTACTCGGCGTCGCCTTCATAAAAATCGGCTCGCGTGCGCCCGTGGATCGCGAGCGCGGCGATGCCACTGGCTTCGGCGATCTCCGCGACGCGCACGCCGTTACGGTGTTCACGATCCCAACCCGTACGCGTTTTCAAAGTCACCGGAACGTCGCGTCCCGTGGCGTTGACCGCCGACACCACGGACTCAAGGATACGGCCGACGAGCGGCTCGTCCTGAAGCAACGCGGAGCCACACAGACGGTTACAGACCTTCTTGGCCGGGCAGCCCATATTGATGTCGATGATCTGTGCGCCGAGATCGACATTACGACGTGCCGCCTCAGCGAGCGCCTCCGGGTCCGCACCGGCAAGCTGCACCACGCGAGGCTCCGGCTCGCCTTCGTGGTTCATCCGCTGACGTGACTTTCGCGAATTCCACAGGCGAGTATCCGACGTGATCATCTCGGAGGCGGCTAATCCTGCGCCGAGCTGCCGCGCGAGAATTCGGAAGGGTCGGTCGGTGACGCCCGCCATGGGCGCGAGAATCGCCGGTGCAGGAATCTTCCACGGACCGATTCGAAATGCGGCGGTCATCGTTGACGCCCGACGAGACACGTCCAGCCTCCGAGCGAGCGCCATCGTGTCAATGAAATCGCAGGGGCGTACGCGGCGATGACTTCGTCCGCCTGTTCATCGAGCAAACCGGCGAGCACGATTTCTCCTTGCGGTGCGAGCAAGTCTGTCAGCAGCGGCGCGAGCTCGCAGAGCGGGCCCGAGAGAATATTGGCGAGCACGAGATCGGCGCCTGCGCGTTGCGCGCGGCCGTCAGGTCGCGCGAGACGCCTCGCGAGGTCGGTCGCTTCCGCGAATGCCTCGATACGCGAATCCACGTCGTTCGCCCGCGCATTATCGGCGGTCGCCACGAGTGCCTGCGCATCGATATCGTGAACGAAGGCGTGTGCCTGCGATTGCAGCTTCAGTGCGGCAATGGCGAGGATTCCCGAACCACAGCCGAAGTCGACGATACGATCGCGATCACCGGCGTGATTCGAGCTGCGTTCGTCGAGATACTCGAGACAGAGACGCGTGGTCGGATGTGTCCCCGTTCCGAAGGCGAGGCCCGGATCGAGTCGCACGACGGTCGCTTGCGGATCGTCCACCTGCGCGTGAGAGGGGCAGATCCAGAGTCTGCGTCCGAACTGCATGGGCTTAAAATCTTTGAGCCACTCTCGTTCCCAGACACGCTCTTCGACGTCTTCGACATTCATTCGCGAGCGCTCGCAGCCGATCGTTGCAGCGAGGGAATCGAGTGTCTCGGCACCGAGCGCCTCATCGGGAAAGATCGCCTGCAGTCGTGTGGCCGGCCAGAGACGAATTTCGCCGGGCTTTGGCTCGAGAATGGCGTCGTCACGTTGATCGGTGAGTACCACCGAATAGGCGCCCGCTTCGAAAAAGGCGGTTTCGACCGCGTCAGGGTCGAGTCCGTCGAGAGCGAGTGTCACCGCGCGCATGCCGGCGCGGATCACTTCAGGCCGAGCCGACGCTCGAGGTAATGGATGTCGAGACCGCCCTGATGGAACGCGGCGTGGGCCAAGATTTCTTGGTGCAGCGCAGCATTGGTCTTGATGCCTTCGACCACCATCTCTGCGAGCGCGTTACGCATACGGATGATGGCGGTATCGCGATCCTCACCATATGAGATGAGTTTGGCGATGAGAGAGTCGTAGTGAGGCGGCACGGCATAGCCGGAGTACATGTGACTATCGACGCGTATACCCGGTCCGCCCGGTGCGTGCCACAGTCGAACCGGTCCCGGTGAAGGCATGAACGTCTTCGCATCTTCGGCGTTGATTCGGCATTCGAGTGCGTGACCGCGCAGCACGATATCTGATTGCTTCCACGGCAGTTTTTCACCTGATGCGATGCGCAGCTGAGCTTTGACGAGATCGATACCCGTGATGAGCTCGGTGACGGGGTGTTCCACCTGGATCCGCGTGTTCATCTCGATGAAATAGAACTCGCCATCCTGATACAGAAATTCGAGTGTCCCTGCGCTACGGTAGCCCACGGCCTTACAGGCTTCGACGACACGCTCACCCATTTTCTGCCGTTGCGCGTCGCTGATCCCGGGCGCAGGAGCCTCCTCGATCACCTTTTGATGGCGACGCTGCATCGAGCAGTCGCGCTCACCGAGGTGGATCACGTTACCGTGATGATCGGCGAGTATCTGAAATTCGATGTGTCGCGGCTTCTCGAGGAACTTCTCCATGTAGACCTGATCGTTGCCGAACGCCGCGAGGGCTTCGGAACGCGTGACGTTGATGGAGTGGATCAGCGCGGCCGGGTTGTGCACCACGCGCATGCCGCGACCACCGCCGCCGCCCGAGGCTTTGATGATGACGGGATAGCCGATTTCTTTGGCGATCCGGAGGTTTTCGTCGTTGTCGAGACCGAGAGGCTCACCGGAACCGGGTACGCACGGTACGCCGTGCGCTTTCATGACTTTGATGGCCGAGACCTTGTCGCCCATCATGCGGATCGTCTCGGCCTT
>JBMTZJ010000007.1:0-30340 GCA_049455515.1 Steroidobacteraceae bacterium
CCCACCCATTTCGCGGCGTCCTGCGGCATGATGATCTCGCCCATCAACACTTGTTGAGCGATCACTTGCCAACGCGTTCTCGATGCCGTCGAGCGGCGCAAGCTTTGACGCAGCCACTGCTCCTGTTCGGCGCCGAGCATGGTGCGGTTCGAAGCATTGACCGTGTTGTCACGAAACTCGGCGAGCGCCTTGGCGAGATCCTCTCGTCCTTTGAGCGCCGCCTCGAGATCTGGAGGGGCGCTACGACCGGAAATGCGGGTTTCGAGTTTGAAGAGCGTCGCCAGCGAACCGACTTGGTAGTCCCGCCAACGCGAGTCGCCGACCGGCATCCACTCGCGATAGACCCGCTCCGCGGCTGCCTTGCGTAGGGCCCAATCACCCTCGCTGGCCGACTGGTGATTTTCTGCGCCATCCATCCATGCATCGTTGGTGAATTCGTGATCGTCCCACTGGGCGATCATGGGATAGAACTGATGTAGTCGTTGCAGATCGGGATCGAGACGATAGCTCGCATATCTCAATCGGTAATCTTCGAGCGAAACGGTTTCGTTCTCGGGCTCGATATGCCGTCCGGGAATCAAAGATTTCAGATCCGGATAACTGCCGAGGGGGTACTCGTAGATGTAATCACCCACGTGAATCATGACGTCGAGGTCGCTGCGTTCGCAGGCGTGTGCGTACGCATTGAACCAACCGAAGCCGAGGTTCGAGCACGAGAAAAGGCCGATACCGAATTTAGAGACGTCGCCGACCGGCAAGGTGCGAGTACGTCCGATCACGCTCATCGAACCATCCGGAGCGATGAACCGATAGAAGTACCAGCGACCCGGCTCAAGATTTCGGATGGTGATTCTCGCGGTGCAGTCGCGGCTCAGCTCGGCAACCGTCTCGCCACCGCCGACGAGACGCGTGAAGCCGACGTCGCGAGCGACTTCCACACGCAATCGAACATCACCCTCGGCGACGAATCGCGTCCACAACAGCACGGAGTCGATGTCCGGCTCGCCACTCGCCACCCCGTGAGTGAACCCGCGCGCCGACAGCAGACCACCCAGGGCGGGTAAGGACAGTGCGCCGAGGCCGAGCATCCCGGCATGGATTAATTGACGACGGTCGATGCGAACAGTCATGGAGGCTCCGCGAGGGGGCAGTGGAGAAAGATCAAGCGGGGTTGCAAGGATAACCGAGCAACTCACGATAGAATGCGACAGTTTAAAGACTTGCGGAACCTTCTGATGAGCAGTCCCGAACAGTTCGTGCTGACCGTTAATGCGGTGATTCTGCTCTGTGCGTACTTCATCGTGTACCCGCGCTTTGCGGGGGCCGATCAAAATCGGCTTGCAGTCAACGACTTGGTAGCCAATGGCTGCGCCTTGCTCGTCGTCGGCTTCAACTTCTGGGGCTCAGGTCAGCGTTTTGATCTACTCTTTTTCGACTTGGGCTGGTTCGGCTTTACTGTCCTGACGTTCTTGTTGATGGAGCTGCCGCTTTTCTTTTGGTACGCCCGTCGCCATCAATTATTCCGGCCGAGAGACGAGTGATCAGCCTGACGCTGTGATCCGTTGGTGAGCACTCGAGGTGTCAGGACGAACGCCTCGCCATAGCCAAAACGATTCCGCTGCCTGCTCGACCAGCATTCCGAGACCCTGGGCAACGCCCGCAGCGCCGTGCTGTCGCGCCCAGCGGATGAACGGCGTATCGGGTTTGCCATAACCAAGGTCGTAGGCGAACGTCTGCCGACCCATGATTTGGGAGCTGACCTCGGGGACGCCGCCGCTCAGCCCGAGGGCCGTGGCATGAATGACGAGATCGAAGTCGCCGCGCTTCAGAAAAACGTTTAGTCCGTCGTAGCTGCAGCCCTGATCTCCGACGAGCGCTTTGGCGCGCTCGGGAGTTCGGTTCGCGATGACGATCTCGCGTGGTCGACAATCCTGCAGCGGGCCGAGAATGCCCCGCGTCGCACCGCCAGCGCCGAGGATGAGTAGGCGCCGATCAGCCACCGCGACCCCAAGTCTTGTGAGATCGGCCATCAGCCCCGCGCCATCGGTGTTATCACCTCGGATGCGGCCGTCCTCGAGCTTGATCAAAGTGTTGACCGCCCCGGCATGTCGGGCGCGTGTCGTGAGTTCGTCGGCCCACGCCGCCGCTCGCTCTTTGTGCGGCACCGTGACGTTGAGTCCCCGTCCGCCAGAGTCAAAAAAAGTGCGTACTTCCCGCTCGAAATCTTCTGGCGTGACGTCGTAGCGATCGTATTGCACGGCCTGTTCGGTCGCTTCGGCGAACAGACGGTGGATCATGGGCGACAGGCTGTGCGCGATCGGGTGTCCTACCACGCCGTAACGATCGGGCATGTTCGAGGTATTCGTGTTGTCAGATCGCTCCGTCACGAAAACGATCTTACCGTACGGCGCATCCGCCCAGGCCTTCCGGATCGAGTGTGGCGCGAAGGATCGGTAACCACTGACGCGCCCGATCGCCAAACTGGAACGGCGGATTGATGATCAGCATTCCGGCGCCGTTCAAACCCACCCGGTTGTCGAGAGGATGGATCCAGAGTTCGAGCGTGAGCGTTTCGATCGGCTCGCCACCCGCTTTTTGCGGAAGCGCAGAGATCAGTCTCGCGCGCCACGCATCGGTATCTTTGACCTGCTTGATGGGATACCAGATCGCGATCACGGCATTGGCGAGTCTTCGCAAGATGTCCGGTGCTGCGCGCTCGGCGGACTTGAAGTCGCTTGCGGTATCTTCGTAGGGCGGATCGATCATCACGAGCGCCCGTCGCTCGATGGGCGGCAGCCACGCCGTCAGTCGTCCGTAACCGTCTGCGCATTCGATGGTCACCGACTCGGGCGCGCCTCCGACTTCACGGGGCACTCGCTTCGCATTCTTGATGGCCTCGCGCAATGCCGAATGCTCGGCCACCTGCGACTCGATTAGCGTCAGGCGATCCTGAGGACGGAGTGCGGCGAGTGCGACGAGAGGCGACCCCGGATACGCAAATCGGTTTCCGGTGTGTTGACGCGTATCGCGGACGAGATTCAGGTAGTCGAGAATTTCGGGATGGTCTGAAAGCGCCGTCTCGCTGTGTTCGGCTCGCAAGAGTCGGTCGACTCCGCCCGCCGATTCACCGGACTGCCTCGATTCGCCCGAGGAGAGATCGTAAAGGCCGCGACCCGCATGGGTATCGAGCGCCAGCAGCCCCTTGTCCTTTTTGGTGAGGGATCGAAGCAGTGCCAGCAGCGTGACGTGCTTGAGCACATCCGCAAAGTTTCCGGCGTGAAACGCGTGTCGGTATTTCACCGGCCCGCGTCAGTCGGCGGTATCCGTTGCCGCAGCCTTGCTTTTAGCCTTGGCTTTTTTCTTTGGCGCCGCCTTCTTTTTCGGCGCGGCCTTTTCTTTTGGCTCAGCCTTGGCTTTCGGCTCCGCCTTCGCTTTCGGTTCCGCTTTGGTCCGAGCAGACTTCGCGGCCTTGCCCCCGAACCGTCCACGTCCCGGACGTTGTGGTGCAGCAGCGAGTAGCGCGCGGCACTCGTCCAGCGTCAATGTTTTCGGATCACGTTCTTTCGGAATGCGGGCGTTGCGCTGTTTGTCGGTGATGTAGGGTCCGTAGCGGCCATTCAGCACTTGGATATCGTCGATACCGAAGTCTTGAATGATGCGATTCGCATCAGCGAGTTTTTTAGCGGCGACGACTTCGATCGCCCGCTCGAGCGTGATGGTGTACGGGTCGTCTTCGGCCTTGAGCGAGGCGTACTTGCTGCCGTACTTAATGTACGGACCGAAACGTCCGATGTTAGCCTCGAGCGGCTCGCCCTCCGGGCTCTCACCGAGTTTGCGTGGCAACTGAAAGAGCTGCAGCGCTTCGGGAAGCGTGATCTTGTCCATGCTCTGCCCGGGGCGCAGCCCCGCGAAACGCGGTTTGTCTTCGTCATCGCGCGTTCCGATTTGCACGAACGGACCGAAGCGGCCCATGCGCACGGAGATGGGTTTGCCACTCGCGGGGTCTGTTCCGAGTTCGCGCGCCTGCGCAGCCTCGTCTCGCGAGACCGTTTTCTCGATATGTTCGACTCGATCGATGAAAGGCTGCCAGAATTTTTGCAGCGGATCGGTCCACGCTTCTTCGCCGCGGGAAATCGCGTCGAGCTCGTCCTCCATGGCGGCCGTGAAACCGTAGTCCACGTATTCACCAAAGTTCGAACTCAGAAAATTATTGACGATCTTGCCGATGTCGGTCGGGATGAAGCGCCGGCCGTCCATATCGACGTACTCACGATCTTTGAGAGTCGAGATGATGGACGCATAAGTGGACGGGCGACCGATGCCGTGCTCTTCGAGCGCTTTCACGAGTGACGCTTCGGAGTAGCGGGGCGGCGGCTCCGTGAAATGCTGTGTCCCACGCAGGTTGACGAGTTTGACTTCGTCGCCTTCGTTCATGGCGGGCAGGATGCGATCGCCCTCGTCGTCTGACGAATCGTCCTGACCCTCGAGATAAACTGCGATGAAGCCGGCTTTGAGTAGCGTCGAGCCATTGGCGCGCAGCAGATGGCGTTGCGGGCCATCGGCTCCGGCGAGCAGATCAATCGCCACGGTGTCGAATACCGCGTGAGTCATTTGGCAAGCGACCGCACGCTTCCAGATGAGCGAATAAAGCTTGTGCTGATCCGCGTCGATCTTCCCTTCGAGCGTCTGCGGCAAAACGGAGGCCGAGGTCGGACGGATAGCTTCGTGAGCCTCTTGAGCGTTGCGAGATTTGTTTTTGTAGAAACGAGGCGACTCGGGCAGCGAGTCGGCGCCGTAGACCCGACCGATGACCTCGCGGATCTCGGTGATCGCCTCGTTCGCTAGATTGACGGCATCGGTACGCATGTAGGTGATGAGACCGACCGCGCCTTCACCGTAATCGACACCTTCGTACAACTGCTGCGCGAGGCGCATGGTGCGCTGCGCGGAGAAGCCGAGTTTTCGAGCGGCTTCCTGTTGTAGCGTCGAGGTCGTGAACGGCGGAGCAGGATTACGGTTGCGCTGTTTGCGATCGACCGACAGTACGCGAAGCTTTCCGGGAGGCGAGAGCGGCGCTTCGCCGACCGGAGTTCCTGAACCGCTGGCCTTGCAGAGCGCCCGCTCCACGGCTTGCGCCTGCGTCGCATCGGTGAAACTGAACTGTTCGACCTTACGGCCCTCGAACTCGACGAGCTTCAGCGGGAAGGTTTGTGACTCGCGCTCGCCCTGCGCATCCAGCGACCAGTACTCACGCGGCACGAAGGCCTGAATCTCTGCTTCGCGCTCGCAGATCATGCGCAGTGCGGGGCTTTGCACGCGGCCTGCCGAGAGGCCTCGACGGACTTTCTTCCAGAGGAGCGGCGAAAGGTTGAAGCCGACGAGGTAGTCGAGGGCACGGCGCGCTTGCTGCGCGTTGACGAGGTCTAGAGAGAGATCTCGCGGTGACTCGATAGCCTGACGAACCGCGTTACGTGTAATTTCAAAGAATTCGACGCGATGGACGTCCTTGCCGTCGAGATCGCCGCGGTCGCGCAGAAGCTCGCGCAGATGCCAGGAAATAGCTTCGCCTTCGCGATCAGGGTCGGTCGCGAGGTAGAGCGCTTTGGCTTTGCGAAGCGCGCGCGAGATGGCATCGACATGACGCTCGTTACGCTCGATGACGTCGTACTTCATCGCAAAGCGACGCGAGGGATCGACGGCACCTTCTTTGGGTACGAGATCGCGTACGTGGCCGTACGAGGCGAGCACCTCGAACTTCGGACCGAGGTACTTCTTGATGGTCTTGGCCTTCGCCGGTGATTCGACGATGACGAGGTTTTCAGCCATGGGGCCGTCTCCGGCGCTGGGTCAGTGGGGCCGTTCGACCGGCAGATCGAACACGAGATTTTCCATGCGCGAGCAGGCGAGTTCTTCGCCGGGCTGGCTGGAGAGCACCATGAGGGCAACCCACTTCAGCTGGTCGACATCGAGTTCGGAGGAATCGAGCGCCAGCAGGCGCTCGATGACGATTTCGCGTTGTTGAGGCGAGAGGATGCCGGTTCGCTCGAGCTCGAGCAGGTAGCCGCGGCAATCTGCCGGCAGATGATTCCGCTCGGCGTCGGTGAACACGCGCATGGCTCGCGGACCGGACTCGGCGAGTGACGGGCGATGACGCTCGTACGCAAGATCGGCAAGCCAATCGAGCGCGCGTTCGACGTTGTCGCCGGGAAAGCCGGCTCGCTCGAGGTCTTCGGCGAGGGCGTCACGCTCAGGCACCTCGGGGGCGTCCGCCAGCATGTACCGGTCGAACACATATATGAGGATGTCGAGGACGCTGCCGTTGTCAGTCGTTTGGGTCATTCGGTATGGGTTAGCTGCAGCACTCTAAAAAACCGGCCTGAGGCGTCCGATGCGACACGCCCCTCGAGCTCGAGGGAGAGGAGCAGGGACGCTACAGATGTGCTGGAGAGGCCGGTGCTCGCGACGAGCGCATCGATGCCCGTAGGCTCGAAGCCGATGGCATCTAACAGGATTTCCGAGGGGTTGTCCAACGCCGGCCCCCCGGAAGGCCGTATTCCGACGGTCTTATGTAATCTTTTAACTTCATGATTTATATGACTATTTTCGAGTTCTTTGAAAACGTCTTCAGCGTTTTCCACAAGTGTTGCCCCGTCTCGGAGCAGTTCGTGGCACCCGCGCGACAGCGGGCTGTGGATGGATCCGGGCACCGCGAAGACCTCTCGTCCCTGCTCGCCCGCGTGGCGGGCGGTGGAGAGGGATCCGCTGCGCGAGGCGGCTTCTACGACCAGAACGCCGACCGACAGCCCGCTGATAAGGCGATTTCGTTGCACGAAATGGTGCGGTAGCGGGGGCGTTCCAGGGGGGAATTCGCTGATCAGGGCGCCGCGTTCGAGGATGTTTTCGGCGAGTTCGGTGTGGGCATCGGGGTAGATGCGATCGAGGCCGGTGCCGCAAACGGCGAGGGTAGTGCCGTGAGCGGCGAGCGCTCCGATGTGGCTCGCGGCATCGATGCCGATCGCCAATCCGCTCGTGATCGTGAGCCCGCATTGGGCGAAGTGGAACGCGAGATCCCGGGCCGTGAGCGCGCCGTTGGCCGTGGGATGCCGACTACCGACCATCGCCAACTGCTGATTTTTAAGTGCTTCGCGGTGGCCGCGGACGAAGAGCACAGCGGGTGCGCCGCGCAGTTGTAGCAACTGGGGCGGATAGTCGGACTCGTGGGCAGCGATGACCTCGATGTGATGACGCGCGAGTGCTTCGAGGGTGGATTGGTGCCGAGCGGGATCGATTTGCGACAGCGCGAGTGCGGCCGCTTTAGAAAGCGGGAGCGTGAGCAGACGCTCGACGGGCAGTCCGATCAGTTCGACCGGCGAGGGGATTTGCTCGACGAGGCGACACCAGGACGCTGCGTCGAGTCGTGGGAGACAGGCGAATCGATAGTGTTCGGGGGTGGCCATGTGCGCCCAAGGGTACGGAGCGCTTCCGTTTGGGCGAGTCGAAAAAGGCGCGAAACCTCGCTGATATACTGGTGTCCAACGAATTACCTTTCTGGCAGGGGTCTTTTCCCATGGCTTTGCTCGAGATCCTCGAATTTCCCGATCCCCGTCTCCGAACCCGTGCCGTACCGGTCACGGCGTTCGACGCCAAGCTCTCTCAACTGATCGACGACATGTTCGAGACCATGTATGCCGCGCCGGGTATCGGTTTGGCGGCATCGCAGGTCGATGTGCACCGTCAGCTCATTGTGATGGATTGCAGCAACGATCGAAGCGATCCTCTGGTGTTCATCAATCCGGAGATTCTTTCGCGGGAGAATGTCGGCGTGATGGAAGAGGGTTGTCTGTCCGTTCCGGGAATCTTTGACGAGGTCGAGCGCGCGCAACGCGTACGCGTCCGGGCGCATGATCGTGACGGCAAAGTGTTCGAGTGCGAGCTCGATGGAATTCGGGCGGTATGTCTGCAGCATGAAATGGATCATCTCGACGGCAAGTTGTTCGTCGACTATCTCTCGATGCTGAAGCGCGATCGAATCCGCAAGAAGCTCGAGAAAGAGCGACGCGATCGTCCAGCGAAACAAGACTCCGGCAAGGTTCCGGCGGGCGCCGTCGCCGGCCGCTGACGTCAGTCGCCGCATTCCGATGAAAGTCGTCTTCGCCGGCACGCCGGACTTCGCGGCGCCCCCGCTTGCTGCACTCGTGCGATCGAGTCACGAAGTCGTCGGCGTGCTGACACAGCCGGATCGTCCGGCCGGTCGGGGGCGTCAACTGTCGACGAGTGCCGTCAAAGAATTCGCGCTGGCCAACGCGCTGCCACTCGCTCAGCCGCAGACGTTACGAACGTCGGAGGGTCGTGCCGCACTCGAGGCATGGCGGCCGGATGTTCTCGTGGTCGTCGCCTATGGATTGATTCTTCCTCCCGAGGCACTCGCCATCCCTCGATACGGATGCCTCAATATCCATGCATCGTTACTACCGCGCTGGCGGGGTGCCGCGCCGGTTCAGCGTTCGATTCTCGCGGGTGACCTCGAGACCGGAGTCACGATCATGCAAATGGATGCGGGACTCGATACGGGTCCGATCCTGCTTCAGCGCGAGATGCCGCTATCTGATACCGATGACTCAACGTCGGTTCTCGAGAAACTTGCGGCGCTCGGTGCGCCTGCGCTGCTCGAGGTGCTCGCCGGTATCGAGCGGGGGTCCATCGTGAAGCGCGCGCAGCCTTCCGAAGGTGTGACTTACGCAAAGAAGATCGAGAAAGCGGAGGCGCACATCGATTGGAATCACTCTGCGGCAGAGATCGACCGTCGTATCAGAGCGTTCCGCCCCTGGCCGGTCGCGGAGACGACGCATCGAGGGGAACAGATTCGAATTCATCGCGCTCGTGTCCTAGGCGCGACGCCGCAAACAACCCGCAAGCCCGGGGCGATTCTCGGACTTCAGGACGATCTACTGCTCGTGGCGTGCGGCGAGGGCGTACTCGCGATCGCCGAGCTTCAGCGGGCCGGTCGGCGCAGCATGTCTGCGCGCGATTTTGCAAACGGTTTACGATCGAACGAGGAATTCTTTGAGTGAACGCTGATGCGGATATTGTCGTCGAGGAGGCCTCTGGATCGCGAAATTCGAGAGGGGGCGCGCGACTCGCTCCCGGTGCTGCGACGCTTGCGGTTGCCGTTGAGGCCGTGAGTGCCGTCGCCCATGCAGGTCGTTCAGCAGATTTTGCGTTGCAAGTGGCGGACGAGCGGGGTGATCGCGCCGCCGTGCGCGCCATCGCGCTGGGAACGCTCCGATGGTATCTGAGGCTCGCGCCGGCGCTGTCCGCCATCGTCGACCGCCCCGCTGAAGACATCCCGCCACTTCTGCGTTCTTTGCTCGTGACGGCCGCTCATCAGATCGCGTACTCACGCTCTGCGCCGGAGGTGAGTGTTCACCTTGCCGTCGATGCAGCGCGAGCACTCGGCCTCGGTCGTGCCACTGGCTTTGTGAATGCCGTGCTGCGGCGTTTCGTCCGCGAGCGCGACAACTTGCTCGAACTTGCAGATCAGGATTTCGCTGCGCGTGTCGCTCATCCGCGATGGCTGGTCGATCGACTCGAGTCTGTTTACGGCGATCGTGCGGCCATGATTCTGGCAGCGAACAACGAGCATCCACCGATGACGCTGCGCGTTGCGGCACCGACCACGGTTGACGCGTATCTCAACGAACTTGCTGCGGTGGGACGTGAGGGGTTTGCGCTTGATACACCTCCTGGCGCGGTGGTGCTCACGCAATCGATGGCCGTCTCGGCGTTGCCGGGCTTTGCCGAAGGTCGTGTGTCAGTGCAGGATGCAGGCGCTCAGTTCGCAGCACTATTGCTCGATGCCCAGTCCGGGCATCGCGTACTCGATGCGTGTGCAGCGCCGGGCGGCAAGAGCGCGCACATCTTGCAGCGGCAACCGGGAGTCGAGTTATTGGCGGTCGATGATGACGCGGCACGTTTAGCGCTGGTGAACGCGACCTTTGAGCGCATTCGCTCATCGTCGACACGAGCCGTAACGCGACTGGCGGATCTCGCTGATCCCAAAGCGCTGTCGGACGAGGCGCCATTCGACCGCATTCTCGTCGATGCGCCGTGTTCGGCGACGGGGGTGATCAGACGTCATCCTGACATCAAACTACTTCGACGACCGGATGACGGCGCTCGATTCGCCGCACTTCAAAGACGCATTCTCGCCAATTGTTTCGCCAAGCTCGCGCCCGGCGGGAAGCTCGTCTATGCCACCTGTTCCGTTCTGCCGGAAGAGAACGAATCGGTGGTGCAGGGTTTCTTGGCTGCGACGCCCGGAGCGAAGGCGCTACCTTGGCCGAATGACATCGCCCTGCCTGTCGGGGCACTGCGTCGGGACGTCGGCGTACAACTGCTTCCGAGCCCCGGTCAGGCGTCCACCGATGGCTTCTATTATGCTTGCCTCGTTCGGGGTGGAGGCGCATGACCACGAGAGTCGGAACAGCTCGGCGTCTGAGGGCCAGATTGATGGTCGTCGCCTTTCTTTGGCTCGCCGGGGCGATGCCGTGGCAATGGCCGGAGCTGCGCGCCGACCCTCTCGAAGGAACGCTCGAAGTTCAGTCGGCCTTCGTCAATGTGGTGGGTGGTGTCTACCAGCTGCACGTGCGTACGCGCTATCCGTCCAGCGAAGAGGCGGCAGGCGCCCTGCGCGACGGCGTTTCATTGTCTTATATCGTTGACGTCGAGGTGTCTCGAGAGCGACGGTTTTGGACCAACGAGAACATCGTCGAGTTGCAGATGAGACGGGAACTGAGTTTCCACTCTGTCAGCGAGCGCTATGTCGTCAAAGATCCCTTGCACGAGGGAGAGCAAAAATCCTACGCGACTCTCGACGAGGCGCTGGTCGACCTCGGCAGTATCGAGAGCTGGCCCATTCTGGTGGCGTCGCAGGTGACACAACCGGGAGCCTATCTCGTCAGTGTCCGCGCGAGCGTGCGGCGCGGGCGACTCACCGATGCGCTGCGCGCCCTCATGTTCTGGTCTGACGACTGGCAACGCGAGAGCGAGTGGTATTCATGGTCGCTACCACGCTGAGCAGTCGCCGTACCCGTATCCTGATCGCGCTTTGGATCGCGGTCGTCGTCGGCGCACTTTTTGCGCTTTTTTTGTCTGCGCAAAACTCCGAGCAGTTCGGTCGTCTCCAACCCTGGATTCTGCTCGCGAGTGCGATGGCCGTGATCGTGATCATCGGCTTACTGACACGAAAGATTTTTCAGCTCGTCTCGGCGTATCGCAGCGGAGTACCGGGATCTCGACTGACCGCGAGAACCGTGCTGGTGTTCAGCGCGCTGGTCGCGCTTCCGCTCCTGACGGTCTACACCTTCTCGCTCGAATTTTTGAATCGAGGCATCGACAGTTGGTTTCGAGTCGAGATCAAACAAGGTCTCAACGATGCCGTAGTGCTGTCGCGCTCTGCACTCGATCTTCGCATGCGTGAATACGGCAGCCGTACAGAGCGGTTCGCCGCGGCACTCTCCAACCAGAGCGCCGGTGGGGCTTTGTTCGCTCTCGATGAGGAGCTGCGTAATTCCGGTGCCAGCGAGATCGTTCTTTACGGCGAATTCGAAAGAATCATCGGTGCCGCGAGTCAGGAGGTCCCGGACGCTTTGCCCGATCGTCCGCCCGCCGATCTCGTTCGCGCCGTATCGAGTGGGTCGACCTATCTCAGTCTCGAGCCCGTGGGTGATTCCCGGTATCTCATTCGAACGGCTGCGCCCGTTCCGGGCGTGTCTTTCGCGCGGAGCGATGCGCGTTTCGTCGTGGTCGTCTACGAGTTGCCGAGGCAATTTGCCGAGTTGACGGATACGGTTCAGCGCTCCTTTTCGCAATACGGCGATCTCGCTGAGCTACGTGAACCGCTCAAGTACAGTTTCAGATTGACACTGACCATGGTCCTGCTCGTCACGCTGCTCGGAGCGATCTATGGTGCGATCTACTCTGCCGAGGTGCTCTTTAAACCGGTTCAGGATTTGATGGCCGGCACGCGAGCCGTCGCAAAGGGCGACTTCGGCATGCGAGTGCCGCTGACCTCGCGCGACGAGATGGGCTTTCTCGTGCAGTCGTTCAACGATATGACCAAGCGGCTGCGGCGCGCGCGTGAGGAGACGGAGAGCAGTCGAGCGACCGTCGAGCGCGAGCGCGAGCGACTCGCCATCATCCTGGCGCGTTTGTCCGCGGGTGTGTTGTCCGTCGATCGCGACCTCGTCGTCCAGCGCGCCAATGAGTCGGCAGGGAGCATTCTGGGTGTCGACCTCGGCTCGAGCGTCGGTCGGGTGCTCGGGACGGGTGTCGATGGCGACTCTGGCTTATTACCCGCCTTCGTCACGGAATTGCGCTCGAGATTTGCCGCGGGACGTGACGAATGGCGTGAGCAAATCGAGTTGCGATCAGCCGCAGGCGGTACGGGGGCGCGCGTTCTCGTCTGCGCCTGTGTACCGTTGCCCAAAGAAGACAGCGGCCCGGGCCAGTTCGTGATCGTGTTCGATGACGTCACGCACTTACTGCAGGCGCAGCGTGATGCGGCCTGGGGTGAGGTCGCACGTCGATTGGCGCACGAGATCAAAAATCCGCTGACGCCGATCCAGCTTTCGGCCGAACGATTGCGTCGCAAGTTGTTGCCGACTCTCTCCGGCGCAGATGCCGAAATGCTCGAGCGTTCGACGCATACGATCGTTCAGCAGGTCGAGTCGATGAAGCAGATGGTCAATGATTTCAGCGAGTATGCCCGCGCGCCTGCGATGCAGATCGCGGCGTTCGATCTCAACCGACTCGTCACGGAGGTGACCGATCTGTATCGATCGCAAGAGGCATCGGTCGAGCTCGTGACCCGTTTGGGGGAGGCGATGGGCGCGGTCGAAGCGGATCGCTCGCGCATCCGGCAGGTGCTCAACAACTTGCTGACCAACGCGTTCGAGGCGTTGGAGGGGATCCGTCCGGCCACGATCGAGGTGAGGACGGCCATGGCCGAGTGGGAGGGCGGAGTATTCGTCGAGTTGACGGTTTCCGACAATGGACCGGGGTTCCAGCCGGACATGATCGACAGGGTGTTCGACCCCTACGTCACGAGCAAGCCTCGGGGTACCGGTCTTGGCCTCGCGATCGTCAAGAAAATCGTCGAGGACCATAAGGGGCGTATCGAAGTGGGGAATCGCCCCTCGGGCGGTGCTATGGTCCGTGTTATGTTTCCCGTGCTGGAGCGAGAGAGGGCATTAGCCCCCGGCACCGAGCACGCGGATTGGAGGAGGGAGCGGGCATGAGTGCAGCACGCATTCTTGTAGTGGACGACGAGGCGGATATCCGCAGTCTCGTCAAAGAAATCTTGAGCGAAGAAGGCTACGAAGTTGACGTCGCTGCCAATGGTGCAGAAGCGCGCACGCTCCGCCAACGTCAGCAACCCGACCTCGTGCTTCTCGATATTTGGATGCCCGATGTCGATGGCATCACGCTGCTTCGTGAATGGTCATCCACGAGTACGGACGGCTGCCCCGTGGTGATGATGTCCGGACACGGCACGGTGGATACCGCGGTCGAGGCCACCCGACTCGGCGCCATGGATTTTGTCGAGAAGCCGCTCTCGCTCGCCAAGTTGCTCCGCACGGTCGAGAAGGCGCTCGAGGGAGCGCGGGCGCGCAAGACATCCGGAAAGGCCAAAGCGGGTTCGATCGCGGCGCCTGTCGGCAAGAGTCGACTGGTTCAGCAGCTGCGAAACGAATTACTACGATACGCAAACGGCAATGCGGCGCTGATGCTATTGGGCGAATTCGGCTCGGGTCGCGAGGCATTCGCTCGTTTCGTTCACGATCATGGGCCGCGGTCCAGCAAGCCATTCGTCGTGATCACCGCAAGCGCTCTGCGCGACATGGATGCGGAAGCGGCACTCTTCGGCACATCGGGGAACGGCGGGCTCATCGAGCAGGTGGGCGACGGTACGTTGTTCATCAATGAAATCGGCGACCTGCCGCCATCCGCCCAACGAGCGCTGCTCGGACTTCTCGAAACGCGTAGCTTCACGAGACTCGGCGATACAAAGTCGAAGACCTTCGAGGCTCGTGTCCTAAGTTCTGCGCAACCTGATATCGAGCAAGGCGTGCTTCGGAGAGATCTCATGGCGCATTTGGGCGCCACGGTGGCCCGAGTGCCGCCACTCAGAGAGTACGCGGAGGACGTTCCCGATTTGCTGCGGCACTATGTCGATCGTTTGGTCGACTCCGAAGGGCTTGCATTCCGGCGCTTCAGTATCGCGGCGCAAAACCGTCTCCGCAATTATCCTTGGCCGGGCAATGTTCAGGAGTTGCGCGCCATGGTCCGCCGACTCCTGCAGCAAGGCGGAGCCGAGGAAGTATCACTCGACGATATCGAACGTGAGTTGTCTCAAGTGGCGCCGCCTGCTGAGACCTTGGTCAAGCAAGACTTGCTCGCGTTGGGCTTGCGTGAGGCTCGCGAGCATTTCGAGCGCGCGTATCTGCAGCAACAGCTGCTGCTGTGTCACGGTAAGGTCGGGCAGCTGGCCAAGCGTGTTGGCATGGAGCGTACGCACCTCTATCGAAAGTTGCGCGCGTTGGGCGTTGATTTCCGCAGCGTATCCGACGACGTCGACGCCTAGTCTCCGACGCGTATCACCACGGCTTCCATTTCGGCGCGTTGTAGCGTGGCGCGGGTGCGGTTGAGTTCGGCGAGATTGCTCACCGGACCGATGCGAACCCGATGCAGCACGTCGCTCTCGATCGTGATGCGCTGCACCGTCGATTGAACGCCAAGGCGTAGCAGTTTGGCCTGTAGCCTCTCCGCCTCCTCGAGATTCTTGAACATCCCGAGCTGCAGAACGTAGACCCCGGGTCGCTCGATCGGCGTGTTGGGGACGGGCGGAACCGCGGCCTTCGGGTCGGTCTCGGGGACGATGACCTCGCTTTTGGGAAGCATCCCGTAGAAGTCGTACTCGCGCTCCGGCTCTGCGGGGGTCGCTGATACGGGATCGCGCTTGGCCGGACGGGGCGTGGGCTGAGTGTCTTCGGCTGCGCTACGCGCGTCCTGGATCGCTTGCTGTTGCCAGAAAAAAACGGCGACGGCGACGGCGAGCCCTGCCGAAAGACCCACGAAAAACTCTCGAGAAAAACTGAACTCGCTGCCGCTACGGCCGCTCGCACGCTTGAAGTCTCGACCGATCGGGGTTTTGCTCACATCGACTCCGGAGCAGAGACACCGAGGATGGCGAGGCCGTTACGCAGCACCCGTTGCACGGCGAGCAAAGCGTACACACGAGCGCTGCGCACATCCGTTTCGGGTACGAGCACTCGCTCGGCGTTGTAAAAGGCGTGCAGCGTCGTCGCCAGTTCGCGCAAGTAGTGGACGAGCGCGTGAGGTGCGCGCTGCGCAGCCGATTGTCGGATGACCTCCGGATAGCGCGACACACAGGAGAGCATGGCTTCGGCCTGCGGACCCGCCAACAGCGACGCGCCGCGCTCCAACATGATATTCCGTGCGTCGTCTGCGACATACGATAAGCCGCGCGCCGAAAGCTCTTTCATGACGCTGGCCACACGCGCATGCGCATACTGCACGTAAAAAACGGGGTTCTCATTGGTCTTCGACTTGGCGAGCTCGAGATCGAAGTCGAGTGATTGGTCGTTGCTTCGCATCAAGTAGAAAATTCGACAGGCATCGTTGCCGACTTCTTCGCGCAGCTGTCGCAGCGTCACGAAGTTGGCCTCGCGCTTGCCCATCGACATCTTCACGCCGTTTCGGAAGAGGGCGACGAGCTGGATGAGGGGCGCCTCGAGACAGTCACCCGGATGACCGAAAGCCTGCAGACCGCCGCGTACTCGGGTGACGTAGCCGTGATGATCGGCGCCCAGCACGTCGATCAGCATGTCGAAACCGCGTTCGCGCTTATCGAGGTGATAGGCGATATCGGAGGCAAAATAAGTTTTGACCCCGTTTTCCCGGACGACGACACGATCTTCGTCATCACCGAACTGGCTTGCCTTGAACCACTCGGCGCCGTCTTTCACGTAAAGCAAATCTTTGACACGAAGCCTTTCGAGCGCTCGCTCGACAGCGCCGCCCTGCGTAAAGGCGCGCTCCGAGATCCAGTTGTCGAAATGCACGCCATAGCCGCCGAGATCGTCACGAATCTCTGCAAGCATGGCGGCGATGCTCGACTCCAGTACGCGCTCCCATGCGCTCTCGCCGATCAGGTGGCGGCATCGCGCGATCAGCGCATCGATATGTTTTTCCTTGTCACCCTCGGGAGCATCGGCCGGGAGACCGGCGACGACGGTGGCCGCGGCGTGTCGGAGCGCGGAGCCCTCTCGCTGCTGCAGGGCGATCGCAACGGGGCGGATGTAATCGCCACGATAGCCATTTTCGGGAAACTTGATCGTCTCGCCGCAGGCCTCGAGATAGCGGATCCAGACGGACACGGCGAGGATCTCGGTCTGTCGACCTGCGTCGTTGATGTAGTACTCGCGTGTTACCGCATCGCCCGCGGCTTCGAGCAAATTACCCAAGGCGTCGCCGAATGCAGCCTGACGACCATGGCCGACATGCATGGGTCCGGTCGGGTTGGCGGACACGAACTCCAGCAATACCTTGCGTGGGCGTTCCGGGCGATGACGCCCGTAGGACTCGCCTTGTTCGTGGATGCGCACGAGCTCGCGCGCGTAGAGATCTTTGGCGAGGAAAAAATTGATGAACCCTGCGCCGGCCACTTCCACGCGCTCGACAATGGGCGAGGCGGGCAGTGCGGCGATGATGGCTTCGGCGATCGCTCGTGGCGGTTTCCCTGCCACTTTGGCGAGGCGCATCGCGATATTCGAAGCGAAGTCACCGTGTGATGTGTCGCGAGCGCGCTCGAGGGTGATGAGTTGCGGGTCGACTGGGCTGGAAAACAGCGAGCCCTCGAGCGACTGCAGCGCGCGCTGCAGCAGGTTATGCAGGTCGTCTTTCACGGGCGCGATTCTACCGGGTCAGAACAGTTCGAGCGGATCGACATCGAGTGCCCAGCGAACCCGTCGTGCCTCGGGCAGGGCTTCGATGGCCGGCAGCCATTGCTCGAGCAGCCGGTGCAACGCCCCGCGATCGGCGCTTTCGACCAAAAGCTGAGCGTGGTGACGATCGGCGCGTCGGGCCATGGCCGCCGGGGCGGGTCCGAGCAGACGAACCCGTCCGCCCTGACGACCTCCGCCGGTTTGTCGACCTCGAGCGAGCGGTTCTGCTGCACGGCGCGCCTGTTCGAGAAAGCGGATGGCGGTCTCTGCCTCGACGGCCGACGCGCGTAGCGCGGCAAGTCGCGAGTACGGTGGCCACTCGGCGCTGCGTCGCTCCTCGAGCGCCGCCGCAGCGAAGGCATCGTAGCCGCCCGTGAGTAGCCCCGAGAGCAGCGGGTGCTCGGGGTATTCGGTCTGAATCAGGACCTCACCCGGTCGACTCGCCCGTCCCGCTCGACCGGCCACCTGGACGATGGTTTGAGCAAGCCGTTCAGCGGCCCGAAAATCCGTGCTGAAAAGACCTTGATCGGCATTGAGCACCACCACCAAGGTGAGTGACGGAAAGTCGTGACCCTTCGCAACCATTTGAGTGCCGACCAGGATCCGCGCCTGCCCATCCGCCATACGCGAGACCACGGCCTCGAGCTCGTCGCTCCGTCGAACTACGTCGCGATCGAGTCGCGCGATTCCGACGCCCGGGAACGTTTCGACGAGACTTTCTTCGACACGCTCCGTCCCTTGTCCCACCGTCTTCACGGCGTAGCCGCATTGCGGGCACTGACGCGGCAAGTCTCGATCGGCGCCGCAATGATGACAGCGCAACCGTCCCGCTTGTCGATAGACGGTCATGCGCGCATCGCAGGATTGGCAGGGTGCGACCCAGCCACAGGCCGTGCAGGCGAGTGTGGGTGCGTAGCCGCGTCGATTGATATACACGAGGACCTGACCGTCCGCCGCGAGGTGGCGTTGAATGGCGGACACGGCGGTAGTCGACAATCCGGCGTGAACGCGTTCCTGGCGCAAGTCGACGAGACGCAGGGTGGGTGGCAGGGCTGACGCGGCACGATCAGGCAGCGAGAGTCGAGTCAGGCGTCCTGAGGCCGCGTTATGGAGAGATTCGAGCGAAGGCGTCGCGGATCCGAGCACCACCGGAACATCGAGAGCGTGCGCACGCACCAAAGCGAGATCACGCGCCGAGTATCGGAACCCGCCCTCTTGTTGTTTGAACGAGGCGTCGTGCTCTTCATCGACGATGATGAGACCGAGATCGGGGATCGGGGCAAAGACGGCGGAGCGAGTACCGATCACGAGTTGTGCGCGGCCGCTATGCGCCGCTCGCCAAGCAGATAATCGCTCCGAGTCCGTGAGTCCCGAATGCAAGACGGCCAGGGATGACTGAGGAAACCGCTTTGCGAACCGGCCGACGAGTTGCGGCGTCAGGCCGATCTCGGGCACCAGCACGAGCACGCGACGCGAGTGCTGCAGCTGCGTTTCGGTGAGCCGCAGGTAGACCTCGGTCTTGCCGCTTCCCGTGACGCCGTGCAGCAACCACGCGTGATAGCCGGTATCACCGGCCTCTCGAACGGTGTCGATCACCATGCGCTGCTGTGCCGAAAGCTCAGGCCGGGGATCCGCGTGAGCGGTACTCTCGGCTGCACTCCCGATTGCCGGGTCAAAGAGTGTTTCGCGTAGCTCGCAGACGATCCAATCGCGTTTGGCGAGAGCTTTGGCGGCGTCTCTCCAACCCGCCAGTTGATGATTGAGCGTGTCGACGTCTTGGCCCGATGTCCCCGCGGCGACGAGTTGCTCGAGGAGCGCGCGTTGTTTCGGCGCGCGTTTGGGTTCGCCGGCGCCGAGTGCGGCAGTCCCGGCATCCGTCGCTCTCCAGAACTCCGTGTGCGAGACGAGCGAAGCGCCCTCGCGCATCAGCTTGGGCAATGCCGCGGCGATGACCTCGCCGATCGGGTGGTGGTAATAGTCCGCCGCCCACCGTAGCAATTGCAGTAGGGGGGCATCGAAAACGGGGACGGAATCCAAGATCTTCGAGATCGTCTTCAGCTTCGACTCGTCGACGTCGGACGTCGACTCCAAACCGACGGCCACACCCACGAGGTGACGCCGTCCGAACGGGACCGCGACCCGACACCCGAGGGCCGGCGCCTCTGAATCGGGCTCGATTCGATAGTCGAAGGTTCGCCGCAGCGGCGTATCGATGGCCACTCGACAGATCGTCGGATGCGAGGCTTCGAATTTGTCCACAGAGGGTGTGGATAACGTTGTGGATAGTGAGCGTTTCAAGCGAAAAATCGCCGCGTTTTATGGGGATTTTCGTTGGCTTGGTTAATGATTGACCAATTAACAAAAAATTTAAATAAATCAATAAGTTAAATAGCGATGTACTGATTTCTGGACACGGTTATGACGCAATTGTGAAACCGTTTCTCCGCGAGCTTGCGCAAGTCACTGATTTACCGTGCTCTGCTCCAATTCGTGAGCGTCACGCCGGTGATGGCGACGGCGCCTCCGATCAGCATCGAGATCAGCAAAGGCTCACCCAAAAGGAGAGTGCCGAACAATACGCCGAATACGGGCACGAGGTTATTGAAAACTGCAGTGCGCGCGGCGCCGAGTTGCTGCAGCCCTTCGGCATACCAAACGAAGGCCAAGGCGGTCCCGCCCGCGCCGAGGTAGACGATCGACGCCCACGCAGCAAAGGAGATGTCATGGACCTGCCAGCCGTCCCACTCGAGGGGCATTCCGGCCGTGAGCATCAACGCACCCCAGAGCGTCGTCACCGTCGTCAGAGCGAGGGGTGACGCCGCGGCCTCGCCGTTCAGGGCATAGCGACCGACGACGGTGTAGATCGCCCAACAACAGGCGCCCCCCAACATCAGCCATTCGCCGCGACCCACGCGTTGCAGCAACAGGGAAGGATCTCCTTTGGAGAGCACGATCCAAACGCCGGACAGCGCCAGCAAGATTCCCAACCAGCGATGCTGCTGCAGTCGTTCGCCGAACACGATCGCCATGGTCATTGCGGTCAGGATGGGATTGAGCGCCACGACAAGCGCCGTTCGACCCGCCGGGATGAGCTCCAGAGCGCCGAGAAAGAGGAGGTTGTAGATCACGAGGCCGAACAGGGCGAGCAGCGCCGTGAAACCGAGATCGCGTGCGCTCAATCGCGGAATTCGTTTTTCGACGACGAGCAGCAGCGGAGCGAGGATGGCGAAGGCCACCCAGAACCGCAGTGCCGAAATCGTGAAGTGAGGCAGTTCCGGTGCTGCGATTCGGCCGGCGATAAACGTGCCGCCCCAGAGCGCGGCGACGCCAGCAAGTCGAAGATAGAGGCTATTCACGATGAGGAGTGTGGCACCACTCGCTCTCGCCAGGCGACATAAAGCCCGGCCGCGATCACCAGCGAGGCGCCGCCGAGCATCATGCCGCCCGGCAACACCGACCAGGCGACCCAGTCGATTGCGATTCCCCACAATAAGGCCGTGTATTCGATCGGCGCGACCACTGCTGCCGGCGCATGACGAAACGCTTCAGTAATGTAGTGCTGGCCGGCTGCGCCCAGGCCGCCGATCGCCACGATCAACCAGCCGTCCGAGGGTCGGATGGCCACCCATCCCGGCAGCGCCAAAGCGCCAGCGACGATCGTGATGATCATGAGAAAGGTGAAGACCATCGCCGAAGAGCGCTCGGTACGCATGAGCACGCGAGCGGTGATCGCCGCGAGTGCGTAGCACAACGCCGAGGCAACCGCCGCAATTCCGGCAATCATCGGCAAGCCGTCAGGCCGCGGTTGCAGTATCACGATCACGCCGATCAGGCCGATCACGATGGCCAACCAGCGTCCGCCATCCACCTTTTCTTTGAGCCACCAGGCTGCGAGTGCCGCGATCAGCAGAGGTGCGGCCATGTAGATCGAGTACACCGAAGCGAGAGGCGCCTCGCGCAACGCGAGCACGAAGGTGGCCAACATGATGACCCCCAGCACGCCGCGAAAGAGATGCAAGCCGAGGCGCGTGGGTTTCAGCTCACCCAGGCGCCCCGCGTACCACAGGGGGAGCACGACGAAAGGTAGAGAGGCGGCACCGCGGATTGCGGTGACCTGCATCGGCGGGTAATGGGCGGCGAATAGTTTGAGCAGCGCATCCATAAAAGAAAACGCTGCGACGGCGATGAACATCGCCGAGACACCTCGACTGCTGGTCGTCATCGAGTGGCGCTCGCCACTCCACCGTTGACGACTTCACCGCCTTTGAGCACGAGACTCACACGCTCTAGCGCCCGAATGTCGTTGAGCGGATCATCCTCGACGGCGATCAGATCGGCGTAGGCGCCTTGCGCGATCGTGCCGACTTGACCCGCCATTCCGAGCGCGTCGGCGCCATGAACGGTCGCAGCCTGGATGGCCTGCATCGGCGTCATGCCATACCGCACCATTACGGCGAGCTGTTTCGCGTTATCACCGTGCGGATAAATTCCGGCGTCGGTTCCGAGCGTCATGCGGATACCCGCTTTCAGTGCGCGCTCGAAATTGCGTCGCTGAATTTCGCCGATCATCGCATCCTTACGGATGAACTCCGGCAGTTCGCCCCGACGCTTCGATTCGCTCTGCGTGTAATCGGTGTTGTAGATATCCATCGAGAAGTACACCTTGTACTTCTTGGCCAATTCGAGACCTTCATCGTCGATGAGGCTGGCGTGTTCGATGGAATCCACCCCTGCGCGCAGCGCGACCTTGATGCCACTCGCACCGTGAGCATGAACAGCCACTTTGCGGCGGTGCATGCGCGCTTCATCGACGAGTACAGCCACTTCTTCTGGCGTGAATTGCTGCATTCCCGGCTGCGTTCCTTTCGAGAACACGCCGCCCGTACCGCAATATTTGATGACATCGGCGCCGTAGCGGACATTTTGCCGTACTGCTTTTCTCACTTCGGTGGGACCGTCGGCCGTGCCGAGCGAGGTCTGTCTAAACTCTGGCGCGAGCAGGTTACTGCCGCAGTGCCCACCCGTGATGCCGATGCCCGGGCCCGATACGATGAGTCGTGGTCCGATGACATCTCCCGCGTTGATCGCGTCGCGTAGCGCGACATCGGCATAGCCGTCGGCGCCCAGATTTCGAACCGTCGTAAATCCGGCGAGCAGCGTACGCCGTGCATTGGCCGCCCCGATCAGGGCGAGGCGCGGGATCGAGATCCCGAGCCGCTCGTATCGCAGGATGGTGGGATCGGATGTGAGATGCGTATGGGTGTCGATGAGACCGGGCAGCACCGTCGAAGACGACAGGTCGAGCACGCGGGCGCATCCCGTGAGCGAGGCCTGACTCGCGGGGGTGACGCTGAGGATACGCTCGCCCCCCACTCGAATGACCTGATCGCGCAGGACCACGCCGCGATCCGGGTCGATGAGGCGACCGACCTTCAGGGCTGAGGTACAGGCGGGCGTTGGGCTCGCTTCGCTTTGCGCCTCCCCAGGGCGATGAACGAAACCAACGCTGAGCAGTAGCAATAGGGCTAACACACCGATGGGAGATCGGCGGCTTTTCGGGCAAGTATTCATAAGGCCGAAATCATAGATGAAGGCGGCGCTTGTCACGTCGCATAAGTACAAAAAATACTCAAAAAAGGCGATTAATAACGACCAGTAATTTTGGTGTACTCAGCCGCACAAGAGTTGGGGTGTTCAGTTAACGTTCACGGCACTGAATACGACCCATTCAGGAAGGGTCTGGAATAAAAAAACAACAACCCGTCGGAGCCTCCACGAGTGGACTCTTTGAGCAGATCGGAAAGGGCTAAAAAGCAACTGCCCGATCCCCTAATTCGCCATCTTCACCTCATCCCGACGCTGGTGCTGGCCGCCCAGAACGAATCCGTCTCGATATCCGAGTTGGTGATGGTCCTGCGTCTTAACGGGCTGGGTGGCGATCGGGCGTGTCGCAAGCTCATCCACCGATTGCATCGACTCAACTTTTTAGTCATCGAGATCGGCAAGCGGGACGACCGACGCGAGAAGTCGGTTCGCATATCGACCGAGACCCGCAAGATATTGAGCGAACTTCGGACGCAACTCGAGGCGATGGCGCTGTAGGCGTTCGAGCTTAGGGTTCGTCCACGCTATAGCCGCGCGCCTTCATTCGGGCGATCACCCCGTTCCGACCGAACAGTTCGTCGATCGGAACCACTGCGAGCGCCACGTCGTGCGACTCGACAGCCTCGACGGCGAGCCGAAACCACCCATCCTCGAATTGCTGGCGGATGCCCGCAATCTTGGGGCTTTGCTGCAGCGCCGACCAGCATGCTTCGCGCTGCTCGGACGCGTTCGGAGATCGCAGCGCATCGATATCGCCGACGGCCCAGGCTTCGGCCTTGCGGCGCGCGGCGTCGAGATCGCTTTCCATACGAGATAGTGTCGAGCGAATGCAGGCGAGTTCCGCATCCCTCGGGATTTTCCCGACTTCCGCAAGCGTGCCCTTGGGGTCGTCGATGACGATGGTCGGCATGACGATTGGTACCTTGCGAGACTTGGCGAGTTTTTCGACCTGTCGGCTGACATCGTTACGACCGGTCAGCCCGGTGCGCGAGAGCGCTTCGCGCCAAAGTTCTCCAGCGGCGATCAGGGGGCGGCGCTTCAGCATGTCGCGTTCGCGTGGTGCGTACTTCAAGCGCAGGGTCTCGAACCTCTCGAAGACGTCGGGCGGTAGCACGGCTTCGAGAGACTGTTTGTCCTCGTTGCCGCGCAGATTTCGGTACTGCATGTAGAGCTGGACGGCCTTGATCGGCCCGATGTTTGCGTCGACGTCGCTACGCGCCGGGATGACCTGCTTGGCTCTCGACAGCACGTTTTCGACCTCCCGCGAGCGCCACGCCATCTTCTTGGGTAGCGGGCTCAGGGTGCCGAGCAGGTAGAGCGTGTTGTCGCCGTTGCGTACTTTCCAGAGCCCGGGGCCGGCTGCTTCGCCGACGATGGTGACTTCTTCGATCTCTGCGGGACGCTCTTCGGGGGCGATCTCTGCCTGAGGCGGTTCGAGCGCCTGCGCAAGCGCAGCGCCTGACCCCAAAAGTCCGGTGAGCAGGTAGCAAACGATGACGAGCGATTGAGTCATGAGCGGTACCACCTCGGACTGCGGGGCTGAAGGCAAGTTCAGAACCGTTGAATGTTGTAACAAAACTACCGTAAATTACGTCTGAGATGTCGAGTCTGGATCACGAAGAGTTCGGAATCGTCGCGCGTCCCGCCGAAGGGGTGCCACTGCACCAGCATGTGCTGCGGACGGACGTCGCAGGTATGCCTCTCGAGTGGATCGACTACCGCGAGGCAGCGCGGCTCTACCACCAAGATCAAATCGCCTACACCTGCGGTATGCCGCTCTTTCGGTTGTTCGGGGGTACGAACGCCTTGACCGGTCGTCGGACCGTTCTCGAGGTCAACTCGATCATCGCCACGGTGGGTCAGAGTGGCAACCCGGGACACTTACGCAACGATTACGTCCCGCCCCTCAACAATCAAACGCTGTTTCGGCGAGACGCCTTTCTTTGCCTTTACTGTGGGGTACGGTTCTCGACCCGCGACTTGTCTCGCGATCACGTTCGCCCGTTCAGCCAGGGTGGCCGCGACGTGTGGACCAACGTGGTGACGGCGTGTCGCCGATGTAACAACTACAAGGCTTGGCGGACTCCCGAGCAGGCCAAGATGCAGTTGTTGGCCGTTCCGTTCACGCCGACCTATGCCGAGTACATTTTTTTGAAAGGACGGCGGGTGCTCTTCGATCAGATGGAGTATTTGCTCGCGCATTTCCCGCGCAGCAGTCCGTTGCACGGGCGTATCAAGCACTTGATGACCTGACCGCGGCGGAGGGCACGCCCATCGCCCGGCGGTCGGTACAATAAGCCGTGCTGTACCTCGTCGACGCCTCCGTTTACGTCTTTCGCGCCTATTACTCCTTGCCGCCGGACATGCTGGACCGGGAGGGCAATCCAGTTCATGCCCTGTTCGGCTTCGCCCGATTTCTCGGAGATCTTCTGGAGCGCGCGAAGCCCCGTTATCTCGCAGTGGCGTTCGATGAGAGTCTCGCAACGTCGTTTCGAAATCGAATCGACCCTGCCTATAAGGCCAATCGCGACCCGGCCCCTCCCGATCTCAAGTTGCAGTTCGAACGCTGTCGAGAGTTTTGCCGCCACGTGGGGGTGGCGGATTTCGGCAGCGGTGAGTACGAGGCCGACGACATCATCGGCACCCTGCATGCGCGGTTTCGAGCCGAGGGTATGCCGGCCACGGTGGTCTCGCGCGACAAAGACCTGGCCCAGCTCATTCGGGAAGGGGATATTTACTGGAACTACACCGACAACCAACGACTCACGTATCGTGAGATCGAGTCGCATTTCGGCGTGGTGCCCGAGAGGTATGCCGACTATCTCGCACTAACCGGCGATGCCGTGGACAACATTCGCGGCGTTCCGGGCGTCGGGCCCAAGACCGCAGCGGCCTTGTTGCGGGACTTCGTTTCGCTCGAAGAGCTGTATGACAATCTCGATGCGGTTGCAGCGCTTCCGATTCGCGGTGCCGCAAAGCTTCCGGAAAAACTCGCGCGTCATCGCGAAGATGCGTTTTTGGCTCGTCGGCTCACCGAGATCGTTCGTGACATGCCGCTGCAAGTCGATCGCGAAGGGCTTCGCCCGCAGCGCCCCGATCTCGACTCGCTGAGCGCGTTCTTCGATCGTCAAAATTTCGGGCCTACCCTGCGTAAGCAGAGCGAGCGTCTCGCGGCGCTGGCGAGTGCAGGAGTCGGGTGACGAGCCCATGAACTGGCGTTTTTACTTACCGCAGCGCTGGCCCATGTGGATCGCCTTGTGGGTGCTAAAGTCGCTCGCGCATCGCGATTTCGATTCTTTGCTGCGCATCGGTCGAAGACTCGGCGATTTCGCGCGACGTTTGCCGCTGCCTCAGAAAAACGTCGTGCGTCAAAATATTAGACTGTGTTTTCCCGAAATGTCTGACGTCGACCGCGAACATTTGCTACAGCAGCATTTTCGCGAGGCGGGTATTTCTCTACCCGAGACCGCTCTCGCATGGTTCATGCCGCCCGACAAACTGCTCACGCTGGTGCGCTTCGAGGGCATGGAGGAGTTCGACCAACTTCTGGCATCCGGGCGTGGCGTGATACTGCTCGCCTCGCATTTCACGACACTCGAAATCGGCGCGCGCTTCATCACCGCGGCCCGCCACGTTCACGCGGTATACAAACCCTCCAGCGACCCCTTGTTGAGCGAGTTCTTCCGCAAGTATCGCGGGGCGGTTGCCGCCAGCATGATCGCGAGCGATGACATTCGCGCCATGGTTCGCGTGCTGAAGGCGGGCGGGGCGGTGTGGTACGCACCCGATCAGGCTTTCCGCGGCAAGGGCGCCGAGATGGTGAAGTTTTTCGGGATTCCGGTCGCGACGAATACGGCGACGTCCCGACTCGCGCGACTGACCGGCGCCGCGGTCCTGCCGTATTTCGTCGAGCGACTACCCGGCGCCGCAGGCTATGTCGTGCGGATCGGAACCGCGCTCGAAAACTTTCCCGGCCCGAGCAGCGTGACGGACACCGAGCGACATCACGCGCTGATCGAGGCGGAAGTTCACCGTCTACCTGCGCAATATCTTTGGCTGCACAAGCGCTTCAAGGGGTTGAGCCCAGACTATCCTGTTCGCTACTGATTCTCGGGGGCTAACGATGAGCCAGAACAATATCGAATCGGTTCTCAACGAGGTTCGGGTCTTTCCTCCCGACCCGCGCTTCGTGCAGCGCGCTGGCGTCGGGCCGGACGATCTGCAGGCCTTGCACCAACGTGCGGAGTCCGACCCGATCGGATACTGGAGCGACCTTGCGCGCTCGGAGATCTCTTGGCATCGACCGTTCACCCAGACTTTAGATGAGTCGGCGGCCCCCAACTACCGCTGGTTCGCCGATGGCGAGCTCAACGTGTCTTTCAATTGTCTCGACGTTCATCTGGCTGCGCATGGAGATCGGACCGCCATTGTTTTCGAAGGAGAGCCGGGTGACGTTCGCCGCTTGAGTTATCGAGAGCTGTACGTCGAGGTGTGCCGCTTTGCCAACGCTCTGAAGTCGCGCGGCATCGTCCGGGGCGATCGCGTGGTGATCTATATGCCGCTCGTTCCCGAAGCGGTCGTTGCGATGCAGGCCTGCGCACGGATCGGTGCGATTCACTCCGTCGTCTTCGGCGGGTTCTCTGCAATTTCTTTGAAAGATCGAATCGAAGACGCTGGAGCATGTTGCGTCATTACGGCAGACGGCGGACGTCGCGGCGGTCATATCATTGAGCTCAAGGCTGCCACCGATAAAGCGCTTGCCGAGGGCTGCGCCACGGTTGAGTCCGTATTTGTTCTGCGACGCACCGGCGAACCAGTATCGATGCGAGCGGGTCGAGACGTTTGGTGGCACGACGCGGTGAGCGACATGCCTGATCACTGCGAGCCTGAGTGGGTCGATGCCGAGCATCCGCTCTTCTTGCTTTACACCTCCGGGTCCACCGGACGACCGAAGGGTATTCAACATTCGAGCGCGGGATATTTGCTCGGCGCCAAGATGACGAGCCGTTGGGTCTTCGACCTCCGCCATGACGACGTATTCTGGTGCACGGCCGATGTCGGTTGGATTACCGGTCATAGTTACGTCGCCTATGGGCCGCTCGCCTCGGCGGCAACGATCGTGATGTACGAGGGCGCGCCGACATATCCCGACGGCGGTCGGTTCTGGAGTATCTGCGAACGACACGGCGTCACGGTGTTCTACACCGCACCCACCGCGATTCGGGCACTCATGAAACTGGGCGATGACATTCCCGCCAAGTTCGATCTATCAAAGATCAGACTGCTCGGCAGCGTGGGTGAGCCGATCAACCCTGAAGCCTGGATGTGGTACCACCGGGTCATCGGTCGGGAGCGCTGCCCCATCGTCGATACTTGGTGGCAGACCGAAACCGGCGCGATCATGATTTCGCCGCTGCCGGGCGTGACGGCCACCAAACCCGGATCCTGCACTCGACCGCTTCCGGGTGTGTTCGCCGATATCGTCGACGACGAGGGGCGCAGCGTGACGACGCCCGACGCCGGTGGCTATCTCGTTATTCGCAAGCCATGGCCGTCGATGCTGCGGACGATTTGGGGCGACAACGATCGCTACCTCAAGACATATTGGGAGAAGTTCCAGAACCGATTTTATGTCGCAGGCGATAGCGCTCATCGAGATGCCGATGGCTATTTTTGGATCATGGGACGCATCGACGACGTTCTCAATGTCGCCGGGCATCGCCTCGGCACCATGGAAATCGAGTCGGCACTCGTTGCGCATCCGCGCATTGCGGAGGCAGCCGTCGTCGGAAAACAGCACGACATCAAGGGTGAGTCGGTCTTCGCGTTCGTCGTATGTCGCGGTACGAGACCGAGCGGAGATGCCCGAGCACTCGAAAAAGAGCTACGCGATTGGGTGACCGAGCAGCTGGGTGCCATCGCGAAGCCTGATGACATCCGCTTTGCCGAGA
This sequence comes from Steroidobacteraceae bacterium, assembly GCA_049455515.1. Taxonomy (GTDB): domain Bacteria; phylum Pseudomonadota; class Gammaproteobacteria; order Steroidobacterales; family Steroidobacteraceae; genus UBA964. The sequence continues at coordinate 28,583 of JBMTZJ010000007.1, forward strand.
ACCTGCCGAAGACGCGATCCGGAAAGATCATGCGTCGATTGCTGCGGGCCATCGCGCGCGGCGAGCCGATCACTCAAGACGTGAGCACGCTCGAGAACCCCGCCATTATCGATCAGCTACGCGGCCTCGGCTGAAAGCGGCGATCGCCGTATCGGGAAAGTCCGTGAATACGGCGTCGACACCGAGTTCGGCGAACGCGCGGTACTCGGCTGCGGGGTCACCCTCGTAATCCGCCGCGAGGTGCATGACTTCGTTTCGGAACGTCCACGGATGCACTTGTAACCCCGCTTCATGGGCGAGTCGTACGAACGACGTCGGCGCGACGATACGCCGACTCTGCTCTGTCGCATCCTTCGTTTCGGTACGGCGCGTGCCGATCAAATGGCGCTTCCAGGGCCCTAAACCATCGACGTACTGACGAAATGCGACGAAGGTTTCCGGACGAGCAAAATCCTGCGGAATTTCACCTTGAGCGTAGAGATCGCACCGGCCCGACGAGCGCCATGGCGGTCGAGGGGCGACACTGCCGTCATCACGCAGTTCGCCTCCGTCCAGCAATTGAATGAGTCGAACGTCGGTACGCGATCGCAGCCAGCGCAAGTTACCCGACTCGAACGACTGAATGAACACGGGTGAGTCACGGCCTGTCCATCCGGCCGATGCCAGAGCGGCGAGTAAACGAGGTTCGAGTGGAAGGCCGAGCTCGCAATGCCAGGTCGGATGTTTGGTTTCTGGATAAATGCCGATGGTTCGCCCGCGTGCCTTCGATTCCTTCTGTGCGAGATCGATGATCTCCTCGAGCGTCGGCACGAGGAACTGCCCATCGAATTCTTTGGGTCGGTCTGCTCGGGGTTGGATGGCGCGCAGGGTCCGCAATTCTGCTAGCGTGAAATCGGTGGTGAACCATCCGGTCATCGACACCCCGTCGACGATCAGCGTCTTCTTTCGGTCGGCGAACTCCGGACGACTCGCGACATCCGTGGTGGCACCGATTTCGGGTTCGTGACGAGCGACGAGATGACCGTCCCGGGTGGCGACTAAGTCCGGCTCGATGAAGTCTGCACCCATCTCGATGGCGAGTCGGTAAGACTCCAGCGTGTGTTCCGGGCGATAGCCGGAGGCGCCGCGGTGAGCGATGACGAGCGGCGCGGCGATCGTATTCATGGCGACCACCGCGGCAGCGAGCGCAAACACCATGGATCGGACGCGACGCATGACTCAATCCTACGGAGTCGGCATGACAATGAGGTGAACCTGCGGGTCATCACGTTACGGGTATGGATGCGAGAGGTTTGGCCAAGACGATGAACCATAGATCGGCTCGCTTGGGATCGCCGAACCGAGGGTCGCCGTACGGGAAGGCGGCGGCCTCGCCAGTCTGAACGTAACCGCGTCGCTCATACCACGCGATGAGCTCCGGACGTTGAGCAATCACAGTCATCGTCATTCGAGTCGATTGCCAAGCCCGGCTCGCATGGGCCTCTGCGGCCGCAAGCAGGCGCTTGCCGAGGCCGGCGTTTTGCAGCATCGGAGAAATGGTCAACATCCCGAGATAAGTGCTGTCTTCCCGCTTCTCGAGTTGGACGCAGGCGATGGGGCGGTTGTCGTGTTCATACATCAGCATCGCCCGGTCGCCGACGGTCTCGCCTCGATCAATGAATTCGGCTAGTGCTTGTTCGTCTGTTCGTTGTCCGCCGAGAAGATCGGCTTCGGTCGTCCAGCCGGCGCGGCTGCTGTCCCCTCGATAGGCCGAGTTCA
>JBMTZJ010000008.1:0-25805 GCA_049455515.1 Steroidobacteraceae bacterium
CGGTTGCCGATGACGCCGCTCTCGGGCGCGTATCATGAGCGGGTCGCGTCGGCGATGGCAGCCGCGGGACTCAAACAGGAATTTAGAGGGTCATCGATTCATGCGTAGTCTTCGAGTGTTGTCGCTCATGGCGGTCCTGCTTTCTGTTGCGGGCTGCGGATCTTTTCTCAAAGTGAGCTGCGCCAAGCCTGAGGATTTCGCGAACGTCGAGGACAAGCCGCCCCTCAAGATTCCCCCGGGTTTCGATGCACCGGATACCCGTGCGGCCTTGACGATCCCGCCGCTCGAAACCCCCGAGACGCCCCGACCGGCCGACGCGCCGTGTCTCGATTCGCCCCCGAAATTCAACCCGGCACCGCCCAGGCGACCCCAGGCTTGATATCATTCCGGCCGCCGGAGAGATGGCCGAGCGGTCGAAGGCGCTTGATTGGAAGTCAAGTAACATCGCAAGGTGTTCGTGGGTTCGAATCCCACTCTCTCCGCCATGACTATGGCGTCCCGCATCGGTTCCTTCGCGACGACCAGCCGTTAACCCCGCCAGGCCCGGAAGGGAGCAACGGTCGCGGCGATGTCGGGTGCCGAAGTCCAGCTGGTGCGGGCCGCCTCCACTAGGACGCGCATGAGCTACACCGCACTCGCTCGAAAATGGCGACCGCGCCGATTCGATGAACTCACCGGGCAGGAGCATGTCCTGCAGGCGCTCTCGAACGCCCTCGAGACCAATCGGGTGCATCACGCGTTTTTGTTCACGGGCACGCGGGGTGTGGGCAAAACGACGATCGCGCGCATTCTCGCCAAATGTCTCAACTGTGAGACGGGCATGACGTCGGCGCCTTGCGGAACGTGCGCGACCTGTCGCGAGATCGACGAGGGGCGATTTGTCGATCTGATCGAAGTCGATGCCGCGTCACGCACCAAGGTCGACGATACCCGAGAGCTCCTCGATAACGTGCAATACGCGCCGACGCGAGGGCGCTACAAGGTTTATCTCATCGACGAAGTGCACATGCTCTCGGCGCATTCGTTCAACGCCTTGCTCAAAACACTCGAAGAGCCGCCGCCTCACGTCAAGTTTTTGCTGGCGACGACCGACCCTCAAAAATTACCGGTCACGGTGCTCTCGCGCTGCCTGCAGTTCAACCTCAAGCGTTTGTCGGTCTCGATGATCGCCGATCGCATGAAGACCATTCTAAAGTCAGAAAAAATCGACTCTGAGCCTGCAGCGGTTCGACTCATCGCCGAGGCCGCCGATGGCAGCATGCGCGATGGGCTCTCTTTGCTCGACCAGTTGCTCGCCTTCGGCGGCGGCAAGGTGACTGAGGGTGCTGCGCGCGCGATGTTGGCGACGGTCGATCGCAAACAGGTCTTCCAGCTTGCCCGCTTGCTCGGCACCTCAGACCCGGGCGAGCTGATGCGCTTCGCCCAGTCGCTCGATGAGTGGGCACCGGACTACGGCGACGTGCTCGATGCGCTGGCGACACTGCTCGTGCGCGTGGCGCTCAAGCAGACGCTGTCCACCTATGAGGGTGACGAGCTACATCCGCCGGAGCAACTCGCCGAGCTCGCGGCCGCGCTCAGCCCCGAGGATGTGCAGTTGTGCTATCAAACGGCCATCCTCGGCCGCCGTGACCTCGCCTGGGCGCCAGACCCGCGGACGGGGTTCGAGATGACCTTGCTACGCATGGCGGCCTTCCGGTTGTCGGCGGCCCCTGGGGCTGCCGCAGGGGCCGCCCAAGCGCCCGTTCGTCGGGGGGGCGACTCCGCCCCCGCGGCCTCCAGCCCGTCCGCGAGCGGCGTAGCGAAGCGCTCGTCCGCGACGACAGCGCCGCGACCCGCATCCGGGGGTCTCGACCTCTCGAAGTGGCAGGACGCCATCGCCGGACTCGAGCTTGGCGGTGCGGCGCGGCAACTCGCGGCCAACTGTGCCTACGCCGGTCGAGAAGGCGGGCTGATCCGACTCGAGCTCGACCCGGCCCAGTCGCTCCTGAAAACAGCCTCGTTGGTGGACAAGCTCTCGCAGGCGTTGTCGCGGGCGCTCGGTGAAACCGTACGCGTCGAGATCGAGTTGGCGGCGGCGGTGGTCGAGACGCCAGCGCGCGCCGAGCAGCGTGCTGTCGACGCCGAGCTCGATGCTGCGCGATGCTCGCTCGAATCCGATGCCACCGTGCGCGGCTTCAAAGAAAAATTCGGCGCCACGCTCAAGACCGACTCTGTCAAACCGCACTAAGGGATATCTCGATGGCCAATTTCGGCAACATGATGAAGCAAGCGGAAGCCCTCCAGCGCAATATGCAGAAGGCGCAGGAAGAGATCGCGAGCATGGAAGTCGTCGGCGAGTCCGGCGGCGGGATGGTCAAGGTCACGATGACCGGTAAGCACGAAGTCAAAAGGGTGCAAATCGAACCGACCGTCATCGGCGAAGATCGAGAGATGCTCGAAGATTTGATTGCCGCAGCCATCAACGATGCCGTGCGCCGCGTCGAAAGCGAAAGCCAGCAGCGCATGTCCTCACTCATGGCCGGCCTGCGTCTGCCGCCCGGCTTCAAGATGCCTTTCTGAGGCGTTCGTTTAGATGAAACACACCCCCGCGCTTGCGCGGCTCATCGATGCATTGCGGACGTTGCCGGGCGTCGGTCCGAAGACGGCGCAACGCATGGCCTTCCATTTGCTGCAGGAAGGGCGTGATGGTGCGCGGTCGTTGACCGAAGCGCTCACGGGGGCGCTCGCCAAGGTGGGTCGCTGTCGGCAGTGCCGCATGCTCACCGAGAGTGAGTCCTGTTTCATTTGCAGTTCGACGCAGCGCGATGCGAGCCAGCTGTGTGTGGTGGAGTCGCCAGCGGATGTCGTCGCCATCGAGCAGTCGGGCGGCTATCGGGGACGGTATTTCGTGTTGATGGGGCATCTGTCGCCGCTCGATGGCGTAGGGCCCGAACAACTCGGCATCCGCGAGCTCGAAGGGTTGCTCGATTCGGGTGTGGTCCAGGAAATGATTCTCGCCACCAACCCTACTGTCGAGGGCGAGGCGACGGCGCACTTTTTGTCCGAGATCGCGAAGACGCGCGGGATCCGCGCGACGCGCATTGCCCATGGTGTGCCGATCGGCGGTGAGCTCGAATATATTGATGGGGGCACGCTGGCGCATGCGCTCGCGGGGCGCCAGTCGCTGATTTAATCGCGTTTTCGCCCGGGGCCTTGGGCGGCCTTCAGATCGGCATGCAGTCGTCGAAGCCTGCGATAACTCTCGTACCGACGTTCGTCCAGATCCCCGTTTTCCGAAGCTTTGCGAACGGCGCATCCGGGCTCTTGCATGTGCTGGCAGTCGGCGAAGCGACAACCCGTCGAAAGTTGATCGATTTCCGGAAAGCCGAGACTGCGCGGCTCGAGCGTATCGATGGCGGGCGCGAAATCACGAACGCCGGGTGAGTCGATGACATGACCGCCGCCCGGTAAATCGTGGAGCGAAGAGCTCGTCGTCGTATGTCGACCCTCTGCATCGCGATCGAGTTCTCCGGTGGCGAGATCGAGGCCGGGCACGAGTTGACCGATGAGAGACGACTTGCCGACGCCCGACTGGCCGACGAACACACTGGTTTCGTGACGAAGGAGTTCTTTGAGCCTATCGAGCTGATCGCCGGTCTCAGCGCTGCAATGCAGGACCGGGTAGCCGGCGGCTTCGAATGAGCGAGTGAGTGCTGCGAGATCCACGCCCTCGACCAGATCGCACTTATTGACGAGCACGAGCGCTTTGATGCCCGCGGACGAGGCGGCGCAAAGATAGCGATCGATGATGAAAAGATCTGGCAGGGGCGCGGGCGCCATCACGGCGACGAGCAGCGTGAGATTGGCGACAACGGGCTCGGCCTCTCCGCGCAGCGTCGCGCGAGCGAGCAGGCTACGCCGCGGCAGAATATCCGTGACGTGCACCTCGGCATGCGCGAGGTCTTCGTTGCAGCGTACGCGGTCGCCGCAAACCACCTGCAAACGGCGGCCGAAAGGGCGCGCCTGAACGAGACGTCCGGCATCGTCGCGCACTCTGACGTGTCGCCCATAGGCGGCGATGACCTGTGCCTCGAATTCCAAGTGCTTGCCGCGCCGTACCGATGAAAGAGGGGGCCACTCTAGCCTCTGTTAGACTCCGGCTCAATCTGATCCGCTCCTGCAGTCAAACCTCCCACCACGACGGACCTTCACCATGCCGAGTCGCGATGCGTTGATCTGGATCGATCTCGAGATGACCGGTCTCAAACCCGAATCGGACACCATCATCGAGATCGCTACCTTGGTCACGGATTCGTCCTTGCAGCTCATCGCCGAAGGGCCGGTGCTCGCCATCCACCAAGACGAGGCGACGCTCGCCCGCATGGACGAGTGGAACCAGCGGCAGCATGGTGGGTCGGGTCTCATCGCCCGCGTTCGCGCAAGTACGATCACCTTGGCCGAGGCCGAGCGGCAGACACTCGAATTTTTGGCGCAGCATGTCGAGTCCGGTGCATCGCCCATGTGCGGTAACAGCATTTGCCAAGATCGCCGCTTCATGGCGCGTCTGATGCCGCGTCTCGAGGCGTTCTTCCATTACCGTAACCTCGATGTCAGTACAGTCAAAGAATTAGCGAGACGCTGGTCGCCCGAAATCGCGACGGCCTTCAACAAGGAAGGTACGCACCTGGCGCTCGATGACATTCGTGAGTCGGTGCGGGAGCTGCAGTACTACCGCGAGCGATTTTTTCAGATCGCCCCTCGGGGCGCCTGCTGATCGTGTCCGCAGTCGATCTGCCTCGCTTCGACGACGTGGTCGCCGCGCACGGGCGCTTGCTCGGGCGGGTGGTGCGCACACCCGTCATGAACTTTCCGCGCTTCGATGCCCGGGTCGATCGTCGCGTGTGGTTCAAATGCGAAAATTTGCAACATGTTGGCGCCTTTAAGTTTCGGGGCGCCACCAATGCGTTGCTGCAACTCGACGGCGTTGGGAAGATCGTCGCGACGCATTCCTCCGGTAATCATGGCGCAGCCTTGGCCCGTGCCGCGCGCGAGCTCGGTTGGCGCTGCATCGTCGTGGCACCGCGGGACGCGTCGGCCGTCAAGCTGCAGGCAATTCGTGCCGAAGGCGCAGAGCTCATCGCCTGCGAGCCGGGTCTCGCGGCGCGCGAAGCCGCGCTCGCTGAAGTCGTTGCGCGAACGGGCGCGTCCGTCGTACATCCCTTCGACGATGCGCGAGTGATCGCCGGGCAGGGGACGGCGACGCTCGAGCTGTTGGGCGAGCAGCCCGAGCTCGATGTCGTGACGGCGCCGGTGGGTGGCGGCGGCTTGCTGTCTGGCACGGCGATCGCCGCCAAGACGATGGCTCCACATTGTCGTGTGATCGGCGTCGAGCCCGAGATGGCCGACGATGCCGCGCGGTCGTTTCATGGCGGAGTTCGAGTAGGACTTCAAGGGTCTCCCGCGACGATCGCCGACGGATTGCGCGGCTCGATCGGTGTTCGGCCTTACGCGATTTTTCGTGAGCTCGTCGACGACGTGCTGACCGTCTCCGAAAGCGCGATCGTCGCAGCGATGCGGATCGCACTCGAAGATCTGCGCATGCTGATCGAGCCGTCTTCGGCGGTTCCGCTCGCGGCGCTCATCGAGGGGCGGGTCGGTCGTCCCGGTGAAACGATCGGTGTGATCGTCTCCGGCGGCAACGTCGATCTTTCGGTCTGTCCGTTTCTTGCCGGACGAGCCCCACTCAGCGTTTGACGGCCGCGTCTTGGGCGAGCATCAGCCAGGTCTCGATCACCGTATCCGGATTGAGCGAGAGGCTATCGATACCTTCCTCGACGAGCCAGCGGGCGAGATCCGGGTGGTCTGAAGGTCCTTGACCACAAATGCCGACATATTTTTTGGCTTTGCGACAGGCGCGGATGGCCATGGAGAGCATCTCTTTGACCGCCGGGTCGCGTTCGTCGAAGTGCTGAGCCACGATCCCTGAGTCGCGATCGACCCCCAACGTCAGCTGCGTCATGTCGTTCGAGCCGATCGACATCCCGTCGAAGAATTCGAGGAAGCGCTCTGCGAGCACCGCGTTCGAGGGCAGCTCGCACATCATGATGATTTTGAGATCCCCTTGGCCGCGTTTGAGGCCGTTCGTCGCGAGCAACTCGGTGACTTCTTTGGCTTCGCGCAGCGTGCGCACGAAAGGCACCATGACTTGGACGTTGGTGAGCCCCATCTCGTCGCGTACTTTTTTGAGTGCGCGGCACTCAAGTTCGAAGCAGGCCCGGAAATTGGGGTCGGTATACCGCGCGGCACCGCGAAAGCCGATCATCGGATTTTCTTCGGTCGGCTCGTAGAGTCGCCCGCCGATGAGATTGGCGTATTCGTTCGATTTGAAATCCGACAAACGAACGATCACCGGTTCCGGTGCGAACGCGGCGGCGATCTGCGCAACGCCCTCGGTCAGTTTCTCGACATAGAAACCGACCGGGTCGGCATAGCCTGACATCTGATCGCGAATCTCGTCTTTGAGCCGAGCGTCTTGTTTGTCGAACTCGAGCAGCGCGCGCGGATGCACGCCGATCATGCGATTGATGATGAACTCGAGTCGTGCGAGACCGACGCCGCGATGCGGGACGCTCGCGAAATCGAAGGCACGATCGGGATTGCCGACGTTCATCATGATTTTGACGGGTGCCGGGGGCAGTGCGTCGAGTTCGATCTGGCGACGCTCGAAGTCGAGCGCACCCTCATAGACGAAACCGGTGTCGCCCTCAGCGCAGGAGACCGTGACCGGCTGTCCCTCGCGGATCGTGGTGGTGGCGTCGCCGCAGCCGACGACCGCGGGGATACCGAGCTCGCGCGCGATGATGGCGGCGTGACAGGTGCGGCCTCCGCGATTCGTGACGATGGCTGAGGCGCGCTTCATGACGGGCTCCCAGTCGGGATCGGTCATGTCGGCAACGAGCACATCTCCGGGTTGTACGCGCGCCATCTGCGAAGGATCGGAGATGACCCGGGCAGGACCCGCGCCGATGCGCTGCCCGATACTTCGGCCTTGGGTGATGATGGCCGAACGTTTTGCGAGTGTGTAACGCTGAATGGTACGACCGCTGCGACTCTGCACGGTCTCGGGCCGCGCCTGCAAAATATAGAGCTCGCCGCTCGCGCCGTCCTTACCCCACTCGATGTCCATCGGACGCCCGTAGTGCTGCTCGATGATGAGCGCCTGCTTCGAGAGCGCAAGCAGATCGGCGTCGTCGAGGCAGAAGCGCCGTCGATCGGCTGGGGCGACATCGACGGTGCGTACGCGCTCCGCAGACCCTGGCTCGCCGTAGACCATTTTGATGGCCTTCGCGCCGAGGTTACGTCGGAGCACGGCGTGACGACCGGCGCGCACCGCCGGTTTGTAGAGATAAAACTCGTCCGGGTTGACGGCCCCTTGTACGACCGTCTCGCCGAGGCCGTAGGACGCGGTGATGAAGACGACATCGCGGAAGCCGCTGTCGGTGTCGAGCGTGAACATGACACCGCTCGCTCCGAGATCCGAGCGCACCATTTGCTGGATGCCCGCCGACAACGCGACCTGCGAATGGTCGAAGCCCTGATGAACGCGATAGGCGATTGCCCGATCATTGAAGAGCGAGGCAAAGACATAGCGCATCGCCTCGATGACGGCATCTTCACCCTGCACGTTGAGGAAGGTTTCTTGCTGGCCCGCGAACGAGGCCTCCGGGAGGTCTTCGGCGGTCGCCGACGAGCGAACGGCGACCGAAATGTTCGAACCGAATCGGCGGTAGCCCTCGCGGACGGCGCGTTCGAGTTCCACCGGAAGCGGCGCATCGAGAATCCAGCCGCGGATTTTGGCGCCCACCTCCGCAAGACGCACCACGTCGTCGACGTCGAGCGACTGCAGCTGCTCACGGATACGTGCGTCGAGTCCTTGGTGTGCGAGCATCTGTCGGTAGGCGGCCGCAGTGGTCGCGAAACCGCCCGGAACTTTGACACCGAGCCGCGCCAACTGCCCGATCATCTCGCCGATGGAGGCGTTCTTGCCCCCGACGGTCTCGACGTCGTGCATCGTCAGGCGTTCGAAGGGCAGTACGAGTTCAGTCACGGGCGGATCCTTGAGTTGGAGAGCGGAGCGAGGGAGACTGACGGTCGGTGATGGATAGGTAGACCCACTCGTGACAACGCGAACCGTTTTCTTCGTTTCCGACCAAACTGGCGTCACGGCCGAGACCATGGGCCATAGCCTTTTGACGCAGTTCGACGGGCTGCAATTTCGGGCCGTGACTCTGCCATTTGTCTCCAGCATTGACAAGGCACAGGAGGCGGTTCGGCGTATCAATGCCGCGGGCCTCGAGGAGGGCGTTCGTCCCATCGTCTTCAGCACATTGGTTCAGGACGACTTGCGACTCGTGTTGCGTGAGGCGGAAGGCCTCGTGCTCGATTTTTTCGAGGCCTTCGTCGGACCGATGGAGCGCGAGCTCGGTACCCGCTCTTCGCACAGCTCGGGGAAAGCGCACGGGATCTCCGATTCGATCGGTTACGCCGCGCGTATCGATGCCACGAACTACGCGCTCTCGAATGACGACGGCTCGAATCGTGACTACTCCACGGCCGACGTGGTGCTCGTCGGCGTCTCTCGTTCGGGCAAGACGCCCACCTGTCTTTATCTCGCCATGCAGTACGGCATCTTTGCCGCCAACTATCCGCTGACGGATGACGATCTCGAGTCCGCGCGTTTGCCTCCGGCGCTGCAGCCGCACAAAGCAAAGCTCTTCGGTCTTCGTATTGCGCCCAACAGGCTTCAACAAATTCGTCAGGAGCGCAGACCGAACAGCCGTTATGCCTCGCCGCCGCAGGTGCAATTCGAGACGCGAGCTGCCGATGCGATATTCCAACGTAACGGCATCCCCGTACTCGATACGACAGAATGCTCGATCGAGGAGATTTCGGCGCGCATCCTTGAAGCGACCGGTATCGAGCGCCGCGTCCGCCCATGACGCATCCGCGTTTCTCGCGTTATATTTGACCCATGAATTCGTCTTCCGACCGCTTCGACGCTCGTAAGCTCGCGCTCCAAGGCTTGCTCGGTGAGCCATTGCTACCGGCGAGCTGGCGGGCACGGCCGCGCAGTTTCGTCGCGCTGATGGCGCTCTACGAAAGCAACCATCGATGGCTCGGCGCGTTGGCCGGTGAACTGCGGTCCATCGAAGGATTGCATCGATCGAGCGTGCAGGGCGATATCGAACTCGAGCTTCAGGTCACCGAGCGCTCGCCCTACACGACGATGCTACAGCTCACGTACGTGTTCTCGGACGACGGATCGGTACCGAACGCGCCCGATATGGAGGTTCGCGTGTATCACGATGCGCGCCTCGCCGAGGCGCATGCCTGGGCGAACACCCATACGCATCCTTTGCTGCGAGGATGGCGGCAGCATGCCGGCCTCGATCTCGATCAGCGTTGGGCGCGCAACATGATGCTCAACAAGTGGCTCGAGTATTGCCTCGAGCGCGGGCACGGGTTTAGGCGGCTTCGCGCTTCGCCGTAACGGTTTTCGGTTTCGTTGATTTGCTCGGCTCCGAGAGCTTCAACATGTCGACCATGACCTCGGCCGACTGATCGAGCACGACGTCGGGTTGTTTCGATACGTCGAGGTCTTCGATCGACGACAGCGGCGACTCGGCACGCGCGACACGACGTGCGTTTTCTCGGGACAACCGATTGGCTTCGAGCATCGTCCGCTCGGCACGGCGTTTCTCGATGTTCAGCGAGATCGAGCTCTGATCGCGCAAGCGATTGAGCGCCGCGATATCTTCGACGAGCCAGCGGTAATCCGGATCGCGCTTTTGACGCGCGTTTTCTTCGAGTGCGAGCTTGGCGATCGAGGGTAGGCGTGTGTCGAGTGCGCGAAACTCGGCGCGATCGATGCGATCCCAGGGCAGGGCGTCATCCAGCGCGCTTTCGCCGACATCCTTGAGGCGAATCGGCGAGGCGAGTTCGACATCGGGCTCGACACCGCGATGCTGCGTGCTTTCGCCCGTGACGCGGTAGAACTTGCCGATGGTGACGGTGAGCTGTCCGTTGACGGGCCGCGCACTCCAACGCGAGAGCGGTACGAGATTTTGTACCGTGCCCTTGCCGAAACTGCGCTGACCCACGACGACACCTCGGCGATAGTCCTGAATGGCACCGGCGAAAATTTCGGACGCCGAGGCGCTGAAACGATCGATGACCACGACGAGCGGCCCGTCGTACGCGATACCGGCGTCCGGGTCGTCGAGCACCTCGCGCTCGCCGTTCGAGAACTGCACTTGCACGACGGGACCCTGATCGACGAACAGACCGGTCAGCGATTGCGCCTCCGGCAGGAAGCCGCCGCCGTTTCCGCGCAGATCGATGACGAGGCCGTCGATTTTCTCGGTTTTGAGTTCCTCGATGAGGCGCCGAACGTCTCGGGTGGTGCTGCGGTAATTTTTGTCACCTGCACGCTGTCCATCGTAATCCGAGTAAAAGCCGGGAACATTGATGATGCCGACCCGATATTCGGCATCGCCGCGGTTGATGGTCTTGAGCTCTTTTCGGGCAGCCTGCGCCTCGAGAGTCACCTTGCCTCGCGTGAATTCGACAACGCGCTCCGGCGATCCGGGAGCCGCGCCGACGGGCAGGATCTGCAAGCGCACGAGGGTGCCGCCCTTGCCGCGAATCAGTTGAACCACATCGTCGATACGCCAGCCGACGACGTCCGTCATCGGGCCTTGCTTGCCTTGACCCACGGCCGTGATTCGATCGTTGACACTGAGTGCGCCCGAGGCGGCGGCCGGCCCGCCTTCGATGAGATTCATGATGGTGACGTAGTCGTCGACGAGTTGCAGCGAGGCACCAATGCCCTCGTAGTTCAGACTCATCTGAATTTTGTACTCCTCGGAATTCCGCGGAGAAAAATAACTCGAGTGCGGATCGAAGGTTCGGGCGTACGAGTTGAGAAACACCTCGAACACTTCTTCGGGTTTGACTTGATCGGCTCGCTTGAGCACACGATCGTAGCGCGTGCGCAGTACCTCGCGCGCTTCGTCCCAGGTCTTGCCGGTCAGCAGCAGCGAGATCGCATCATTTTTAACGCGCTTTCGCCACAGCTCGTCGAGCTCTGCCGGCGTGGCGGGCCACGACGACTTCTCGCGATCGAACTCGAAGGTTTCATCGAGCGTGAAGTCGGGTTCTTGATCGAGGAGCGATAGTGCGTGCCGAATGCGTTCGCGGTTGCGTTGCTGATAGCGCGCGAACATGGCGTAAGCCGGTTCGAGGTCGCCGGTTCGGATCATGTCGTCGAAGCGCAGGCGGTAGGCTTGGAATTCGGTGATGTCGCTCGCGAGAAAGTAGCTGCGTTGCCCATCGAGACCGTCCAAGAATTTGTCCATGACCCGCGGCGACATGGCATCGTCGATTCGCTGCTGGCTGTAATGGTTGTCCTCGAGAAGCGCGCCGACCTGGCGCGCAATCATTCGTTCGCGCGCAGACGGCGTCATGGCTCCCGGAGGCAGGGCGGAGGTGTCGGCGGTCAATCGCGACGAGCTGCCCAGCGTGAGCAGCCCGATGGTCAGGGCGACGTAAGCGATAAGTGCCGCCGGGCGGCGTCCTGGAGGGGTCATGGTCATCCGGTGTTCGGTAGAATCCCCTGCAGACTAGTTCCCCGGACGCGCCTCATCAAGTGCGGCATCGTTCGGGCTGAGGTTTTCATGCGCCCATTGTCCGTCCTGCTCGGGATCGTCCTCGGTTCGGCCGTGTCCATCACCGTCGCGCTGGTGCTGACGCTCGTGGTTTTCTTGATGCTGCCGGAGTTCGCGGAGCGTATCGGCGAGGAGTTCCCGCCGCTGCTACTCACCCTGGCGGGCTCGGCGCTGATTGCGGTGGTGTCGGCCATCGGCTTTTATGGTGAACTCAAGGAAACCGCCTGGCGACGGATACCTCAGCTCGCTCTCGTACTGCTGTTGGGTTTCATCGGCTGGCTGGTCTGGCCGCAAAAATAGTTTCGGATCATCGGGGAGAGGGTTCATGTCCAAATTCGTCGTTCTTGCGCTGATCGCCTTCAGCCTTGCGGGTTGTCATGGCGCATCGCGATCGGTGCCGCCACCGATTTCGGCTGCCGAATACGAGCGCCACATCGTGACGCTCTCGAGCGACGAGTTCGAGGGTCGCAAACCCGGCACCGCGGGCGAGCGTAAAACGGTCGACTATCTCGTCGCCGAATTCAAAAAATTGGGGCTTGCACCCGGCAACGGTGATTCCTACCTGCAACAGGTCCCCATCGTCGAAATCACCGCGGGCAGCGACGCGACGCTCTCGCTCGGCGCGGCCACGCTCGAATATGGCAAAGACGTGGTGATGTGGACGAAGCGCATCGTCCCCGAGATTTCGATCGCCGACAGCCCGCTCGTGTTCGTGGGTCATGGCGTCGTGGCCCCCGAGTACGGTTGGAACGATTACGCCGGCGTCGACATGCGCGGCAAGACCGCCGTGATCCTCATCAACGATCCGGGATTTGCCACGAACGACGCCACGCTGTTCCGCGGCCGCGCGATGACCTATTACGGGCGATGGACCTATAAGTTCGAAGAGGCGGCGCGTCAGGGTGCGGCCGCGGCGATCATCATTCACGATGACAAGCCTGCCGCCTACGGCTGGGGAACGGTCCAGACAAGTTGGACCGGGCCGCAACTCGACACGGTATCGGCCGACGGCAACGCGTCCCGCGTCGCCATCGAGGGCTGGATGACCAAAGCGGCCGGCGATGCGTTGCTGCGTGCCAATGGGCGCAGTTACGACGAACTTTTGATCGCGGCGAGTCAGCCCGGGTTCAAGCCGATTCCGCTTGCGCAGCAAGCCTCGGGGAGTCTACGCAACCTGATCCGTCGTTCGAGCTCGCCCAACGTGATTGCGATGATCAAGGGCAGCAAGCGCCCCGACGAATACGTCATCTACACCGCGCATTGGGACCATCTCGGCAAGTCGTTGGCGCGCGGCGGGGACAACATTTTCAACGGCGCGCTCGACAATGCGACCGGGACCTCCGGCCTGCTGACCATCGCCAAGGCGTTCGCCGAGTCGAAACGCCCACCGGAGCGCTCGGTGATCTTTTTGGCGGTGACGCTCGAGGAGAGTGGTTTGCTCGGCTCGGCGTTCTACGTGCAAAACCCGATCTTCCCGCTCAAGCGCACGGTTGCCGCACTCAACATGGATGCCATCCCGTGGGGCGGCCCGACCCGTGACGTATCGGTGATCGGGTATGGCGCCTCGGAGCTCGAGCCTTACCTCGAGCGCGCTGCGGCGAAACAAGATCGTGTGTTGCGCGAAGAGCCGACGCCTGAGAACGGCTTCTTCTACCGCTCGGATCACTTCAATTTCGCGAAGGTCGGTGTGCCCGCGCTTTACTTCAAACTGGGTATCGAAGATCGCGAGAAGGGTGCGGAGTGGGCGAAGGCTCAGGCAGCTGAGTTCACCGCTTTGCATTACCACAAGCCCTCTGATGAGTTCAGGCCGGGCACCGACTTGCGCGGTGGCCTGCAGGATCTCGAGTTGCTCTTTGAGATTGGTTCGACGTTAGCCCGCGAGAAGCGCTTCCCGAACTGGTACGCGACCAGCGAATTTCGAGCGGCGCGAGATCGGAGCTTGGGGGCTGCCGACTAGATTCGGCGAGTTCCCCAGGCGGCGAGGCGCAGGGCGCAGAGCAGCGCGTAGGGTGCGAACAGCAGAATCCAGGCGGCGACCGAGCCCGCATAGAGTAGGGTGAAGAAGTCGCCGAGGATCGCGAACATGCCGCCGTTGGCATAGGGACCGAGCAGCGCACGACCGGTCAGCCAGACGATGAACGGCAGGACGACGGCCGCAAATAAGATCGACCCGGCGAGAAGGCGGGCCTCACGGTTGAGCGTCACGAGATTGAGCTTCGAGTTTCGGCGGGCCATGCGGGCATAATACGGCATGAGCAGCATTCGGGCAGCGGTGATCGGGGCGGGTTATCTCGGTCGTTTCCACGCACAAAAGTACGCGAGCGAGCCGAGTTGCGCCTTGGTGGCGGTGGCCGACACGCGTTCGGATGCTCGGGAGGCTGTAGCCCGCGAGCTCAACACGCGAGGCGTTGCCGATCACCGAGAATTGCTCGGGCAGGTCGATGCGGTGAGCATCGTGACGACGACGCCCGCGCACTATGCCATCGCGCGTGATTTCCTTGAGGCCGGTGCCCACGTGCTCGTGGAGAAGCCGATCACCGAAACCCCCGAGCAGGCGCGTGAGCTCATCGCTTTGGCGGCACGTCAGGGGCGCATCCTGCAGGTCGGGCATCTCGAGCGATTTAATCCCGCCATCGTCGCGGCGGAGGGTCGGCTCGACGGCGCGCGATTCATCGAGTGTCAGCGTCTGGCGCCCTTCAAGGAGCGCGGTACGGACGTCAACGTCGTGCTCGATCTCATGATTCACGATATCGACATCGTGCAGAGCATCGTCGGGCGTCCGATCGAGTCGATCGATGCCGTGGGCACGCCGGTGTTCTCGGGCGCGGTCGACATCGCCAACGCGCGGATTCGTTTTGCGGGCGGCTGCGTGGCCAACGTGACCGCGAGCCGCGTGAGTCTCAAGACCGAGCGTAAGTTGCGAGTGTTCCGCGACGACGCGTATCTCTCGATTGATCTCCAGCAACGTATTCTCACGACGATCACCAAGCGTGCGACGCCTCCTGCAGGCGGGGAGTTGCCCGTGAACATCGAAGAGCAAAGCTTCGAGCAGGGCGATGCGTTACGCGCAGAGATTCGGTCGTTCCTCGAGTGCATCGAGCAGGGTCGTCCGCCCGTCGTCGATGGCGAGGCGGGGCTGCGCGCGCTCGAGACGGCCATTCGAATTACCAAGATGCTGGTGCCGACCGGAGGCTGAACAAAATGTCTGCCAATCGGACTTCCAAACACGTGACGGTCGCGGCAACGCAGTTTGCCTGCAGCTGGGATCGCGAGGCCAATATCGCGCGGGCCGAAGCGCTCGTTCGTGAAGCCGCCGGCCGCGGAGCACAAGTCATTTTGCTGCAAGAGTTGTTCGAGACGCCGTACTTTTGTATCGAGCAGGATGCTCGGCATTTTGCTCTTGCAACGACCCTCGCAGAGAACGCGGCAGTCAAACATTTCAGGCGGATCGCCAAAGAGCTCGGCGTCGTATTGCCGATCAGTTTCTTTGAGCGTGCGAATCAGGCCTTCTTCAATAGCGTTGCGATGCTCGATGCAGACGGCGAGGTGCTCGGGATCTACCGCAAGTCGCATATCCCGAACGGGCCGGGCTATCAGGAGAAACAGTACTTCAGCCCAGGCGATACCGGATTCAAAGTGTGGGACACGCGTTTCGGACGGGTCGGTGTCGGTATTTGCTGGGACCAGTGGTTTCCGGAGACGGCCCGCGCGATGGCGCTGCTCGGTGCGGATCTACTGCTCTATCCGACCGCCATCGGCAGTGAGCCGCCGCCGGCTCCGCCCCTCGACTCCCGAGCGCACTGGCAACGCACGCAGCAGGGTCATGCTGCGGCGAATGTCATGCCTTTGATTGCATCCAATCGCTATGGCCTCGAACGCTCGTTACAAGATCCCGACAATCTGTTCATCCGTTTTTACGGCTCCTCCTTTATCGCGGACTCCACCGGAGCGAAGGTGGCGGAGGCGGGCGAGGAGGGAGATGCCGTACTGACGGCGACCTTCGATCTTCAGGATATCGCGAAGCAGCGAGCGAGCTGGGGCATCTTCCGCGATCGTCGGCCTGATCTCTACGGCGCGCTCGTAAGCTATGACGGCGCCAGCGCCCAGCACTGAGCAGTCTGTCGGCGTGAGGCCGATCCCGGTTTGGGTCATCACCGGGCCTTTGGGCTCTGGAAAAACCACCCTGATCGCGCGGTGGCTCGCGGAGAAGCCAGCGGACGAAAACTGGGTCGTCCTGCTCAATGAATACACCGACGCCGGTATCGATGCGCTGACCGTCGCGGCTACGGCCAGAGGCGCCTACGACGTACGTCTCGTTCCCGGGGGGTGTCTCTGCTGCGCAGGCGAGGCCGACTTCAGACGCAACCTTCAAGATCTCATCGATCACGTGAGGCCCGCCGGTATTTTGGTGGAACCGTCGGGTATCGGGCATCCCGGAGGTATCGTCGAAGAGTTACTGGCGCATGAGGCGGCTGGGAGTCTCGAGCTGTGTGGCGTCATTGGTCTCGTCGATCCCGCTCATCTCGACCGTTCCGATGAGACGTCGGTTGCGGTCCGCGAGATCGCCGATGCCTGGGTGCTGACGAAGTCCGATCTCGCATCGAGCGCGCAGCGAGATCAATTTCGTGCGATGGCAGCCGAGCTCTTTCCGCCCAAGGGCTGGGTCGGTGAAGTGGAGCAGGGCGTATTACCGCCGGAGGCGTTCACGGCCATCGTTGCGAGTAGAGCGCACCGCGAACGCGTCATGAAAACGCCGAAACCGGCCGCGCACCAACATGATCATGAGCAGGATCATTCTTTGTCCGAGGATTTCGGATCGCGTCGAGAATTTCATTATCTCGGTCGACACGGCGCACGCTGGATCTTCCCGCGCTCGATGTCCTTCGTTGAAGTACGAATGTTGACGCTGCTCTCGAGCGATTTGTCGTTGTTCGATCCAGGGCTCGTCCGACCTGAGCGTCTGAAGGCGGTGGTGCGAGTGGACGAGGACTCCTGGTTGTTGCTGCAGATGGTCGACAACCGTTTGTCGATGCAGCCAACGGCGTGGCGACGGGACAATCGCATCGAGGTGCACTTGAGCCCGGGCGCGCAATGGGACGGAGAGGCCTGGGATCGGCTGTGGGCCCGCTGTCTTCAGGGTGCGCCCGCGCGCGTATGACCCTCGACCTCAGGGCGTCTCTTTCTCGTTGGCATGCCGCCGCGATCGCAGCCGTACAGGGTGAGCGAGTCTTCAAAGATTTCGCGCGCGTCGACGGCGATACATTGATCTTTGAGCGAGGCGATCGGCGTATCGGTTTTTCGTTGCCCCCGCGAGGCGGTCGATTGCGTCTCGTCGGGCTCGGCAAGGCCGCGCTGGGTATGGCACGAGGTTTCCGTTCGGTGTGTCAGGCCGCGGGGCGCGAGGTCGACGATGGGCTGCTGATCGTTCGTGATCATCCACTCGAGATCAACGATCGTGAGCCCTGGGAGATTTTGATCGGCAATCATCCCTATCCAGGCGAAGACAGCGAACGCGCAGCTCGGCATCTCCTCGAATTCATTGGGGAGCCTCGTGCTGAGGATCGGTTCGTGGTGTTGCTCTCCGGTGGCGCATCGGCGCTGTGCGCCCTGCCAGCGCCGGGTATCACGCTCGAGGACAAACGGCGTGCGACGCAGGCGCTCATGAACTCGGGCGCCTCGATTGCCGAGATCAATCGGCTGCGTCAACGGCTCTCTGCGATCAAGGGTGGTCAACTCGCCGCGCGTTTTGCGCCAGCGGAATTCGTGACGTTCGCGATCTCGGATGTGCCAGGCGATGATCCGCTCGTGATCGGGTCGGCGCCAACCTGGTCGGTGGCGCTGGCAAATCGCGGCGTCTCGTACGGCGTGATCGCCACCTTGGATGATGCGCTCGAGGCGGCCGCCGTCAACGCACGCGCAGAGGGGTTCGACGTGCGATCGCTCGGTCGGTGTTTGTATGGCTCGGTGGAGCAGGAAACAACCCGAATCATCACAGCGCTCGAGCAGCGACTGAACGATCGTTCGCATGATCGACCGTGCGTGCTGATTGCGGGTGGCGAGCCGCTCGTCCGCGTCAAAGGGTCGGGTCGAGGTGGGCGCGCCCAGGAGCTCGCGTTGCGATTGGGGCGCGCGCTGTCGGCGAGTGCCATGTGCGGCGTCTCTGGCCCGGTCACGGGGCTTGTCGCCGGAACGGACGGGTCCGATGGGCCCACGCGTGCGGCAGGGGCGTTTTTTGACGGGACGGTGGTCGGGCGAGCGGCGACGCAAGGCCTCGATCTCGATCGTGTGCTTGAGGCCAACGACTCGGGGTCGGCTCTTGAGACGCTCGGCGATCTCTGGGTTACGGGCCCCACCGGTACGAACGTCGCCGATGTCCTCATGGTGGTGATCCCCGGCCCGCGGAATTTGGCCTAATGGCATCTCGAATTTCGGATTGGAGACCGTCATGAGTGATTCAGCCCCGGTCATCGCCGTCATTGGTGGGACGGGTGATCTCGGCTCGGCGATTGCGCGCCGGCTCGCCAAGGCGGGCGAGCACGTGGTCATCGGATCAAGGGAGGCCGCCAAGGCTGCGACGGCCGCTGAGCAAATGGCGGGAGAGGCCGGTCATCCCGTCCGCTCCGGAAGCAACGCCGAGGCGGCCGCGCAAGCGGACATCGTGATTCTCACGGTGCCGTTCGCCTCTCAGGAAGCCACGCTTCGGGATATCGCCCCGTCCGTCGCCGGCAAGATCGTCGTCGATACGACGGTGCCCCTCGTTCCACCCAAAGTGATGCGGGTACAGCTGCCTGCTGAAGGCAGCGCAGCGGTTCGCGCTCAAAAAATTTTGGGCGAGGGTGTTCGCGTGGTGTCGGCCTTTCACAACGTCGCCGCGCACAAGCTCGCAGCGGACGCCGCCGTCGACTGCGATGTACTCGTGTTCGGCGACGAGAAAGTCGCGCGTGATGCCATCGTACGTCTCGTCGAGGCGTGCGGTCTGCGGGGCTTGCACGGCGGGGCGCTCGTCAATTCCGCCGCCGCCGAAGCGTTGACCTCGATCCTGATCTTCGTCAACAAGCAGTACGCCGTGGATGGCGCCGGGATACGAATCACGGGAATCAAGACCTAAGCCCGATGCCCAAGTCGGTCAATTTCTTTGCAGTCTCGGGGTTGCCTGAGATTCGGGCAGGCGATGATCTCGCCGCGCTCATTCGTCATGCGATTCACGAGAGCGGGCTCGTCCTCGAGTCGTACGACTTACTCGTCATTGCGCAAAAAATAGTATCGAAGGCCGAAGGCCGACTCGTCCGTCTCGCCGAGGTCACGCCGTCGGCCGAGGCGGAGGCCCTCGCGGAAAAAGTTCAAAAGGATCCGCGGTTCGTCGAACTCGTGCTACGTGAGTCCAGCGAAGTCGTACGGGCGGTGCCCAACATTCTCATCACGCGGCATCGATGCGGCTGGGTCATGGCGAATGCGGGCATCGATCGATCCAACATTCCGAACGCCGACGACCATGTCTTGTTGCTGCCCAAGGACTGTGACGCCTCGGCGAGGCGTTTGCGCGAGGCCTTGGCGCCTGCGCACCCCGCGGTGATCATCAGCGACAGTTTCGGGCGGCCGTGGCGCGAGGGCACGGTCAACGTGGCGCTCGGTGTGGCAGGGTATGCCAGTGTGCTCGACTTGCGCGGTACGACGGATCGTGAGGGGCGCACCCTCCAAAGCACGCAGATTGCGCTCGCGGATGCGGTCGCCGCCGGGGCAGGACTCGTGATGGGTGAGTCGACCGAAGGGATTCCGGTCACGCTCGTCCGTGGACTGGACTTTTCCGCGCCGCTGTCGGATGGTCGATCACTCGTGCGGCCGAGCGAGGGGGATTTGTTCAGATGAAGCCGGCGATCAGAGTGCTCGCCTTGTCGGGCGGTGTCGGGGGCGCAAAGCTCGCACTCGGCCTGTCACGGCGTCTCGGCGCCGGAGAGCTCGCCGTGCTCGTCAACACGGGCGATGACTTCACTCACCTCGGGCTTCGTATTTGTCCGGACCTCGATACCGTGTTGTATACGCTCGCGGGCGTCGTGCATCCCGAGCAGGGCTGGGGGCGTGCCGACGAGTCGTTCGGTTTTATGGACGAGCTACGTCGCCAAGGCGGACCCGATTGGTTTTTGCTCGGAGATCGCGATCTGGCGTTACACGTCGAGCGCACCCGTCGCTTGACGGAGGGCGAACGTTTGACCGCCGTGATGGCAGACTTCGCGATGCGATTTGGTGTGGCGAGTCGGTTGTTGCCGATGAGCGATGCGCCGATCAGCACCGTGCTCGAGACGGACGCCGGGCGACTCGAGTTCCAGCATTACTTCGTGCGCCTGCGGGCGATGCCGAAGGTTAAACATTTGCATTACGCGGGCGCCGCACAAGCTCGACCAACCGACGACATCCTCGATCTGCTGCGCAGTCGATCGCTCGAGACGATCATTCTTTGTCCGTCGAACCCCTACCTCAGCATCGACCCGATTTTGTCGGTGCCCGGTCTACGCATGGCGCTGCGCGCGGCGCGCGTGCCCATTATCGCTGTCTCGCCGCTCATCGGCGGACGCGCGGTCAAAGGGCCGACCACGAAAATCATGCAGGAGCTCGGCGTCGAGGCGAACGCGAGAGCGATCGCGCGGCATTACCCGGGACTGATCGACGGATTGATCATCGACGAATCGGATCACACGGTCGAAACCCGCGAAGCGCTCGATGCGCTACGGTTGCCGTTCGGCGTGACGCGCATCCTCATGAAAACCCTCGAAGACCGCGAGCGCGTCGCCGCTTCTGCGCTCGAGCTCGCAGAGCGCTTACGCCCCTTAGAGACCGATACGACGAGTCAACATAGACGGAGCGCCGGGTGATGCGCGTTGTCGCCGTCGTTCCCGTGCGCTCGCCTCGGGATGGCAAGTCGCGTCTCGCCGGGGTGCTTTCGGTCACTCGGCGTTCTGCACTCGTCCAGTCGATGCTCGCGCGAGTTCTCGCTGCGCTACGCGGCGCCGAGCGCATCGATCACATCGTCGTCGTGACACCCGAAGATCGGGTCGATATCCCGAAGGGCATCGAGGTACTACACGATCATGGCACCGGGCTCAACGCGGCCGTGCAGCTCGCGCAGCAGTCGCTCGCCCCGCGTTTCGATGCGATGCTCGTGGTGGCGGCCGATGCGCCGCAAGTGACCGCCGAAGAAATCGATCGACTGATCGAGCGGGCGATGGGAACCGCCGTGGTCGTCGTGCCGGATCGTCGTGGCGAGGGCACGAATGCCTTGTGGATGCGCTTGCCCTCAACGCTCTTGCCTCAATACGGCGAGCGCAGCGCTGACGCGCATCTTGAAGCGGCCACGCGGCTCGGCTTACCCGCAGCGCGTGTCGAGATCCCCGGTCTGTCGCACGACGTGGATGTCCCCGACGATCTAAAGGCCGAACCGATGCCGGACGATCAGGCGCGGCTGCTGGCCGAGGAGAGTGAACTGCCGGGGCTATTGCAGCGGGCGCGCGATCTGACACTCGATGGCTTCGGTCTGCGGGTCGGATACTCGCGCAAAGTATTCATCCCGCTTACGCAGCTCTGTCGTGACGTCTGTCACTACTGCACATTCGCAGCGCCCCCTAAGAAAGGACAACGCGCTTTCCGTCCGATCGAGGAGGTGATGGCGATCGCGCGGCAAGGCGCCGCCGCCGGATGCGATGAGGCGCTTTTCACGCTCGGCGACAAGCCCGAACTGCGGTATGGCTCGGCACGCGAAGAACTCCGCGCACTCGGGTTTTCGAGCACCATCGACTATCTCGAGTATTGCGCGCGGCGCGTCTTCGAGGAGACCGGACTTTTGCCCCATCTCAATCCGGGGGTCATGACGCGGGACGAGATGCGACGACTCCGCGCCGTATCCGCCTCGATGGGCATCATGATGGAGAGCGGGTCGCTGCGATTGACGCAACGGGGTGGTCCGCACCATCGATCGCCTGACAAGCACCCCGCGGTTCGTTTCGAAACACTCGAGATGGCCGGCGAGTTGGCGATCCCGTTCACCACGGGCCTGCTAATAGGAATCGGCGAGACACGGCTCGAGCGGATCGAGACGCTGTTGGCGATTCGCGCGTCGCATCAGCGTCATGGTCACGTCCAAGAAATCATCATCCAGAACTTTCGGGCGAAACCGGGCACGCGAATGGCTCGAGCGCCCGAGCCTTCGCTCGAGGAGTTGCAGTGGACGATTGCGGTCGCACGTCGAATTTTCGGCTCGTCGATGTCGATCCAAGCGCCTCCCAATCTAAGCGCCGGTTCGCTTCAGGCTTTGATCGACGCTGGCATCAATGATTGGGGTGGTGTGTCGCCCGTCACACCCGATCACGTCAACCCGGAAGCCCCATGGCCGGAACTCGACACGCTGGAGCGCCTCACCGCCGAAGCGGGTCGGGTGCTCGTGCAGCGTTTGCCGATCGTGCCGACGCACGCGCTCGATGCGCGGTGGATCGACCCGAGATTACGTACGTCGGTGCTGCACCGAATCGACGCGTCAGGATACGTGCGTGAGCGGAATTGGCACGCCGGGGCGGGTGATCCGCCGCCGAAGGCTTACGCACCGCGAGCCCAGCGCTCTGCATCATTCGGTTCCGTGTCGCCCCGCATCGCCGAGGCGATACGGCGGTGCCTCGAGGGTGAGGCTCCCGATGAAGAGAGCCTCGTACGATTTTTTGGTGCAGATGGCGCCGACTTCCGAGCGATCGTGAGCGCGGCGGATTCTTTACGGCGCTCGGTCAACGGCGATACGGTGAGTTACGTCGTCAACCGAAACATCAACTACACGAATATCTGCAGCTATTCCTGTGGCTTCTGCGCGTTCGCCAAAGGGCGTAGCGCACGCGCGCTGCGTGGGCCCGGGTACGTCCTCGATTTCGACGAGATCAGTACGCGTGTCGCCGAGGCACGCTCGAAAGGCGCGACGGAAGTCTGTTTGCAAGGGGGAATCCATCCGTCTTTTACGGGCGACACCTATCTCGAGATCGTACGTGCGGCGCGACGCGGCGCACCTGACATCCACATCCACGCCTTTTCGCCCCTCGAGGTGACGCACGGTGCGGAAACGCTGAGGCTCCCCGTGCGCGATTATCTGTCGCAACTCGCCGCAGAGGGCTTACGCACCTTGCCCGGTACGGCCGCCGAAATTCTTTGTGACGATGTGCGGGCCATCATTTGTCCTGACAAGCTCGACACTCAGGCATGGCTTGGTGTCATGCGCGAGGCTCATACGATTGGGCTTCGCAGTACGGCCACCATTATGTTCGGCCACGTCGATACCCCGAGACATTGGGCGCGACACCTGCTCGAGATCCGGCGGCTGCAGGAGCGCACGGGGGGCTTCACGGAATTCGTCCCTCTGCCGTTCGTACACATGGAAGCGCCGATTTGGCGCAAGGGGCTTGCCCGTAGCGGTCCGAGCTGGCGGGAATCGCTCCTGATGCATGCGGTGGCTCGACTCGCGCTGGAGCCGGTCATTCGTCATATTCAGGCGTCTTGGGTGAAGCTCGGTCGCGAGGGTGCGGTCGAGGCCTTGCACGCGGGGGCCGACGATCTTGGCGGCGTGTTGATGAACGAGTCGATCACGCGCGCCGCAGGCGGGGTCAATGGTCAAGAGATGGATGTCGCCTCGATGGAGCAGGCGATCCGTGCTGCAGGCCGGACACCCCGACAGCGTACGACCTTGTACGGCGACGTACCGACGAAGCGTTCAGCGCAATTTCGGGATCACGTACTGCCCGATGATATCGAGGGCTTCCATCGGGTTGTCGTGCAGGCGTAGCGCGCATTCGGACAAGCCGGCCTTGGCAAACAATCGGAATCGTTCGATTTCGCGATCGAGATCTTCAAGGCCACCCGTCGAGGTGAAGTATTCGCAGAGTCGATTGGGGATCGATTCGGGAATTCCCTTCACGTTGCCCGAGCGATCGAACCACGCGGCCACGAAATTCTGATAGTTGTCGCGCACGAGCTGCGCCTCGTCCTCGGTGAGGCATTGTGAGATGAGCTCTTTCTGGAGCTTGATCGCGCGCCACGGCAGTTCGCGACGAGACTCACGATACCCCTCCGCCCGATCTTTCTTGAGATGCCAAGCCCAGAAAGTGTTGGTACGGATGGTCGGCATGTCGGCTTCACGCTTTGCGGCGCCCTCCATGACCTCTTTCATGGCGCTCGCCATCACCTCGGGCGGGGTGCAACCAATGAATACGCCATCGGCGACGCGCGCCTCCATCCGCATCATCTGTCCGCGATAGGCGGTGCCATAGACGAGGGGTGGCGTCGGCGCTTT
Source organism: Steroidobacteraceae bacterium (assembly GCA_049455515.1). Classification (GTDB taxonomy): domain Bacteria; phylum Pseudomonadota; class Gammaproteobacteria; order Steroidobacterales; family Steroidobacteraceae; genus UBA964. Next base: position 24,019 of record JBMTZJ010000008.1, read on the forward strand.
CAGCCAGCCATAGGCGCAGGGCAGGTTGACCACGAAGTCTTCACCTTTGTAACCCTTGGCGAGCCGGCCGCGTCCGGCGCCGCGAACGATCTCGATACCTTCGCGAACCGCGCGTACGATCTTCTCGGGACGCTCGATACCCATGCAGTCGATGTTGCCTTCGCCAGCACCCATGGCGATGACGGCGCGGCCCGCAGCGAATTCATTGAGCGAAAGCAGACTATTGGCGATCTTGAGCGGATGCATCTCGAAGGGGCTGACCGCGAGGGGGCCGAGCAGCAGCTTCGAGGTCGACTGGGCGAGCGGCACCAGCGAGAGAAAGCAGTCCCAGTGGGCGAAATAGTTCGAGCTCCAGAGCGCTCGGACCCCATACCTTTCGGCTTTTTGGCCTAATTCTGCGACTTGAGCGGGGTTGAGGTCGGGTTCGAGAATGATGTCGATTTCCATGGCGTGAGACTATCCAAACCCGCTACCGTCCGCAGCCGGAGCCGTCCCCGTTGCGCATCACGCGGGCAGGTCGCGCGGGCGGGAACTTCCGTCTCCCGCAAACGTCCATCATCTTTCACAGGAGGCCAACACCCATGAATGCCAACGAACAACGCGCCGTGCTCAACATCATGATTCACGCGGCCATCTCTGACGGTCGCAAGACCGAGGACGAACGGGCTGCTATCCGTGATGCCGCCGAGTCGCTGGCCAGCGAGGGCGGTGCGACGCTCGCGGGTGTTTATCAAGACGTGCTGCTCAAAAGGGTGACGCTCGAGAGTGCCGCGGCGGCGCTCCCCCAACTCGAGCATCGGCAGCTGGCCTATGAAATGGCGGTCTGCGTTTGCGACGCCGATGGAGGCCAGAGTGAGGGCGAGCGAGCGTTCCTCGCTTCGCTACGTCGTCAGCTGGGGCTCGAGGGCGATGAGGTCGCCACAGCGGCGGCCTCCCAGGCCGATGCCATCACGGCCGCCGCGTATGCCCCGGCGGCTTATGGACCCGCGGCCGCTTACGCTGCGACGGCGGCCTACACACCGGCCCCGCCAGCTCCGACGCCGAACGCGACCCACGACGCGGCTCTCGACAAACGAATTCTCAACTACTCCATTCTGAACGGGGCGCTCGAGCTGCTGCCCCAGTCGTGGGCTTCGATGGCCATTATCCCGCTGCAGGTGCGTATGGTGTACCGCATCGGCCAATCCTACGGCGTCAATCTCGATCAGGGGCACATCAAAGAATTTCTGGCGACGGTCGGTGTCGGCTTGACCTCCCAATACGTCATACAGATCGGCCGTAAGCTCGTCGGCGGACTCCTCGGAAAGGCGGCAGGGGGCATGATCGGGGGGGTTGGGCCGGGCGGCAACGGGCATGGCGTTCTCCTTCGCCACGACCTATGCGCTGGGTCACCTCGCCAAAGGCTACTACGCAGGCGGACGGGTCATGTCGACCGCCTTACTGCGTAGCACCTATCAAGATCTGCTGAGCTCTGCCAAAGGCACTCAGCAGCAATACATTCCCGCGATTCGCGAGCGAGCGAGCACGCTCACTCCAACCGAGGTCATGCGGCTCGTCAAAGAATGAACGACCGCGGAGGCGTCAGATCAGGCCGCGATCCTGAGCTCGGGTGACCGCCTGAACTTGCGAATGCACATCGAGCTTGCGATACAGGTTGCGGATGTGTGTCTGCACCGTCGAAATAGCGATCCGCATTTCTTTGCCTGCCTCTGCATAACTGCGGCCGCAAGACAGGTGCTTCAGCAACTCGAGCTCCTTCGGCGTGAGCTCGGCGAGGTCCGCCGAGG
>JBMTZJ010000009.1:0-25415 GCA_049455515.1 Steroidobacteraceae bacterium
GGGGGGGGGCCCCCCCGAGGTGGTCACCAAAGCCATCGTGTCGTGCAGCACCCTGCCACGGCACGTTTACTCGGGGAGCGGGCTTTGGCATCTTGATGCAAGAGACCGACAAGCATGACTGAGCAAAGCCTCCCCTTCTGGCGTCGCTGGTTGCGCGCCTTCGTCAACTGGTTCGATACGGGCCCGCTGGTGACCGCCCCCGAGGGTGCGGCGCTGCCGGACATCCCCGATCGTGTCGAGTGGGCCCGCATACTTCCCTTCATTGCCGTCCACGCCACGTGCCTTGGCGTCATTTGGGTCGGATGGAGCCCGATCGCGGTGACCGTCGCCGTCGTCGCGTACGTCGTTCGTATGTTTGCGATCACGGGCTTTTATCACCGTTATTTCTCGCATCGATCTTTCAAGACCTCGCGCGTCGGACAGTTCATCTTCGGTTTGCTCGGCGCCTCGGCCGTACAGCGCGGTCCGCTGTGGTGGGCGGCCCATCACCGCCATCACCACGCCCACTCGGATAAACCCGAGGACGCCCACTCGCCCGTGCAGCACGGCTTCATTCGCTCGCACATGGGCTGGTTCCTCACCGCACGCGGATTTCGACCCGATCTGCGGCGCGTGCGCGATCTGATGCAATTTCCAGAGCTGCGCTGGCTCGATCGTTTCGACATCCTGATTCCGGTGGCGCTCGCGGTGTTCATGTTCGGCCTCGGCGTCCTGCTCGAGCGCGTGGCGCCCGAACTCGGCACGAGTGGCGCTCAGATGCTCGTGTGGGGTTTTTTCATTTCGACGGTGGCCTGCTATCACGGCACGTACACCATCAATTCGCTCTCGCACGTGTTCGGACGACAGCGTTACCGCACCGGCGATGCCAGTCGTAACAACTGGCTGCTCGCCCTCATCACGCTCGGCGAAGGCTGGCACAACAACCATCACCATTTCCCAAGCTCGACTCGACAGGGATTTTATTGGTGGGAAATCGACATCACCTATTACGTGCTGAAGGTTTTGTCCTGGCTCGGCATCATCTGGGATCTCAAGCCGGTACCGGTTGCGATCCGCGATCACTCACCGCGTCGTATCCGTTGAGCACGCCGATTCGGGCTTCGACGACGTGAGCCGCATCGCCCTCATCGGTACCGGCATCGCCGGTTTGTCGGCCGCGTGGCATCTGTATCGACAACACGAGCTCGTCCTGTTCGAGGCCAACGACTACGTGGGCGGTCATACGGCCACCAAAGATATCGAGCGCGACGGAAAGCACTACGCCATCGACACGGGGTTCATCGTCTTCAACGACTGGACGTACCCCAATTTCATCGCCCTGCTCGAGCAGATCGGAGCGCGCTGGCAGTTCTCGAACATGAGTTTTTCGTTGCGTTGCGAACGCACGGGACTCGAATACAACGGTACGTCGATCAACTCGCTCTTTGCACAACGCCGAAATGCCTTGAACCCGGCATTCCTGCGCATGATCGTCGACATCCTACGATTCAACGGACGTGCCCGAGCTTTATTGGCACCGGCCGATACACCTCGACATCCCGATCCGGATGGCACGCTGACCTTGGGCGACTTTCTCGAGCGCGGCGGTTACTCGCGAGTATTCGCCGAGCGGTACATCATTCCGATGGGCCGCGCGATCTGGTCGGCGACCGGGCAGAGCATGCTCGATTTCCCGGCGCGCTTTTTCGTCGATTTCTTCGATCGTCATGGCTTTCTGAATGTGAACGACCGCCCCACCTGGCGCACGGTGAGCGGCGGCTCGCGCGAATACGTTCGCAAAATGCTGCCGTTGCTGCGGGCGGATATTCGGCTCTCCTCTCCCGTGCGGCGCGTCCGACGTGATGCCGAGGGGGTGACCGTCACCAGCGATTCGCGTACTCACGGAGTGCAGCAAGAGCGCTTCGATCAGGTGTTCTTCGCTTGTCACAGCGATCAGGCGCTCGCCATGCTCGAAGACCCGTCCGATGCGGAGCGCGGCGTGCTCGGCGCTTTTCCGTATCAGGCCAACGAAGCCGTGCTGCATACCGATCGGCGCATGCTCCCGAGAACCCCGCTCGCTCGCGCCGCTTGGAACTATCACCTCTTGAATCCCGACAGTGGCCGGGTGGCGCTCACCTACGATATGAATATTCTTCAGTCCATCGAGTCGGAAGAGATATTCATGGTGACCCTCAATCGTGAAGCCGATATCGATCCGTCAAAGATTTTTGGTCGATATACCTACCATCATCCCGTGTACACGCCCCAAGCGGTCGCCGCGCAGGCCGAGCGTCGCCTCGTGAGTGGCGTCAATCGAACGCAATATTGCGGCGCCTACTGGCGCTACGGATTTCACGAAGACGGCGTGGTGAGCGGTATTTGGGCAGTGGAGGATTTCGCCCGAGCGACGGGCAGCCCAGCGCCGATGCCGCCCATCACCGAACCCACGCGTCGCAGCTTGCGAGCGCCTGCCCGATGACCGCGAGCGCACTGTACACGGGGCATATCCGGCACCGCCGTTTCGGACCTCGGCGCAACGATTTTCGATATCGGATCTACCTCACCTACCTCGATCTCTCCGAGCTCGATACGGTCTTCGCCGGACGCTGGCTCTGGTCGGTCAAGCGGCCGGCGCTCGCGCGTTTTCGGCGTACTGATTTTTTAGGTGACCCGGCCGTGCCGCTCGAGACCGCCGTCCGGGATCGTATCGAGGCGGAAACCGGGCGACGGCCCGAGGGGCCGATTCGCCTGCTGACCCATATCCGGCAGTTCGGCTACAACTTCAACCCCGTCAGCTTTTATTACGTCTTCGATACGACCGGAACCCGTCTCGAGACCGTGGTGGCAGAGATCACGAATACCCCATGGGACGAGCGGCATGCTTATGTGTTGACGGTCGATCGGGCCGAGCGGGTCGGCGCCCAGGTCCTACGCTGGCAGTTCGACAAGGCGTTCCACGTCTCTCCGTTCTTGCCCATGGATATGCGGTACGACTGGCGCTTTAGCGAGCCGGGCGACACACTGTCCGTCCATATGGAAAACTGGAAGGATGGACACTCGCACTTCGATGCGACGTTGACGCTGCGGCGAGAGCCCATCTCCGCGCGTTCGCTCGCGCGCGCACTCGCCACTTTCCCGTTCGTCACATTCAAGGTGAGCGCTCTCATTTACTGGCAAGCCTTCTTATTGCTGATCAAGCGCACGCCGTTCTTCACGCATCCGGACAAACTCGCCTCCTGAGCTCGATCTCATGACCGACGAGACGCAAAAACCCAGCATCATCCCGACGCTCTCCGCGCTGCCGCCCGTCGAGCGCGCCTCGCCACTTGCCGCACTCGGCCGACGCCTGCTGCTCGCGCAGTTCGCCGCACTGCACGACGGCGAGCTGACCCTCATCGAATGGGACGGCACCCGGCATCGCTTCGGCAAGCGGACGTCACGACTCGATCTGTCGGTCACACTGCACATCGACCATCCTCAGCTTTATGCCGATGCCGCTTTCGGCGGCACCGTCGGAGCTGGCGAAGCCTATATCCGCGGCTTGTGGCGCTGCGATGATCTGACCGGTCTCGTGCGCATCTTCGTGGCCAACCGCGAAGTCATGAACGGCATGGACAGCCGCTGGGCGCTCGTCAGCCGCCCGGTGCTCAAGATATTCCATTTCCTCAACCGCAACAGCAAAGCCGGGAGCGCTCGCAATATCTCCGCGCACTACGATCTCGGCAATGCGCTCTACGAGTTGATGCTCGATCCGACGATGGCGTACTCCTGCGGTATTTTCGAGCATGAAAACGCCACGCTCGAACAAGCCTCGATCGCGAAGTTCGAGGCGATCTGCCGGAAGCTGCAACTCCAGGCCTCGGACCGCGTCGTCGAAATCGGCACGGGCTGGGGCGGCCTTGCGATTCATGCGGCGTCCAAATTCGGCTGCCACGTCACGACCACGACGATTTCGCGCGAACAGCACGACTACGCCAAAGAAAAAATCGAGCGCGCTGGACTCTCGGATCGCATCACGCTGCTGCTCGAGGACTATCGCGAACTCAAAGGTCGGTACGACAAGGCGATTTCGATCGAGATGATCGAGGCGGTCGGCGCCAACTATCTCGACACCTACCTCGCCAAGTGCTCATCGCTGCTCGCCCCGCACGGCGCCATGCTGCTACAGGCCATCACGATTCAGGATCAGTTCTACGAGCAAGCGCGAAAATCCGTCGATTACATCCAGCGCTTCATCTTTCCGGGAAGCTTCATCCCGAGTGTCGAGGCCATCAGTCGATCGTTGACGCGCGCCACGGATCTCAAGATCTTCAACCTCGAAGATATCGGCCCCCACTATGCGCGCACATTGCGGGAGTGGCGCCGAAATTTCTTCGATCATCTACCCAAGGTTCGCGCACTCGGCTACCCGGATTCCTTCATCAGGCTCTGGGAGTTCTACCTCTGCTATTGCGAGGGTGGATACGCCGAGCGGCAACTCGGCGACGTCCAGTTGCTACTCACCAAGCCAGACTGTCGGCTACCGCCGATCGCATACGCCCGATGATGCCGGGCGGAGCAGGCTCGCCACTGCAGCAACTCATCGCGCAGTTCGGCACCACGGTCATCGTCACCGACCCCGGTCAGCTCGCAGCGGTCAACGTCGATCATCGCAAACTTTACGAAGGTCAAGCCTTGGCGCTCGCGCTGCCGCGCGATACGGCGGAGGTGTCGCGACTACTCGCCTTCTGCAATGCGCTGCGTATCGGCGTCGTCCCGCAAGGTGGCAATACGAGCTATTGCGGTGGGACAGCACCGGATGCCTCGGGCACGCAGCTCGTCATCGCTCTGCGCCGAATGAATGCGATCCGCGAGATGCGCCCCGTCAACGATTCGATGGTCGTGGAAGCCGGCTGCATATTGGCGGATGTCCAAAAGGCAGCATCGGCAGCGGGACGCTTTTTCCCGCTGAGTCTCGGCGCCGAAGGAAGCTGTCAGATCGGTGGCAATCTCTCGACCAACGCGGGCGGCGTGAACGTAGTCCGTTACGGGATGGCGCGCGATCTCGTGCTCGGACTCGAGGTCGTACTCGCCGATGGTCGTGTGCTCTCGACGCTCAATACGCTGCGCAAGGACAACACGGGATACGATCTGCGCCACCTCTTCATCGGTGCCGAAGGCACACTCGGGATCATCACCGCAGCAAGCCTCAAACTTTTTCCGGCGCCGCGGAGTGTCGCGACTGCGTTCGTCGCGGTACCCGATGCAGCATCGGCCGTATCGCTCCTTGGCGCACTGCGAGAACGCTGCGGCGATCTCGTCTCCTCCTTCGAGCTCATCCCCAAGGTGGCGATCGATCTCGTCGTCCGCCATCTGCCGGGCAGTCGAGCACCGCTCGAGAGCAACTCACCGTGGTATGTGCTGTGCGAAATCACGAGCGCGATGGCGAACGAGCCGCTGACGGAGCGACTCGAAGCGGCGCTGTCGGCAGCGCTCGAATCCGCTCTCGTGATCGATGCCGTCATCGCACAGAGCGAACGGGAGCGACAGGATTTTTGGTTCATTCGCGAGCACATCCCCGAAGCGCAGCGTCGCGATGGCGCGAGCCTCAAGCACGACGTGTCGCTACCCCTCGATCGACTCGCCGAATTCATCACGCGTGCCGGTGCATGGCTGACGGAACATGTCCCGGAAGGGTTTCTCGTGTGCTACGGACACGTAGGCGACGGCAATCTTCATTTCAATATCAATCAATCCTCCGGTGTGTCGGGCACGGGCGCTTTGCTCGCGCGTGAACACGAGATCCGCCGCGTGATCCACGATCAAGTTCGCGAGCTCGGCGGGAGTTTTAGCGCCGAGCACGGCATCGGTCGTCACAAGGTCGAGGAGCTCGAGCGTTATGCACCGCCCCTCGAACTCGAACTCATGCGGACCATCAAGCGAGCGCTCGATCCGAACGGCATCATGAACCCCGGCAAGGTCCTGCGTCGCCCATGACAAGAGCGGGACGTTGCATCGGCGGACTCCACGAAGTGTGTGTCGGCGTTCCCGATCTCGATGAGGCCATCGCCGATTTCACCGCGTACGGCTGTCATCCGGCTGACTCCGGCTCGCTCGAGTCCGCGGAGTCCCTTGCGCTCTACGGCGTCGACTCTGCGGTGCGCTCCGTGCGTCTTTCTCATCAACAATCGGACCATGGCCTCGTCCGGCTGATGCAGTGGGATCGACCGCTCAACGACGGACTCGGCATGGGCGACAATCTGCGCTGTGTCGGTTCGCGTTGGGGCGTTCGGGTCACGACAAGCGCCTACAACCTCCTCAACCACGCGGAGCGGGCACGCCAGGCGGGCCAGCCGCTCACCCTCATCGAGCCCCTGCTCGCCGTCATCGGCGAAGTCAGAGGCCAGCGCGCGGCACGGCCGTTCCGAGACCCGGTGATCGGCGTACGCGAGATGGTGTTACTGCAACCTCACTACCGCCAAGTATTCTTTGAACGCTTCGGCTACGAAAGCCCGCGATACGGAGATGTCGATCCTTCGAGCTTGCTGCGTACCAGCCAGCACACGCATTTCGGGCTCATGATCGCGAGCGATGACGATCGTATCTTCGATTTCTATGACGGGGTGCTCGGCCTGAAACGCATGCTCGATGAAAGGACACCTTACGAAAACGCCACAGGATCACGCCGTATTTTCGGGCTCGAGCCCGGCGAGGGCTTTCACATGGTCGACTTCGACGACCCCGCCTCCGGCCCTGCCCTCAACGAGCGTCGCTCAGGAAAGCTCAAATGCGTGAGGTTTTCGGCATCGGCGAAGATCGATCGAAAACTGGATCGATCGCGGGCCGGTTGTCTCGGATACAGCCTGTACTGTTGGCGCGTCGATGATATCGACGCCATGAGAGAAAACGTCGCCTCGAGTGCCGCCACCGAGATCACTCCCGTCCTGCAGGACGAATTTGGTCGACGAAGCTTTACCTTCTTCGCGCCAGACGGCTATCACTGGATGCTGCTGCAGGCGTAGTCGCGCTCAGCGCTTCGCACTCTCGACCTTGATGTAGGTGATGAGCGCGGCGCGATCGGCAGCGCTCGCGATCCCGGCGAACGCCATGGTGTTCCCGAGAACTACCGCACTCGGATTTTCGAGCCATCGATCGAGGGTCGCCTCGTTCCAAACCAATTTGGAGGCCGACAATGCAGCCGAGTACCCGAAGCCCGGTACGCGCCCGGCAGGCTGATTCATGATGCCCGCAAGGTTCGGGCCTATTTTTGTGACGGCCGAGGGCTGCAGGTCGTGACAGGCACGGCACTGGATGAAGAGGAGTCGCCCTCGCTTATGTTCCGCGCTTTGCGTGACCTCCGCTCGAGCCCAAACGGGAGCCATCGCCAAAACCATCGCAAGCAGCAGTCTGTTCATCGTGAACCTCGCCCCACGAGAGTCGGATTTTTACGGCTGCCGCACGCGCATCAAACCCTCTTGCGCCACACTCGCCACCAGTCGGCCATCACGGCTGTAAATGCTGCCGCGGGCAAAGCCTCGACCGCCGGAGGCGCTCGGACTATCGACGTCGTAGAGCAGCCACTCGTCGGCTCGAAACGACCGATGGAACCACAAGGCATGATCGATGCTCGCCATCACCATTTCACCGAGGGCGAATTTTCCGTGATGAGGCCGAGTCGCCGCCGTCAACAAATTGAAATCGGACATATAGGCGAGCAGGCATCGGTGCAATCGTTCATCACCCGAGAGCGGCTCGGCAATGCGGAACCACACGCGCTCGCACGCCGGGCGCGCCGTACGGCTCAAAAAATCGATGGGTTCGACCGGACGCATCTCGACCGGACGCTCGCGCTTCAAGAAGCGACGCAGCATCTCGGGTAATTTCTCAGCGACCTCGGGCGTCGGTCGGCTCCAGTCGGGCAGCGTCTCGGGCGCCGGCACCTCAGGCATCGTCGATTGGTGATCGAGACCGGGCTCCCGACGCTGGAACGACGCCGCACAGGTGAAAATCTGCTCACCGTTCTGTACGGCGATCACTCGACGAGACGAGAACGAGTGGCCGTCACGGCTGCGATCGACCTGATAAACGATCGGTCGATTGAAGTCGCCACGTCGCAAAAAATAAGCGTGCAGCGAGTGGACTTCGAGATCGTCGATAGTTTGATATGCGGCCATGAGCGCTTGACCGAGCACCTGGCCGCCGTAGACCTGCGGACTGCCGATGTCACGGCTCTCGCCGCGAAACAAATTGACCTCGAGGCGCTCGAGCTCGAATTGTTTCAGGAGATCGCCGACGCGAACGTTCACGTTCCGGCGACCCCGAGTCGCTTCTGCATCACCGGACTCGTCGTCGTGTACTGCAGGAACTGCTTCTTCTCGGGATACAACCAGCTCTGGATACCGAAGGCCGCCAATGCCGCCTCGTGAAAGCCAGACAAAATCAGCTTTTTCTTGCCGGGGTAAGTGTTGATATCACCGACGGCAAAAATTCCGGGAACGTTGGTTTGGAATTTTTCGGTGTCCACCTTGAGCGCCTTGCGCTCGAGCTCGAGGCCCCATTCGGCCACCGGCCCCAGTTTCGGATGTAGACCAAAGAATGCGAACACGTGATCGGCGGGTAAATCGTGCACGACACCGTCGGCGGCCTTCACACGCACGCCGGTCATCGTCTCGCCCTCGACCATGAGCGATTCCGCAAGACCCTCGATAAAACGCACGCGTCCGGCGGATTCGAGCTCACGCATGCGCGCCACCGATGCCGGTGCTGCACGAAATTCGTTACGTCGGTGTACGAGCGTGACCGACGGCGCAGTCGCTGCAAATTCGATGACCCAATCGAGGGCTGAATCGCCACCCCCAAAAATCACGAGGCGCTTGTTGCGATAGTCGTCAGCACCCTTGACACGATAGTGAATGGTTCGACCCTCGAACGCCTCGCAGCCGGGCACTCCCAACCGACGCGGCTGGAACGAACCCACACCCGCCGCGATGACGAGGGCGCCCGCATCGAAGCGCGTACCAGTCGACGTCACGACGTCGAATCGTCGACCGCGAGGCGCGACCTGCATGACTTCTTCGCCGAGGTGAAACACCGGCTCGAAAGGTTTGATCTGCTGCATCAATCGATCGACGAGTTCTTGAGCGCCGCACACCGGCAGCGCCGGAATGTCGTAAATCGGCTTATCGGGATAGAGCTCCGTACATTGACCGCCGGGTGCCTTGAGCGAGTCGAGGACGTGCGCGCGCATACCGAGCAGACCGAGCTCAAACACCTGAAAGAGACCACAAGGCCCCGCGCCTACGATGACAACTTCGGTTTGGATAGTCTCGGACACGCGGTGACTCCGTCTGTTATGTCTGAAAAGACTCGAAAAAACGGTTAAATTCTATCAGAGCCCGCCGACACTGCAGAATCCGAGGCCATGGGTCCTGCGGCTGCGGCCCTCTCGATCAGCCCGGAGCGAACGATCCATGCCAACCAACGCCGATCTTTCCCGTCGACGCACCGCAGCGATCCCTCGTGGCGTGGGCAACATGCTGCAGGTGTACGCCGATCGCGCGAGTAACGCAGAGATCTGGGATGTCGAAGGACGACGCTACATCGATTTTGCGAGCGGCATCGCAGTGCTCAATACCGGTCATCTGCACGCCAAGGTCCAGGCGGCGATCAATGCGCAGATGGCAAGGCTCTCCCACGCCTGCTTTCAGGTTACGCCCTACGAAAACTACGTGGCACTCGCCGAGCGACTGAACGACCTCGTCCCGGGTGCTGCGCCAAAGAAAACGCTTTTCCTCACCACCGGTGCGGAAGCCATCGAAAACTCGATCAAGATCGCGCGTCATCACACGCAGCGCTCTGCCGTCATTGCGTTCAGCGGCGGCTTTCACGGACGCACGCTCGCCTGCATGAGCCTCACCGGCAAAGTTCAGCCTTACAAGGCGGGCTTCGGTCCGATGCTGCCCGAGGTGTATCACGCGCCCTTCCCCATCGACTATCACGGCGTCAGCACCGCGCAGGCCCTCGCAGGACTCGAACAACTCTTTAAGGCCGATGTCGATCCTGCGCGCGTGGCGGCGATCATCGTCGAACCCGTACAAGGCGAAGGCGGTTTCTATGTGGCGCCACCTGAGTTTCTGCGCGCCCTGCGCTCGATCTGCGATACCTACGGGATCGTGCTTATCGTCGATGAAATTCAGACCGGCTTTGCCCGAACCGGGCGGATGTTCGCGATCGAACACTCGGGCGTCGAACCCGATCTCGTCACGCTCGCCAAAAGTCTCGCCGGTGGCGTACCGCTCGCAGCCGTTACGGGCAAAGCGGCCATCATGGATTCTCCGCCGCCCGGGGGACTGGGCGGTACGTACGCCGGATCGCCGCTCGGGTGTGCGGCGGGGCTTGCGGTGCTCGAAATCATTGAATCCGAACAGCTCTGTGCGCGGGCGGTACGGGTGGGTGCCGCCGTTCGCGCCCGACTCGTCGATCTGCAGAGTCGCTGGCCTTGCATCGGCGATGTCCGCGGGGTCGGCGCCATGGTGGCGATGGAGCTCGTCAAAGATCGACGTCACGACGCTCCCGATGCCGAACTCACCAAGGCGCTGGTTCAAGCAGCCGGACGGCGCGGTCTCGTATTGCTCTCCTGCGGGGTGTACGCGAACGTCATCCGATTTTTGATGCCGCTCACGATTCCCGACGCGGAGCTCGCGGAAGGTCTCGCGATTCTCGAGGCAGCGCTCGAGGATGTCGGTCGCTGATCAGGCTCGACCGACGTTCGAGTCGTTCGGCGAGTGGAAGTACTCGCTCTCCTCGGAGAGCTGGCGAATGAGGCGCTGCAACTCGGCCATGCGTCCTTCGGCGGTGCTGATCGGCATGCACTCGACACAGCGCGGATCCTTGCAGGGCTGCCGCGAATACAACCAATACTGGATGGCACCGGCGAGCAGGCCATCGGCGATATCCCAAAGGTCCGCTTCCTTGTCACGGTCCGCAATTTGGTTACCAAGATTGACGGCGTCGGTGAAGGCCGCGTCGAATCCGCTGACGGCGTCCGGTCGTTCCTGAGTCATGGGGCCATCTTAAAGCCTAGACCGCGCGAATGACCGGTTCGCTCTCGTCACAAACGCCAAAATACAATTTTGTTGCGCAATAAATTACTTATTTTTAATGTCGTTGCTGAGCGTTTCCGCCTACCATTTTGTCCCATTATGAATAGGAAGACCTCCCCCACGCTGAGCCCTCGAGGATGAAGGCGGACGTGGGTATGCCGGCAGACACGATCAGAGCTATCACACTGCCGACGGCCGAGCACGTGGAGCGTGCGGCAGCGGGTCTTGCCCCGTCCCATCAAGGCGTTCTGAAAGCGGTCGAGTATGTCCGCGATCACTACCATGAGAAGTTCGCAGCGAGCCGGATCGCCGCCCATTGCGGTCTCAGCCGTTTTCAGTTCAGCCGATGTTTTCATGCGGTCTACGGCATTACGTTTCGTGAATACCTGCTGCGGTACCGCATCATCGCCGCCTGCGAGCGCCTGCGCGAAGGCAAACTCCCCGTAACGGAAATCGCCTTCGCCGTCGGTTTCCACGACGGCTCGTACTTCGCGCGCATGTTCCGTCGCTACACCGGGGTACTGCCCTCGCAGTATGCTCGGGCGTATGACGGTCAACCGCAAACCTGAAGTCGTTTCGGATTCTTTGACGCGCCGCGTCTGGCGTATCCCCAAAGCCGGTTCACTCGCTCGACTCGCGCTCGTCGAAGAACCCCTGTCGCCTCCCGGCACGGGCGAGGTCCAAGTTGACGTCCGCGCCGTCGGCGTGAACTTTGCCGACGTCTTTGCCTGCCTTGGCCTCTACTCGGCAACGCCGAAGGGAAGTTTCGTACCGGGGCTCGAGTGCGCGGGTCATATTCGACGCGTGGGCCCGGGCGTCAGCGGCTGGCGCGAAGGCGATGCGGTGATCGTTCTCACGCGCTTCGGCGGCTACGCCTCGCAACTCAACGTCGATGCGCGAACGCTCTGGCCCGTCCCACCAGGATGGTCGCTCGACGAGGCGGCGGCGTACCCCGTTCAAGCGTTAACCGCATGGTACGGACTCGTCCCCCTCGGCGCGGCGAAAGCGGGGACGATCGCACTCGTGCAGTCGGCCGCGGGCGGCGTGGGACTGCAAGCGCTGCATGCTCTGCGACGCCTTCAAGCCCATCCGGTCGCCGTGGTCGGCAGTGCGACGAAGCGTGATTGGCTCATCGAACGCTTCGGGCTCGACCCGGCGGCAGTGGTCGTCCGTAGTCCTTCCCTCGCAGACGATCTCGACATCGCACTGACCCATTACGGCCGTCGCGGCTTCGACTTGATCTTCGACGCCGTCTACGGCGACGGATTTCGCATCGCCTTCGATCGACTCGCACCCGAGGGGCGCTACGTGCTGTACGGCGCTGCAGATTTCATGGATACCGGCAAACGACCGAACCTGCTGAAGCTCGCGTGGCAGTATCTGCGGCGACCCCGCCTCGATCCGCTCGCCATGATTCCGCTGAATCGCGGGCTACTCGCCTTCAATCTCATTTGGCTGTGGGAGCAAGCCTCTCGACTGCCCGAATCGATGCGCGCCACGCTCGAGCTCATCCCCGAAAAACCGCATCTCGGCGCGACCTTTCCCTTCGAGCGTGCGCACGACGCCCTCGAAGCCATTCAGTCTGGCCGTACGACGGGCAAGCTCATCCTGCGGGTGCCGTAACCCGCCGCGCGGCGCATCGGGAGAGCCCCGCGTTACAATCGGGCGATGTCCGACTCTTCGTTGTCCGAGCGCCCAAAAGCCAAATCCGTTCGCCCCCTCGCCGCGCTCTGGCCCTTCCTCAAACCTTATCGGCGCGTACTCGGCTGGGCGATGGTCGCGCTGCTGCTCGCCTCGGGTTCGATGCTTGCGCTACCCGTCGCGCTCTCGCAACTTGTCGATAAAGGCATGAGCGCGGGGAACTCCGAAACGGTCAACATCTATTTCATCGCCTTCCTCGGCGTCGCGGTGCTGTTCGGTGCGTTCGCCGCGATGCGCTTTTATCTCGTGACCTGGCTTGGCGAGCGCGTCGTCGCCGATGTGCGCGAAGCCGTGTATCGCAACGTGATCCGCATGGATCCACAATTCTTTGAAGTCACGCGGACGGGCGAAGTACTCTCACGACTGACCACCGACACCACACTCGTTCAATCGATCTCGGGTGTCGGGATTTCCATCGCGTTACGCTCGACGATCAACCTGATCGGTGCCGTCATCATGATGGCCGTGACGAGCCTGAAGCTGCTCGGCCTGATGCTCATCGCCATGCCGGCCGTCATCGTCCCCGTGATCATGCTCGGGCGAAAACTGCGCACACTCTCGCGCTCTTCACAGGACCGGATTGCCGATACCAGCGGCCTTGCCGGCGAGACACTCAACGCCATCCAGACGGTGCAAGCCTTCACGCTCGAAGCGCTCAACACGCGGCGTTACGACGCGGCCGTGGAAGAGAGTTTCAAGGTGGCCGTCGTTCGCACGCGTGTTCGGGCATGGTTGACGGCGCTCTCGACCACGCTCGTCGTCGCCGCCATCACCATCGTGCTGTGGTTCGGCGCTCACCAAGTGCTCTCCAAAGAAATGACGGGCGGTGAGCTCGTCCAGTTCCTGTTGTTCGCGGTCTACGCCGGCGTCGCAGCGGCTTCGCTCAGCGAAATGTGGAGCGAGGTACAACGGGCAGCCGGTGCGATGGAGCGTCTCGTCGAGTTGCAAGAGGCGACTCCCGCCATCGTCGCACCGCCGAATGCGCTGCCCATGCCCGCGCTGCAAGCGGGAACCAAAGCCGGACACGTGCGTTTCGAGAACGTGCGTTTCAATTACCCGTCACGACCCGAAACCCCTGCGCTAGACGGTTTTTCGATCGATATCGCTCCAGGGGAGACCGTCGCCTTCGTCGGCCCTTCTGGTGCCGGCAAGAGCACGACCTTCCAGCTGCTATTGCGGTTTTACGATCCGCAATCGGGCCGCGTCATGCTCGATGGCGTCGATGTCGCCGACGCCGATCCGCTCGCGGTTCGTCAGCGTATCGGTCTCGTCCCCCAGGACACCGTGCTCTTCGGCACGAGTGCACGCGAGAACATCCGTTTCGGTCGACCGAATGCGACCGACGAGGAAGTCGAAGCGGCGGCACGCGCCGCCGCCGCCGACGTGTTCATTCGCGCTCTGCCTGAGGGATATGACACCTTCCTCGGTGAGCGCGGCACCCGACTCTCGGGCGGGCAGCGACAGCGCATCGCGATCGCTCGCGCGATCCTCAAAAATCCTCCGCTCCTGTTGCTCGATGAGGCCACGAGCGCGCTCGATGCCGAGAGCGAACGCGTCGTACAGCAGGCGCTCGAACAACTCATGGCCACCCGCACGACGATCATCATTGCGCATCGTCTCGCGACCGTGCTCAAAGCTAACCGCATCGTCGTCATGGATCACGGGCGTATCATCGCAACGGGAAGCCACGATGAGTTGATCGCGTCCAACCCGCTCTACGCTCGACTCGCAGCGCTACAGTTCACGGCATGAGCCCTCAGGCCATTCTGTTCGACTTCGACGGGACGCTCATCGATTCTGCTCGAAGCATTCTCTCGGGCTTCGAACTCGCGCTCGCGCGCGAAGGGTTGCAAGCGGCCGTACCGCTTTCCGCGAGCCTCATCGGACCGCCCCTGCCGAAGACGCTCGCCAAACTCGCCGGCACCGAAGACCCCGCCGTCATCACCCGGTTGGCCGCCGCGTATCGCGAGGCCTACGACGGCGGCGGCTATCGACAAACCGAGGTGTACGCGGGTGTGCCCGCGATGCTCTCCGCCCTCATCCAGCATCGCATCTCATTGCATATCGTCACGAATAAACGCATCGCACCGACGCGGTTGATTCTCGACCATCTCGGCTGGACCGCGTGGTTCGAGGGGGTATACGCACTCGATGCCTTAGAGCCCGCCGCGCCTCACAAAACGGCACTCGTGCAGCAGGTGCTGCGGCGCGAGTCACTCGACGCGAGCCGGACGTGGATGGTCGGCGACTCGGCCGAGGATCGCAGCGCCGCCGAAGGCAACGGCCTGCGATTCTTTTCAGCGACCTGGGGCTACGGCGCCGCAGGGCCCGACGGTCTGCATCAGCCCGACGACTTACTGCGACTCGCGCGCGGCGCGTGAGTCAGATTCGCATGCCGCCGTCGACGTCGACGCAGCGGCCCGTGAAGAAGTCGTTCTCGACGATGAAGATCGCGGCATGCGCGATCTCGCCCGCCTCACCCAGTCGTCGCAACGGCACCTGCGCCGTCAGCTTGTCGAGAATCTCCGGACGCATGGCCGCGAGAATGTCGGTGCGCGTATAGCCCGGCGCGATCGACCCCGTACGAATGCCATAGCGCGCCAATTCTTTGGCCCAAACCTCGGCCATGGCAGCGACGCCGGCTTTCGTCGCCGAGTAGTTCGTCTGACCTGGATTACCGTGCCGCGATACGCTCGAGATGTTGATGATGACGCCGCCCTGACCGCGCTTGACCATACGCTCGGCCGCTTCACGACCGCAGAGAAAGACACCGGTGAGGTTGATGTCGATGACCGCTTGCCATTGATCGAGGGTCATCTTTCCGGTGACGGCACCGTCTTTCGATTTGATGAGCAGACCATCTTTGACGATGCCCGCGTTGTTGATGAGCACGTCGATACCACCGAAATCGGCGGCGACTGCATCCATGCCCGCTGCGACGGCGGCCTCTTGGGTGACGTTGACGAGATACCCGCGAGCCTTGACGCCGTGCTCCGCACATTGACGCGCCGTCTCGTCGAGGTCGGTCTGGTTGAGGTCGAATAGCGCGAGATTCGCGCCACGCGCAGCAAAGGCCTTGGCCATTTCGCGACCGATGCCGCGACCGCCGCCCGTGATGATCACCGTCTTGCCCTTGATCTGCATGTCGAACTCCCTGTAATTCCCGTGCGAGAATGCGCGAGTATACCGGAGGTCAAATGCTCACTCTTCGAATCGCGAGACGTGACGACTCGCCGACCCTGCTTGCGCTCATTCGCGAGCTGGCAGAGTACGAAAAGCTGCTCGATCAGGTGGATGCCACACCCGCCGCACTCGAAGACGCGCTCTTCGGTCCATCGCCCAGGGTGTTCGCAGACGTCGCCGAGTGGTCAGAGGCCGGCACAACCTCGGTCGCCGGTTTTGCGCTGTGGTTTTACAACTTCTCGACCTTTCGCGGTCGGCACGGCATCTATCTCGAAGATCTGTACGTCAGACCCGCGCTGCGGGGTCGCGGAATTGGCAAAGCCTTGTTGGTCAATCTCGCGCGTCGTTGCGTCGAGGAACAGCTGACGCGACTCGAATGGGTAGTCCTCGACTGGAACACACCGGCGAGAACGTTCTACGAGTCGCTCGGGGCTCAGGGTCTCACCGAGTGGATCCCGTATCGCGTCACGGGCGAGGCGTTGCGACACCTCGCCGCTCAAGCGACTCGCGTAATGCCAGCGCCGCCTCGATCGTAAACTCACCCCGTGCGAGCGCGGACTCCGCCTCCGTAATCGTCAAACAAAGAAATTCGCTCACCTCACCGTCGCGCCCCGCCGGCTCGAACGATTGCGGCAGGTCGAGATCGGCGACGATGACCAGTTCGTCGTGTACGCCAAAGGTCGTTTCACGGACGCTACGAATCACCATCCCTGGAAAATCGACACGCCGTGCGAGACTTGCGGGCACTCCCGCCTCTTCCCACGCTTCACGCAGCGCCGTCCGACGCGGCGACTCACCCGCCGACACTCCGCCTGCGGCGAGGTTGTCGAGTTTTCCCGGGTCGGCGCGCTTGAGGGCGCTGCGTCGTGCCACCCACACCCGGCCATCGGCGCGATAGCCGTTCACGTGAACGGCGCGATTTTGCAGACCGAGGGATCGAAACGCACCGCGCTCGCAGCGCGCGATCTCGGCACCCGACTCATCGAGCAGCGCAGATAATTCGTTGCGCCAATCCGCGATGAGACCGAGTTTGCGCAGCTGCAGCGCCAGAGCCTGCAACGCTCGACTGCGCGCGGCTTTGGATTCACCACGCTCACGTAATTTGTAGCCGATCTCCGCCGCTTCGATACCTTCGAATCCCGCGAGCGCCTGTGCGACATCGCGACGCAAGCGACCGCGGATGGCGCCACCCACCCAGAACGGCAGGTACGAACCCGCGAGATCGGTCGTCACGTCGTGCTCAGTCGCGCAGGAAGTCGACCACCGTCGTGGTGAACTCGACCGCCTGTTCGACGTTGGAGAGATGCGCCGCATCGAGCACGAACAGATCGGCTCCGGTGATACCTTCGGTCAATTCTTCGGAACGCTCGATCGGCGTCGCGACATCTTGCGCACTGCCGATGACGAGCGTGGGCGCTTGGACCTCTGCGAGCCGCGGACGCAGATCGACGTCGCGCAACGCGCCGCAGGCTTCGATATACCCCCGAACTTGGGTGCCCTCGAAAAGACTCATGATGCGCTCGATTTCGACCGGGTCATGCGCACGAAAACCCGGTGTGAACCAGCGCTCCGGAATGGCCGCGAACAACGGCGCGAGACCGCGTGATCGCGCCGTCTCGATGCGCTCATCCCACATCGAGGGCGGCGGAAAGTGCGCCGCCGTGTTGGCAAGCACGAGACGCAGCACACGCCTCGGCGCCATCACCGCAACCTGCAAGGCGATCACGCCACCGATCGAGAGCCCACACCAATGTGCACGCTCGATCCCGATCGCATCGAGCACCCCGAGCGCATCATTGGCAAGATCTTCGATGCGACACGGACGCGGCTCGCCCTCCTCGAGACGTGAGCCGCCATGCCCCCGCAGGTCGATACGAATCACTCGAAAGAAGCGTTCGAATTCGGCGAGCTGCGCCGCCCAGGTCCCGCTGCTGGCACCGAGCGGATGCAGCAACACGAGCGCCGGGGCGTGCTGACGCCCCGACACTGCGTAATGAATCCCCCCGACCGTCGTGCTTTCGATGCTCAATCCGAAGTCGACGCTTAGTCGGCCTTGTACTTGTCGTGGCAGGCCTTGCAGCTGCCGCCCGCCGCCGCGAAGGCCGGCTTGATGGCCTCGAGGTCGCTACCGCGAGCGGCCGTGGCGAGTGCCGCGGTTTTGCTTTGCATATCGCGCATCAGCCGCTGGAACTCCGCCTGCTGCTGCCACAGCTCGGGCTTGGCCTTGCTGCTCGAGGTGATCGAGCCGGTCGGAAAGAGCTCGGGTACATAGGTCGCAATGAAGGCGCCGCGCTCGGCAGCCACCCGAAATGCGTTGGCGTCGTACGGCGCTCGTCCTGAGGCCATCGCGCCCATCAGACCCATTTGAGCGCCTAACACCGTGAAAGCGGACTGACGTAATTTGACCTGCTGCGCCGCTCGGGCATCTTGCGCGACCGCCACGCCGGAGGCCGCGAGAACCGTCGCCAACGAGATCATCATGCAACGCACGAGCACATTTCGAACTGGGATCATGGGCCACTCCTAAACTAAAGGGTCAGTTAAATCGGGTCTCATCCCGATGAATTCTACGCCGAACGCGCAGGACGGTCGCAACCACACCGCGGCTCTGTTACGCTCCGCGGCCTTTTAACTTGCCGCGGCCCGCCCGATCCCCTCATGTCCACCGCCCGCCCGATTCGCAATATTGCGATCATCGCTCACGTCGATCACGGTAAAACCACCCTCGTCGACTGCCTCCTCAAACAATCGGGGACCTTCGCCGCCCACGAACGCGTCGCTGAGCGCGTCATGGACTCGAACGATCTCGAGCGCGAGCGCGGGATCACCATCCTTGCGAAGAACTGCGCGATCGAGTTCCAGGGTACGCGTATCAATATCGTCGATACCCCTGGGCATGCCGACTTCGGCGGTGAAGTCGAGCGTGTGCTCTCGATGGTCGATGCGGTGTTGCTGCTCGTCGACGCCGTCGAGGGACCGATGCCGCAGACGCGCTTCGTCACGCGCAAGGCGCTCGCCCTCGGTCATAAGGCGATTGTCGTCATCAATAAAGTCGATCGCCCGGGTGCTCGTGCCAATTGGGTCATCGATCGTACGTTCGAACTCTTCGACAAACTCGGCGCGAGCGATGCACAGCTCGACTTCCCCATCATCTACGCGTCGGCGCTGCAAGGCTGGGCCACGGCCGATCTCGAGAAGCCCGCCACCGACATGACCGCGCTTTTCGACGCCATTCTCGCGCATGCCCCTGCACCGCCGACCGAGGTCGACGCGCCCTTGCAGCTGCAGATTTCCCAGCTCGACTACAACCCCTACGTGGGCCGGATCGGCATCGGCCGCATCCGTCGCGGAACGATCAAAGCGGGTCGATCCGTCGCGCTGCGATGGGGCGATGAAGACCGCGGCACCGGAAAGATCGGGCAGATTCTCAGTTTTCGTGGCCTCGAACGCTTTCCCGTGACCGAGGCCTCAGCGGGCGACATCGTGGCCGTCACGGGGATCGACGAGGTCAATATCGGGATCACCCTCTGTGACCTCGAGAATGCCGAAGGTTTGCCGCCGATCAAAGTGGACGAGCCCACACTGTCGATGACCTTCCAGGTCAACACTTCTCCGCTCGCCGGTCGGGAAGGCAAGTACGTCACGAGCCGACAGATCCGCGACCGTCTGCATCGCGAGCTACAAAGCAACGTCGCATTACGCGTCGAAGATACGGGCGAGGCAGATGTCTTTCGCGTCTCGGGACGCGGCGAGCTACACCTCACCATTCTCATCGAGAACATGCGGCGCGAAGGCTACGAACTCGCCGTGGGCAAACCGCAGGTGCTCAAGCGCGTGGTCGACGGCGTCACGCAAGAACCCTTCGAAGCGCTCACCATCGACATCGACGAGGGCTATCAGGGCGCCGTGATGTCGGAACTTGGGATCCGACGCGGCGAATTACTCGACATGACCGTCGAAGGCGACCCCACCGGTCGGGGTCAGGGCCGCGTCAGACTCGAATACCGTATTCCGGCGCGCGGACTCATCGGCTTTCAAGGCGAGTTTCTGACCATGACCCGCGGCACTGGACTCATGAGCCACATCTTCGACGGCTACGACGTCGTCAAGGGCGAGATTCCG
Source organism: Steroidobacteraceae bacterium (assembly GCA_049455515.1). Taxonomy (GTDB): domain Bacteria; phylum Pseudomonadota; class Gammaproteobacteria; order Steroidobacterales; family Steroidobacteraceae; genus UBA964. The sequence goes on from JBMTZJ010000009.1 coordinate 20,067, forward strand.
GAGCGCCATAACGGCGTGCTCATCAGCAACGAAGAAGGTACGGCGGTGGCCTACGCGCTCTTCACGCTGCAAGAGCGCGGTCGGCTCTTCGTCGAGCACGGCTCGAAGGTGTACGAGGGCATGATCATCGGCATCCACAGCCGCGACAATGATCTCGTCGTAAACCCGATCAAAGAAAAGAAACTCACCAACGTTCGAGCAGCCGGTAAAGACGATGCGCTGCTGCTCACGCCGCCGATCCCGCTGTCGCTCGAGTACGCAGTCGAGTTCATCAACGAGGACGAACTCGTCGAAGTGACGCCGGAGTCGATCCGCCTGCGCAAGCGCTTCTTAAAGGAGCACGAGCGCAAGCGGGCCTCGCGAGACGCCGAAGCGGGCTGATCCCTCGGTCTTTACGAAAACCCCCCGTGTCAGCCTGGACCTCAGTCTTTGCGAGGTCCGGGGATGAACGCGTTAGTACGGCGGATGTACTCGGCGTACGCCGGACGACGCTCGCCGATATCCTTCTCGAGTAGCGCCACACCCGACACCCGCAGCAACAAGACCGTCATCAGGATGGGGCCGAGGATGCTCCACCAGGCGCCCCCTGCGACCGCAATGAGATAAAAGCCCCACCACTGCGCGCAGTCGCCAAAGTAATTCGGGTGACGGGTATAACGCCAAAAACCGCGGTCCATCACCTTGCCGGCATTTGCCGGATCACGTCTGAAGCGTGACAGCTGCCAGTCTCCGCCGGCTTCGAACATGAATCCGACGATCCACAGCGCGAGCCCCAGATAGTCGAGTATTCCGAGCGGCGCCTCGCTACCGACCGCACCGTGCAGCGGCATCGAGATCACCCAGGCGAGCACCGCCTGAAACGCGAATACACGATAGACGCTGCTGAACGCGAAGTTCGGCTGGTTACGCGCGCGGATCGCCTGATAGCGACGGTCTTCTTCGTGACCCCAGTTGCGCGCGGTGATGAAGATCGAGAGGCGCAGCGCCCAGATCGCCACCAAGACGAAGAGCAAGCGACCTCTCACGGTCTCCGGCGGGAACCCCGCATACACCGCGATGGCGACCAGAAACATCAAGGACCAGAGCGAGTCGACGACATCGACGTTGCGACGCGGCAGGGAAATCAGCCAGCCGATGACGGCGAGTGCCAACATGTAGGGCAGCGCCGAGACATAACCAAAGAAATCGAACATCTGCGTCTCCTTTTACGTCGCTCGTGTCGGTCGTTTGTTGCCGAGTCGGCAGCCCTTTGCCACAAGGGGGCCCGATTGCTCCAGTTTGAACCTACCTGCGGCCCCCGACAACCCGGCCGACCCTACTATCGAACTCTTATGATTGCGCTGCTCGGGTCCGTCATCGTCGTCCTGTCGGTGGTCATCGGCTTTCTCATGGCCGGCGGAAACCTGCTGTTACTTTGGCACCCCTCCGAAATCGTCGTGATCATCGGTGCGGCCATCGGCGCCTTCATCACCAGCAACTCCGTCAAAACCTGCAAGGCGGCTTTCTCGGGAGCCATCGGTCTCATCAAGCCCGTACCGTACACGCGCGAGGTTTACGTCGAACTTTTGAAGCTTGTCTTCGATCTGCTCGTCAAATCGCGTAAAGAAGGTCTGCTCGCCATCGAGAACGACATTGCCGACCCGAGCAAAAGTCCGGTGTTCTCGAAGTATCCAAAGATTCTCGAAGATCCGCACATGATCGAGTTCATCACCGACTGCATGCGTCTCATGGTCGGTGGCAATCTCGATCCGAACGAACTCGAGGCGCTGCTCGACTACGAGCTCGAGACTCATCACAAAGAAGCACACGAGCCGGCGCATGCCGTGCAGCAAGTGGCCGACGCCCTGCCCGGTTTCGGCATCGTCGCCGCCGTGCTCGGTATCGTGAACACCATGGCCGCAGTCGCCGATGCGACGAGCGCCGAGCTCGGCGCCAAGATCGGTGCCGCGCTCGTCGGTACTTTTCTCGGCATTCTCGTCGCCTACGGTTTTGTGGGTCCGATCGCCTCGGCTATGAAAGGCCGCGCCGAAGAAGAGGGCAAAGCCTTCGAGGTCGTGAAGATGGCGCTCGTGGCGAGCGTGCGCGGCTATCCGCCGCAAGTGGCCGTCGAGTTCGCCCGTAAGCTGCTGTTCAGCGGCGTCCGGCCGACCTTCTCGGATCTCGAAGATTCTTTGAAGAACAAGCCGAAGACCGCCGAGCCGCCGAAAGCCTGAGGCCGCACGACCCATGGCGAAGAAAGGCAAAGGCCCGGATGACAAACGACCGATCATTATCCGTCGTAAGAAAGTCGTGGCCGGAGGTCATCACGGCGGTGCCTGGAAAGTGGCTTATGCCGATTTCGTTACGGCGCTCATGGCCTTCTTCCTCGTGATGTGGCTCGTCGCCTCCGCGAACGACCAACAAAAATCCGCCATCTTCGAGTACTTCAAAAATCCGAGCATGGAGCGTGGCGCGGCACCCATTCCCGCCCCAGGACAAGACGGCCCAGGCGGTGCGAGTACGAGCCCCATCGAGTTGCGCGGGGGACTCACCGCCTCGGCGCCCTCGCCGATCGCCGAGTCGGGTGCAGGGACGCCCTCATCCCCTGGCCCCCGCGACGAACTGCGCACCCCGCGCGCACTCACGGGTGAAACCAGCGAGACCAAACGCTTTCAAGAAATTCGCAAAGAGCTGCTCACAGCCATCGAGAAAAACGAAACACTACAAAAATATCGCGAGCAATTATTGATCGACATCACGAGCGAAGGCCTGCGCATTCAGATCGTCGATGCGCAGAATCGGCCGATGTTCGATCTGAGCGGGACTGCCATCAAACCTTATGCCCGCGATCTCTTGCTCGAGGTCGGCAAGTCTCTCGAGGGCGTCCCCAATCGGCTCAGCATTTCGGGGCATACCGACGATACGCCCTTCGTCGGCAGCGCTCGTTCGCGCTACACCAACTGGGAACTGTCGGCCGACCGCGCCAATGCCGCCCGCCGCGTACTCGTTGACGGCGGTATCGCCGAAGACAAAGTCGCTCGAGTCATCGGGATGTCATCGCATGTCCTGCTCGATGCCCGAAATCCGAGCAACCCCATCAATCGGCGCATCAGTATCGTGGTGCTCAACAAGGCGACCGAAGAGGCCCTGAACCGCTCGGACACCTTCATTCCGAGCCCGACCACCGCAGCCCCGATGGCGTCTCCCTCGTCCTGACAGTTACCATAGCGCCCTATGGGTCGCATATTCGAAGTTCGCAAGGCCACCATGTTCGCCCGCTGGAACAAGATGGCCAAACAGTTCGCGCGCATCTCCAAAGACATCAACATGTCGGTCAAGTCCGGGGGTCCCGACCCGCAGTCGAACCCCATGTTGCGTCGCATCCTGCAAAACGCGCGCGCGATCAACATGCCGAAAGACAAGGTCGAGGCCGCCATCAAGCGCGCCTCGGGGCGTGACGCCACCAACTACGAAACCGTGATCTACGAGGGCTACGCACCTCACGGCATCGCCCTGCTCGTCGAGACCGCAACCGATAACCCGACGCGTACCGTCGCGACCGTTCGAAATCTCTTTCAGAAAGGCGGCGGCAATCTCGGTACGAACGGCAGCGTGTCGTTCATGTTTCGCAAGATGGGCGTCTTCCGACTCGACCCCACCGGCATCGATCAGGACGATCTCGAGCTCTACCTCATCGACCACGGACTCGACGAAATGGGCGAGAGCACGGGCGAAAAAGGCGAGCCTCAACTCGTCGTGCGTTGCGCCTTCGAAGATTTCGGACGCGTGCAGGAGGCACTCGAGATGCGCAAGATATCGCCGCTCAAGGCCGAGCACGAGTACATCCCGATGGCACCGACCGAACTGCCGGAGGCCGATGCGGCCGAAGTGCTCACGCTCATCGACAAACTCGAGCAAGAAGACGACGTCCAGAGCGTATTCCACACGCTCGCCTGACGAGAGACTGGCCTCTCCGCGGGCTCGATCCTCCGCGCGGGCTCAATCCTTCGCGCTCTGCTCGCCCGAGGGCTCGTCGGCGGCCGTCGCGCGCGTCTCCGACACCGTCACGCCGCGTCGTTTGATGGCCTCGCGCAAGATGAATTCCACCTGACCGTTCACGCTGCGCAGCTCGTCGGCCGCCCAGCGCTCGATCTCGCTCCAGAGCGCCGGATCGATCCGCATCAGAAAAGACTTACGTTCCGCCACGGCTCGCTCGCCGTCCGCCTCAGCCGTAGAGCGTGCCAGTGTTGATCACGGGCTTGGCCTCCGAGTCGCCACAGAGCACGACCATGAGGTTGCTCACCATCGCCGCCTTACGCTCGGCATCGAGTTCCACCACGCCGCGCTTCGACAGATCGTTGAGCGCGAGCTCCACCATGCTGACGGCGCCCTGCACGATCTTCTGACGTGCCGCGAGCACGGCCTCGGCCTGCTGACGACGCAGCATGGCCTGAGCCACTTCCGGTGCATAGGCGAGGTGCGTGAGCCGCGCCTCCTCGACGACGACGCCCGCCGGCGCGAGTCGCGTTTGCAACTCGGCCTGCAGCGCTTCGGAGACCTCGTCGGTGCCGCTACGCAGCGTGATCTCGTGTTCCTCGCCATGATCGTAGGCGTACTGACTGCTGAGATGACGTACTGCCGACTCTGATTGGATACGCACGTATTCTTCGTAATCGTCCACATCGAACATGGCCTGTGCCGTGTTCTGCACGCGCCAGACGACGACGGCGGCGATCTCGATCGGATTGCCCTGCTTGTCGTTGACCTTGAGGCGATCACCGTTCATGTTGCGCGAGCGCAGCGAGATCTTCATGCGCGGGTTTTTTTTGATGGATGCGGTTGCGCCGTCTTTGATCGTCACGTGGGCCGAGCTCCCGTTCGAATAGAACGGGTTACCGAAGTGAAAGCCCTCTTTACGGACCGTGCCCTTGTAGTCGCCGAAGAGCACCAGCACCCGCGCCTCGTTGGGCTGCAGCGTGAAGAACCCCGCGAACGAGACAAAGAACGCGACGATCAAGGCGACCCCGATGCCGAAGAGACCGGGGGAGTCGTCGAGCTCGCCACCGATGCACGCCGCGATACCGACGACCAGGATCATGAGGACGACGGGCAACGCCAGCCAGCCGCTCATGACGGTGACTTCGCGTTCGTGACTGACGGGACGAGCGGACGTCTGAGAGGACGAGGGCATGGTCGAGACTCCTGTGGGCGGGCCCACGGCGGGCCCGAGCAGTCTCGACTTTAGACTGATATCACCGTGATATCAACCTCTGCGGCGACCCCTCGAAGTGGCGCGCCCGGAGAGATTCGAACTCCCGACCTCATGGTTCGTAGCCATGCGCTCTATCCAACTGAGCTACGGGCGCGTCG